>WTJD01000174.1 GCA_011524975.1 Lysobacterales bacterium
AAGTTAATGAAATATTTAGCTTTATCGGCTGCAGGCCACCATTAATTTTTTGAAATTGCACAAACTGGACCAACATAATCTTAATTAAGGATGCAATTTGCGAATATGGCCGCCTCTTACTCTTCAGAACGCTTAGCTGATCGAAAACCGATCGTCCTGATTGCTGGGTTATGCTGGAACAATGGCGGGTTACCGCCACACCGTCAGCGACAACGATTGCCCGGTGCGGTAATCTCTGGTCCCGTGAGTTCCGGATTTCGACGTCAACGGTCCTTGTTCAAGGCGGTTCCATTCGCGTTTTTCGCATTAGCCGCCCTGCTTTGCGGCATGGTGAGTGCCGACGAGGCCGCGTTGGAATGGAACGAGGTACCTCGCATTGTTGCCATTGGCGACCTGCACGGTGACTACGAGCAGTACCTCAAGGTGTTGACCGACGCCGGCTTAATCAGCAAGCGGGGAAAGTGGACAGGGGGCGACACGCACCTTGTGCAGACCGGCGATGTGACCGACCGGGGCCCTGACAGCATTGCCATCATCGAGCACCTGGAAGCGCTCAAGAAGCAGGCGCGCAGGAAAGATGGACGCGTGCATACCCTGATTGGCAACCATGAGGCCATGAATTCCTACGGCGATCTGCGTTATGTGCACCCGGGTGAGTACGCGCACTTTACCAATCGGCGCTCAGCGAGCTTGCGTGAAATGCAATGGGATTACACCTTGGCGCAGCTGGAGCAAACGCAGGCCGAGACGCTTGCGACGCTGGATCTTGAACAATATCGCAAGGAGTGGGAACAGCAGTACCCGCTGGGCTGGGTCGAGCACCGGAACGCCTGGATGCCGGATGGAGAATACGGTCAATGGTTGCTTGAAAACCCGGTCGCGGTGATGGTCAATGGCTCGATATTTCTGCATGGTGGCATCAGCGCCAGCTACTGCCATATGAGCCTGCGGGAAATGACGGATCAGGCGCATCAGGAGTTGCGTCATTTCAATCCGCAGGCCCCCGGCATGATCGAAGACCCAATGGGGCCTCTGTGGTACCGGGGACTTGCCGAGGACGACGAGCAGATGCTGATCCCGGTTGTTGAGGCCATTCTGGAGCGATACGAGGCCGAGCGCATCGTGGTCGGCCACACGCCCACCGGGGGCGTGGTGTGGCCGCGATTCCAGGGCCGCGTGGTTGCGAATGACACCGGGATCGCCGCACATTACGGTGGTCACGAAGGATTTCTCGAAATTGTCGGTGACACGGCAGTGGCGGGCTACGGGGACCAGCGACTGGAATTGCCTCGGGATGACGCGGGGCGTGAAGACTATCTGAAGGCTGTTATGGCGCTCCAGCCGGGCAACGAATTGCTGGCCGAGCGGTTGCAGTGGCTGCAAAGCTCTGCTGCCGGGCCTTCAGACTCTGAAGCGGGTGCCCCGCCTGCCGAGGATGAGGCTGGAAGCGCTCAGGCGCAGGGCGCCAAGGCGGAAGCGAGCGATGCCGGTGCCGTCGGGGTCAGCCCCGACATTTGTCGATGATCAATTCCTGGATGTTTTCCTCGGATTCCACGCTGTCGTAGAAGCCTGCAAGGAATCTGCGGGCGTTCCCTTTTTTGCGCCCGCTCAGACGTTTCTCGTTATCCAGCAGCGCAAAAATGGCGTCCCGTTGACCGCGCATACGTTCCAGGGTGGCGGGTATTTCGTCGTTGTTAAAACAGAACCCGCGGTAAACCCGTTGCTTGAGACTGCGGATTCGCAGCTGCTGCGGTGGCGCCGCGTAGTGGGCGTCCACCAGTCCTGAGGAGTCGAAGTCGTAAGGGATGGCGAATACCGGCCGGTCGGTCTCGCTTTTGCCGATCAGCTTCCCGTTGTGGCAGCATTCCCCGCCCCCCGGCCCGGCGGTCGCGGCCCAGTCGAGATTGCCGATCATGTACTGAAAAAGCGTGTAATTGGCAGTTTCAGCCGGGTCCAGATCGGTGGGCTTGAGTGCATCGATCGACAGTTCCTTGAGATCGAGGCGGTCAGCCAGGTCATCCACATCTTCGATAAGAAAGCTGAAACTGCTGACTTTGAAACTCCGGCTTTTCTCGTCCTGGTAGGTGGCTTGCAGCGGACGCACGCGGAAGCTGTATGGCGTAATCAGGTTATACATCCGGTAGATCATGAATTCGAGCAGGTTGTAATTCAAAAATCGTTTGTCTTTCTGGCAGTAAGTGACCAGCTTGAGCGAACTTTGCCCTCTGAACTCGGTGCCCTTGTTGGCTTTTTTGTCAAAGTACACCTTGAGGGGCGGGAAGTCGCAAACCTTGTCTCGCCGTGTCAGCCCCCGCGTTTTGTATTCCACGTCCATGCTGCGCTCCTCCCCGCTCTCCGTCACATAACGGAAAGTTCCCGGGAAGCGCTCCTCGCTGTCCTTGTCGCGCATGATCTGACGCCATGGTCCGGTGAGGGTCACCTCGATGGGATGCTCCGCCTCGAACAGCTTTGCCGGTTTGGGCGGCTCTTCCTGTGCCTGGGCCGAGGCAAATAATGTCAGCATCCAAGCGATGATCAACGACTTTTTCAGCATGACTTTCCCCAGCGATCGGTTAGCGGCATCATTACAGACCCGGTCATGGCAGTCAAAAGCGGCCGGAATGAACCGTCCGCACGGGGCCAGGAACATGTCCACATCGCGCATCGATACATTCAGGGCCCAGTGTCCGGGGTTGAGCCTCTCCACCGATCCCGGCGTGCTGGAGTCGCACGGCCAGGATTGGACCCGGTTTCGTCGACCCGATCCGACGGCTGTGGCTTTTCCGGCGGACAACACGCAGGTCAGTGATCTTGTTCGCGCGGCCATTGCCACTGGGATGCACCTTGTGCCCTCAGGCGGCCGAACAGGACTCAGCGGCGGTGCGCTGGCGGCCTCGGGTGAGATCGTGGTGTCCATGGACCGTATGCGGAGGATTCTCCATGAAGATCCTGCTGACCGCCTGCTGACGGTGCAGGCAGGAGTGGCCATCGCCGAGGTGCAGGCCCGCGCCCGTGAACTCGGTCTGTACTATCCGGTGAGCTTCGCCGCCGAGGGCAGCGCCCAGGTGGGAGGAACCATTGCCACCAATGCCGGCGGCATCCGGGTGCTGCGGCACGGCATGACGCGCGAACGGGTTAAAGGACTCAAAGTCATCGATGGCCGGGGGCGGTTACTGGACCTGAACCGGGGCCTGGTAAAAAACGCCAGTGGATATGACCTGCGCCATCTGATGATCGGCAGTGAGGGGACGCTGGGCATTGTCGTGGAAGCGACGCTTCGCCTGACCGAAGCCCCGCCGCCTTCGCGAGTGATGTTGTTGGCGCTTGATTCCATGCCGGTCATGATGACGGTGCTGGCTAAGCTGAGGGGCAGCCTTCGGCTGTCAGCCTGCGAGTTTTTTTCGGTGGGCGCGCTGGAACTGGTCTGCCGGTCATTCGATCTGCGCTACCCATTGGAAACCTCAGCGGACGGGTTTCTGCTGGTTGAATTTGACGTACCGGCGGCTTCGGAGCAGCACATCGAGGAGCAGGCGCTGGCGATCTTTGACGAGATGCTCGAGCGGGGCTGGATTCTGGATGGTGTCCTCTCGACCAGCGAGGCACAGAAGCGGGCGTTGTGGCGCTACCGGGAAGCCATTTCCGAGGCGGCCGCCCCGTACACGCCCTACAAAAACGACCTGTCGGTTCGCGTGTCGAAACTGCCTGATTTCCTGCAGGACCTGACGACGCTGGCTGAAGCGCGTTTTGCCGGCTGCTCCCTGCTGTGGTACGGCCATGTGGGTGACGGAAACCTGCACATGAATGTTCTGAAGCCCGAGGGTGAGGAAACGGCGGCATTCGAGCGCCGCTGCAAAGAGGCCAGTGAAGCGATCTACCGGCTGGTTCGCGCTTACGGCGGCAGCGTCTCGGCAGAGCATGGGATCGGTTTGCTCAAGCGACCCTTCCTGGGTTACTCCTGCTCAGAGGAGGAAATTGAGCTGATGCGGGGCATCAAGCAGGTCATGGATCCACACGGTATTCTGAATCCGGGCAAACTGTTGTAGCGGGTGCGCGAACGCTTAGAAATCGTTCAGCTGTGTGGTGCCGATACCCTTGTGTTCCAGCAGTATCGGGATGCTGTCCTCGATGGGGTAAATCACTTTCTGGTCTTCGGTGATCAGGGCCTCCTCCAGCGCCTGTTCAACCGGCTTGCCATCGACGAAAAGAATGCCGCCTGACTCAATGGCGCTATTCAGTTTTGAGAGTTTCTCCGGCAGCAGCATCGTCAGCGGCGATTTGCTGACCGGGCAGCACAAAATTTCAAGCAGTTTTCCGTCGATAGGCATGTTGATTTCCAAGCGTGATGGTCGCGGTGCATTTTACGCAATGGCGCACCTGTTTGTAATCACCCCCACTGGTACAATCCAGGGTTTCTGGCGGCGCGCGTGTGGTGAAACCCGTGATCTCGTTTCCCGTGTTCGGCATTATGAAGGGCTCCCGCCCGGTTCGGCGGCATGAGCGGCGCGGGGCCGACCGCCTGGATTTCACGTTCGGCGCACGGGCGCTCTGCCCTGATGCCTCGACAGCCATGGGGCGTGGCCGTCAAGTCATCATGGCCGCCACTGGCCTGGCGCTCGCGCCCACGGGTATCCCGGCAAGCCCAGGACCCAAGATCGCTTGGACGGCGTAGCGCTCAGTCTGTTTTCCAGCAGGGTCGCGGCCATTTGCGAAGAGGCCGGGGCGATGCTGGGCCGCGTGGCTTTTTCACCGAATATCCGGGATCGCCTGGACTATTCCTGTGCGCTGTTCGACGCGTCGGGCCGCTTGCTGGGCCAGGCGACTCACATGCCGGTTCACCTTGGCAGCATGGCGTACGCCATGGTGGACCTCGTGCAGTCCCGCAGCTGGGCGCCGGGCGACATGGTCGTGTTGAACGACCCCTATCGAGGAGGAACCCACCTGCCCGACGTGACCTTCGTGGCCCCGATTTTCGTCGGTGACCAGATCGCCGGATTCAGCGCCAATCGCGCCCACCACGTGGATATCGGCGCGGACGCTCCCGGGTCTATGCCGTTGAGCCACGACCTGTCGGAAGAGGGCATCCTGCTGGCTCCGGTCAAGATCGTCCACAACGATGAATGGGTCGCGGAGGTGCTGGAGCCTATTCTGGACCGATTGAATGACCGGGCTGCCTCGCTGGGTGATTTCAGCGCCCAGGTCGCCGCCAACCGGCTGGCGGCCGGACGCCTGCGGCACCTGGTGGAAGGCATGGGTTTGGAACATTTTCAGAGCAGCTGCGCTGAACTTCAGCGCTATGCCCGGCAATTGGCCAGAGACAGCCTGGCGCGCTTGCCCAACGGCCGTTTTCGGTTTACCGACTTGATGGATGACGATGGAATGGGCAACACCGACATCGCGATACGGGTGACCATCGACATCGGGGAGGCTGAAGTCCAGGTGGATTTCAGTGGCACCGCGGAGCAGGTGCAAGGCAATCTGAATTGCCCGCTGCCGGTGACGGCGGCAGCGGTTTTTTACGTTTTTCGCTGCCTGATGCCCGATCATGTGCCGCCGTGCCATGGCGCCATGGAAGATATCCACCTGGTCGCGCCGGCCGGTTGCCTGGTCAACGCCAGGCCGCCCGCCGCGGTGGCGGCGGGCAATGTCGAAACCAGCACGCGCATCGTCGACGTGGTGTGTGGCGCACTGGCCACGGTGGTGCCAGAGCGCATCGGGGCCGCCGCTCAGGGCACCATGAATAACCTGGCGATGGGTGTTCGCGGAGACAGCGGCTGGGATTACTATGAAACCATCGCCGGTGGTCACGGCGCCAGTGCGGGCGCCAACGGTCGCCATGCCCGACACAGTCACATGACCAACACGCTCAATACCCCGGTCGAGATACTGGAGTTGAATTACCCGCTGTGGGTCGAGGCGTATGCGCTTCGTCCTGCGTCGGGCGGTCGCGGCCAGTTCAACGGCGGTGACGGGGTCATCAGAAGCTATCGCTTTCTGTCCGACGCGGATGTGACCATCCTGAGCGAGCGCCGGCGTCACGCTCCCTGGGGCCTTGAGGGCGGTGAGGCGGGCGCCCGCGGAAACAATCGGCTGGATGGACAGGACATCGGCGGAAAGTTTTCCAGCCGGGTTCGGGCCGGCCAGTTGCTGCAAGTGTTCACGCCAGGTGGCGGCGGTTACGGAAGCCCCGAGACCTGACGGCCTGAATGCGCGACCTGCTTACATCCCGGTCAGGATTTTCCAGCGATTGACCGCCGAGCAGAACAGGTCAGCGGTCTTTTCCGCGTCATAGGCTGCTGAATGCGCATTCGCTTCGTTCCACTCCAGGCCGGCGGCTTGCACCGCGCGTGAGAGGACGGTCTGGCCGAAGACCAGCCCACCAATGGTGGCCGTATCAAATGAACTGAACGGATGGAACGGGCTGCGCTTGTAAGCGGTACGCTCGATCATGGCGTTCAGGAAACCCAGGTCAAAGATCGGGTTGTGCGCGACCATGATGGCGCGCTGGCATCCGGTGGCACGAACTTCTTTGCGCACAGGCAGGCAGATTTGACGCAGGGCTTCTTTTTCGACCAGGGGGTTGCGCTCAGGGTCGTCGAGGTCGATGCCTGTGAATTCCAGGGATCGGGGGTCGATCACGGCACCCTCGAACGGTTTTACATCCACGGAAATGGTTTCCGCCCTTCGCAAACGCCCAAAATCATCCATCTGGAGCACGCAAATGGCCACTTCGAGCACGGCATCGGTGCCCGGATTGAAGCCTCCGGTTTCCAGGTCGAGTACGACCGGCAGGAAACCCCTGAAGCGGTCTGCGATAGATGGCATATACTGTTTGGCTTGTGCAGCTGAGGCAGGCTGGGAGCATAAGTGAATAGACCGAAAATTGCCACGCGGAGTTGGTCGAATGTCCCGATGGCCGGGTTGCGGCTGCTGCTGGCGTGGATGCTGTTGGCGGCACCGCTGGCAAATGCCGCGGGCACGCCCGTGTTCTGGTCGGTGGCCCGTGACGGCGAGCACCTGGGTTATTTGCTGGGAACCATTCACAGCGAAGACGCCAGGGTACTGGAATACGCCCGGCCTTTTCTCGACAGCTTGACGGGCAGCCGGGTATTCGCCATGGAGCTTGTGCCCGATCTGCCGACCCTGGCGGCACTGGCTGAGAGGATGCAGTTGCCGGAAGGCCAGGACCTTGAGCAGGTGGTCGGTCCACTGAGATTCGCGGCCGTTCAGGAGGCCTTGGCCTCCTACGGTGTTCCGGCTGCCCAGGCGCAGCGCATGCAGCCCTGGGCGGCAATGATGACCCTCAGCGTGCCGCCGCCCAAAACCGGCTTGTTCATGGACTTCTCGCTGTCACTGCGCGCGTCCGGTGCAGGCGTCCGCGTCATCGGCCTGGAGACGCTGGATGAGCAGTTGTCGTTTCTCGAGGGTATGAATCTCGATCAGCAGTTGGCCATGCTGGACCACGCGATCGAGGAGTCGGGCAGGACCCAGCAGGTCCATGACGAACTGGTGGACATTTACCTGGCCGGAGACCTGCAGGTGTTGCACGACCACGCCATGGAGCAACTGCTGGAGGTTGACGAGGCCGCCCGTGAAACGTTCCTGCAACAGGGCATTGTGCTGCGCAATCGTCGCATGCTGGAGGCCGCGGAACCGCACCTGCAAGGTGGCGGCGCATTCATCGCCGTCGGGTCATTACACCTGACGGGCGAGACCGGTCTGCTGAAACTGTTGAGTGACTCCGGTTACGATCTCGAGCCCGCCGGCTGGCCGTTTATCGCGAAACCGTGAGCTTCAGGCCCAGCGCGGCCGCGACAGCGAACAGGACGCCACCCCAGATGGGCTCGACCCACACGGTCGCAAGGCCCAAAACGGTGAACACCATCGCCGTGCCAGCGGTGTCTATGGCCGCCCGGTCCTGTGGGTCGCCACGCTGACTCATCAGCACGAGGACACGGTCGAGACTGATGCGCCCCCCGCCGTGAAACAGCAGAGGCAGCAGCATGATGAGGAACAACAACGGCAGCTTGTAATTCCCGGCACCCTTGGCGGTAATCACATACCCTTCCCACAGTGCCTCCAGGCTGTCCCACTCCGCCGGCCAGTGCACCGCGGCGGTCGCCACCATGGTGATCACGATCAGTGACACGGCAGCGAAACGCGTGAACAGCCCCAACAGCAGGGCGATGGAAAACAGGATCTCGGCCCAGGTGGCCATGAACCAGTTGATATCGGTTGGCAGCACGTCAAACGGGAACGGAAAGCCCTTTTGCCAGCCAGCCCAGGGGATTTCTCCAAACCAGTTTTCGCCGCGCAGCTTGGTGATGCCAGCCTCCCAAAACTCCCAAAACAGAATGAGACGCAGGCCCAGTGGCCAGATGTATTCGCCGGCGGTACGCAGGCGCCGGGTCGTCGAGTCATATCCGTTGAGGACGTTCATCATTTGCTTACTCCCATAGGGCGTGACTTCATACCGGCCGCGTGCCAAGAATGATCTCTCGCGTCTGGAAATCCGCCAGGACCTGCTTGCCGCCGCCGATGACCACGTCCGGGTCGGGGTGATTGATCTCCCCGGCCAGGCGCTTCAGTACGTCAAGACCGGTGAGGGCGCCAGGTTCTTTCAAAATGTGTATCAGCAGCAGGGAAACCGCGTTCAGCTGCATGAAGTTGACCTTGTCCCGACGGTTTCGGTAGACGAGCAGGTGCGTGGCTTCCCCGGGCGCGTCCTGGGGTTGGAACTCGGGCCGAATCTGGTGAACCGGGTATCGGTAACTCAGCGGCCAGGCCAGGGGCGACAGCACGGGCTGCTCCGCCAGCAGATCGCCCTCAGGGTTGGCGTCGATGGCGTCCAACTCCTGTTCGTCCAGCGACAGGGCCAACTCCACCCACTCGTAGTGAGCCAGTTCCAGCATGAATGGCGGGTCCCCCGGTTCCGGCGCGCGTTCGTCCTGCAGGTACTTCAGAAATTCACGTGCGATTTCGGGAAACAGCGGTGTTGTGGAACGATGATGGTGGTAGAACGCCCGCGTCAGGCTGTCCCAGGCATCGTCGTCGTGCAGTTTTCTTAATACCGGGAAGTTGCCGGACAGAAAATTGCGGATATTGCGGAAGAACAGTCCGCGGTAGATCTCCATGCGGCGGTCTTCGATGCCGCCTGGGGCGGGGTGCTGATCCGGGGCGCGCAGGTGGGCTGCGAATGATTCGAGCGCCTGGCGCAGGGATTCAGGCGGTTCTTTGTCCCTGGGGTTTCGCATCATGGTTCTCGCGGCCTGCCTGGGCCGCGTGGATCAATTGGACTTCCGCCAGCAGGTCAGGGACCGGGGGGAAATTGAAATCGCGCTCCAGCAGCGTGGGAAACACGCCGAAGCAATGGTAGGCCTCATCCAGCAGGGCCCAGACGTTGTCGATGACACCGGCACCGTGCGTATCGACAATCAGGTCCTCCGCCTCGCTGTAATGACCTGCAATGTGTCCGTAGCAAATGCGCTCACCGGGCAGGCCCTTGAGGAATTCAACGGGGTCGTAGCCGTGGTTCACGCTGTTGACGTAAATGTTGTTCACATCCAGCAGGAGATCGCAGTCCGCTTCCTCCACCACCGCGTTGATGAATTCCAATTCGCTCATCTCAGCGCCGGGCGCGGCATAGTAAGACACATTCTCGATGCCGATGCGCCGGTTGAGCAACTCCTGAGTGCGACGAATTCTTCCCGCGACATAATGCACCGCCTCCTCGGTGAACGGGATGGGCATGAGGTCATACAGGTGCCCGCCGTCGGTGCAATAGCTGAGGTGCTCGGTGTAAACGCGCACCTTGTGTGTTTCCAGAAAATGACGGATGCGTCGGATGAAGGTCTCATCCAGGGGCTCCGGCCCGCCAAGTGACAGGGAGAGTCCGTGGCACACGAAGGGGAAACGCTCAGTGAATGCCCGCAGCTGTCGGCCGAAACGGCCGCCGACACCGATCCAGTTGTCCGGCGCCACTTCCATGAAGTCGACCTGCGACAGGTCGCAATCCTGAAGCGGGCCCAGCAGGGCCCGCCTCAGACCAAGTCCGGCACCTTCGACGAGATAAGCGCTTTGCTTCATGGGCAAAGGGTCGTGGTGCTCACGGCAACGGTTTTACGCGCCGCCGCACTTGCCCTCGCCGCACTTGCCTTCGCCGCACTTGCCTTCTTCACCCTTGTCGTCATCACCGTGGCCTTCGCCGCACTTGCCCTCGCCACATTTGCCCTCGCCGCACTTGCCTTCTTCACCCTTGTCGTCATCACCGTGGCCTTCGCCGCACTTGCCCTCGCCACATTTGCCTTCTTCACCCTTGCCGTGATGGGCGGCCAGCATGTAACCCGTGTCGAGATCGGACATCGCGAACGGATTTTCATCAGCGTGGGCAGTTGTGCTGATGGCCAGTGAGGAAACGAATGCAACGCCAACGGCAGCTGCGACGGGTTTGATGATTTGCTTCTTGATCGCCATGGGTGGGAACCTCCAAAGTTTTCCGTGCCGGGTGTCTTCCCGGCTTCAGGTTTACGGCGCCCTCAGGCGCCCGTTGATCACGATATTGACTGTGCGTTCGGTGTTGCCGGAAATCCGCTCTGCCACACCAATCGCTCAGTCTAACTGCAGCGTGGCCATTTTCCCATTATTCGGGCGCGTGGCAGCGCTGTTGATAGATAGACCGGATTCGGTCGGATTTGATTACACCGCTCGGTGAAAGAAACGATCTGCGGGATGAGCCGAGCGGCTCAAACCCGTTTTTTTCCGTGGCGGCAAAGATCTCGCACAATGCACTCATCGCAATGGGGCTTGCGGGCCGTGCAAACGTAGCGACCATGCAGAATCAGCCAGTGATGGGCATCTTTCAGAAAGGGTTCCGGGACGTTCTTCAGCAGCTTTCTCTCCACGGCCAGCGGCGTTTTACCGGGCGCCAGGCCTGTTCGGTTCGAAACTCTGAAGATATGGGTGTCAACCGCGATGGTGGGTTCGCCAAATGCAGTATTGAGTACGACATTGGCGGTTTTGCGCCCCACGCCAGGGAGTGCCTCCAGCGCTTCTCTCTCTCGCGGCACCTCTCCGTCGTGCTTGTCGAGCAGGATGCGGCAGGTCTTGATGATATTGGCTGCCTTGGTGTTGAACAGGCCAATGGTGCGAACGTAATCGCGCAGCGTGTCCTCGCCCATGTCGAAAATGGCCTGTGGCGTATTGGCCACGGGGTACAGGCGCCGGGTCGCCCGGTTCACGCCGACGTCGGTGGCTTGTGCTGAGAGGATGACCGCCACCAGCAACTCGAAGGGTGAGTCATATTCGAGTTCCGTCGTCGGCCGCGGATTGTTGTCCCGCAGCCGCTGAAAAAACGCCTGTCGATCGGCCAGGTTCAAGCGGCCCCCAGCGCCTTGTTCAAGACGGTCGACCTACGCGAACGGCGCGTCTGCAGCCAATTGCGCGCGGCCACCAGCAGGCCCAGCCCAATAAAGGCGCCCGGCGGGAGAATGGCCAGGAGGAAGCCCTCGTAATGGGGCAGGACGGTCAGTTCCAGTGCGCGACCGGCTTCGCCAAACATGAGATGGGCTTGTGACAGCAGCGTCCCACGCCCGAGCAGTTCACGCAGGGCTCCGAGCAGCACCAGGGTAAGGCAGAATCCCAGTCCGGTGGCCAGGCCGTCAACCATGGCGGCCAGCGGGTGATGCCGGGACGCAAAGGCTTCGGCCCGGCCGATAATGGCGCAGTTGGTCACAATCAGAGGTATGAAGATGCCGAGCACGCGATACAGGTCGTGCACAAACGCCTGCATGAGCAACTGGATGACCGTGACCACAGAGGCGATGATCAGCACAAAGGCCGGAATGCGAATCTCCGGACGCAGCAGGCCGCGCAGCCATGAGACGGACAGGTTGGAAGCAACCAGGGTCAGCAGGGTCGCAAGACCAAGGCCCAGGCCGTTGACCACCGTGCCGGTCACCGCCAGCAGCGGGCACAGGCCGAGCAGCACCACGAGCCCGGTATTCTGGTGCCAGAGACCGTCCATGAAAACCTGCTTTAAACGGGGGCGTTCAGTCATCGCGTTTCTGCTCGTTGCGCCGGTACAGGGCATCCCTGTTGGCCTGATGATATTCCAAGGCGCGCTGTACTGCTTCAACCACGGCCCGGGGCGTGATCGTGGCGCCAGTGAACTGGTCGAAGACGCCGCCGTCTCGCGTGACACCCCAGTGCTCCGGTTCAGGGTCTTCCAGTGAGCGGCCTGTGAACGCCAGTATCCAGTCACTGCGTTCCGCTTCGATAGGGTCTCCCAATCCTGGCGTTTCCCTGTGCGATACCACCCGCACGCCGCTGATGCGGCCGTCGGCCAGGATACTGGTGAGAAGTTGGATGTCGCCGTTGTAACCATCCGGCGCTACATGGTCGAAAACAACCGCCACGGGCTGCTCGCCCTTGCGGGCGCGGTACACGCGCACAGCCCCATCATTTCGAGAAAGGCTGTCGTGCCTGAGGGTCAGGGTATCTCCCAGCGGGTCGTTGTCGTATGCGCCTTCCGGTAATACCCGCCCCAGTTGCCTGATGAGCGCCTGGCGTTCCTGTTCCGCGATCCGCTCCCGCGTCAATTCGTTGACCGCTGCCAACAGCCCCGTTCCGAGAATGGCGATCAGCGCAAGTAAGCCTGCGCTGGACAAGACCTGATGTGCCACCCCGGTGGTTTTCCCGCTCATGTCCCGTACGCCCTGGGCCGTGTATACCGGTCGATCAAGGGCGCCGCCATGTTCATCAGCAGCACGGCGAATGCGACACCGTCCGGGTAGCCGCCCCACTGGCGAATGACCAGGGTGATCAGGCCGACACCCAGGCCAAACCACAGCCTGCCGAGGTTGCTGGTGCAACCCGATACCGGGTCGGTGGCGATGAAGAAGGCGCCCAGCATCAGCGCGCCGGAAAAAAGGTGTTGCGCGGGAGAGAGGTGCGTCACCGGGTCCAACAGCCAGAAGGGCAGGGTGACGGCAGCCACGACGCCCAGCGTGGATACGGGAACCTGCCAGGTGATGATTCTCCGCGCGAGCAGGTAAAGCCCGCCCGCCAGGTATGCGGCTGCCACCCACTCCCATCCCATCCCGCCGAACTGGCCAAATACAGGCGACTGCATGATCTCCGGCAGGGATTCGCCGGCATGCATGCCGGTTTTCAGGGTATCGAGCGGGGTCGCCTGGGTGATGCTGTCCCAGCTCACACCCTCCGGCAGCGCGCCGTGCAAGATCGCCGCCAGCGTCTCGTTGAAGCTCAGCGAGTGCGTTGAAAGATCGGCCGGGGCCTGCCACCGGGTCAGGTATTTGGGGAAACTGATGAGAACGACCACGTAGCCGATCATGGCCGGGTTGAACACGTTCTGGCCCAGGCCGCCGTACAGGTGCTTGGCAACAACGATGGCCATCAGCATGGCCACGGCCGAGATCCACCAGGGTGCCAGCGGCGGTATACACAAGGCGAACAGCACGGCCGTGACGACGGCTGAACCGTCACCCAGAAAGCGCGCAATGCTGCGCTCACGCATGCGCAGCATCAACGCCTCAAAGCCCAGCGCGAAGCCGGTCGCCAGCGCGATTTGCACCAGCACGCCGGGGCCGAAGAACACGATTTGCAGCAGGATGCCGGGAATCAGCGCGTATAACACCTGGCGCATCACCTGGCCGACGGTCGCCGTCGACGGGATGTGTGGCGCCTGGCTGGTTTTGAATGCCTGTCGCTTCACCTCCTGACCTCCTCGTTGGGGACAGGCGTCTTCTTTTTCGCGGCGCTCCGCTCCCGCAATGCCTTTTTCTTGGCCGCCAGGCGCTCACGTTTTTCCTGTTTCTGCCGTTCCAGCCGTGCTGCGCGGGCATCAAATCGTTCTCGCGCGTGGTCGGCCGCGGCGCGTTCCCGAGCCTGCGCTTTGAGTTGCCCCTTGCCATGTCTGAACCAGGCCGCGAGTGGGATATGGCTGGGGCAGACAAAATCGCAGCAGCCGCACTCAATACAGGCGCGCAGGTGGTGGTCCGCGGCGGCCTCCCATTGCCCGGTGCGAACCTGCCACTGCAACTGCTGTGGCAGCAGGCCGGCCGGGCAGACGCGGGCACATTCCCCACAGCGTATGCAGGGCATTTCCGGTTGCGGGGCTCTCAGGTCGTCGGCTGAAAGCACCAGCAGGCAATTGCTGGCCTTAACCACGGGCTCGCTGTCCGATCGCAGGCTGAACCCCATCATCGGCCCCCCGACCACCAGGCGGTCCGCGTCGTCGCGGTAACCGCCGCAGTGATGCACCAGGTGCGATACCGGGGTGCCAATCAGCGCCAGCAGATTGCGTGGCTCAGCAACGCCATGCCCCGTTACCGTCACGTAACGCTCGATCAGCGGTCGTCCGCGGATGACGGCGTCGGCCACCGCGGCGGCGGTGCCGACATTCTGCACCAGGATGCCCAGGTCGGCCGGAAGTCCGTCCGCCGGCACTTCCTGTCCGGTCAGTACCTGGATCAGCTGTCTTTCACCACCCTCGGGATAGATGGCAGGCACTTTGACCAGTTCGATGTCCGTGGCCTCGCCGACGGCCTGCTGCAGGGCGTCGAATACGGCGCCCATCTGGTCTTCGATGGCCAGGATGACGTGCTCCGCGCCACTGGCCCGCTGCAGCACCCTGGCGCCGTCGATGACCCGGTGGGGCTCCTCCCGCATCAGCATCTCGTCGCAGCTGATATAGGGCTCGCATTCAGCGCCGTTGAGCAGCAGCGTCCGGGTACCCCGTACTCGGCCAAGCGACGCTTTTTGATGGGTGGGGAAGACGGCTCCACCCAGGCCGACCACGCCCGCTGCGCACAGGGCGTCGAGCAGGTCCCGGGGTTCGCGGGTCTGCCAGTCCGTGACGGGTGACGGTTCACACCAGCGGTCCTGACCGTCCGGTTCAATCACGACGCACGGTCCCGACCGGCCGGAAGGATGGCTCATGGGTCGATGCTCAATGGCGCGGACGGTTCCCGACGTGGGCGCGTGCACGCTCACGCCGCCGCTGCAGTCCACCTCGCCCAGGCGCTGGCCTTTAAGCACCCGGTCGCCAGCCTGGACGAGCGCCTGCGCGGGCAGACCAAGGTGTTGTTGCAGGGGCACGATCAGGACGTCAGGCAGAACCGGGCGCTCCACAGGCCGCGCACAGGAAACCTGTTTGTGGTGACGCAGCCGCAGGCCGCCGCGCAAGCGGTGCAAAAACCGCCCCCCGGGCGTGCCGGCATCGTGAGGAACGCTCATTGCACACCTCCGGCGGCCGGTCGGCCGGGTTCCGGCCAGGCCCAGACCGTACCGTCCTGATCCGGGATGACCATTGCGATACAGTCCACGGGGCAGGGGGGCAGACACAGGTCGCAGCCCGTGCATTCCTGCTCGATCACGGTATGCATCAGCTTGGCCGCGCCGACGATGGCGTCGACAGGACAGGCCTGTATACACAGCGTGCAGCCGATACAGGCCTGTTCGTCGATCACAGCCACCGTGGTGGGTTGTTCTTCGCCATTTTCCGGGTTCAATGGCTTTGGCTCACGGCCGAGCAGGTCCGCCAAGGCGCGAATGCCGGCCTCACCTCCGGGTGGGCACTGGTTGATGTCCGCCTCATCGCTGGCGATGGCTTCCGCATAGGGCCGGCAGCCCGGGTATCCGCATTGACCGCATTGCGTCTGGGGCAAAATCGCGTCGATCTGATCGATCACCGGGTCGGACTCGACCCGGAAACGGACCGCGGCCCAGCCCAGCCCCAGGCCGATTAGCAAGCCCAATGCCAGCAATGTAACAACGGCGATGAGCATGTCAGAGGTTGGCCAGGCCGTTAAAGCCCATGAACGCCAGGGCCATCAGGCCTGCTGTAACCAGACCGATGGACGCTCCCCGGAAGTGCAGCGGTACATCGGCGTAGGCGAGCCTTTCCCGCATGGCCGCGAACATGACCAGCACCAGGCCGAAGCCCGCGGCCGCGCCAAATCCGTACAGGGCGGATTCCAGCAAGTTGTGCTGCTCTTGCAGGTTGAGCAGGGCAACACCAAGGACAGCGCAGTTGCTGGTGATCAGTGGCAGAAAGATGCCGAGCACGCGGTAGAGCAGGGGGCTCGTTTTGCGCATGATCATTTCCGTCAGCTGAACCATCGCGGCGATGACCAGTATGAAGCCCAGCGTGGACAGGTACTCAAGGCCCAGTGGGTGCAGCACGTAGGTGAACAGCAGGTAGCTGGACACCGAAGACAATGTCAGGACGAAACCGGTGGCCACGGCCATCCCGATAGCGCCCTCCAGCTTGGTGGAAACGCCCATGAAGGGACACAGGCCGAGAAACCGGACCAGCACGAAGTTGTTCGCCAGCACCGTACTGACCAGGATCAGCAACTCTTCCTTCATGTGACCGGTATCGCTGTCAGGTCACTCGCAGACCCGGTATGGCGCCGTCATCCGGGCTGAGAAGATACAGGTCCGCACCGCCCGATCCGGCAGCCAGTACCATGCCCTCTGATACGCCGAAGCGCATTTTCCTTGGCTTGAGGTTGGCCACCATGACGGTGAGCCGGCCTTCCAGCTGCTCTGGTTCATAGGCCGACTTGATACCCGCGAACACCGTGCGCGTCTCGCCGCCGAGGTCGAGTTCCAGCTTGAGCAGCTTGTCCGCCTCGGGCACGTGCTCGGCGCGAACGATTCTGGCCACGCGCAGGTCCACCTTGAGAAACTCGTCGATGCCGATTTCCTCGGCCAGGTCGAGTGTTGGCGCCTGTGGCTCGCTTGCGGGTTTGAGCGATTCGCGCGAGGCCTCGACCATGGCTTCCACGCGCGCCGGGTCGATCCTGGCCATCAGCGGCTCGAAAGCATTGATCGCGCAGCCCGCCATCGGCTGGTCGAGGTCGGACCATGGGCCCACATCCACCCCCAGAAACCGGGACGCTTTTTCCGCGGTGTGCGGAATGGCCGGCGCCAGCAGGGTGATCAGCACGCGGAACAGGTTGATGCCCTGTGAGCACACCGCCTGCACCTCATCGTCCCTGCCGTCCTGCTTGATCATCTGCCACGGCTTGTGGTCATCGATGTAGCGATTGGCCTCGTCCGCCAGGGCCATGATGCGGCGGATGGCGGCCTGGTAGTTACGCCCCTCGAAGTCTGCTGCAATCTCGCCGCGCGCGTCGATGAACCGCTGGTATAGATCCGGCTGGGGCAGCGTGCCGGCCAGCTGATTGTCAAACCGCTTTTGTATGAAACCGGCGCAGCGGCTGGCGATGTTGACCACTTTTCCCACGAGGTCGGAGTTGACCCGCTGCGCGAAATCATCGAGGTTCAGGTCGATGTCGCTGGTGCCCGCACCCAGCTTGGCGCAGAAGTAGTAGCGCAGATAGTCGGGATTCAGGTGGTCGAGGTAGGTGCGCGCCTGAATGAATGTGCCGCGGGACTTGGACATCTTGGTGCCGTCCACGGTGAGGAAACCATGCGCGTACACCGCCGTCGGTGTGCGAAAACCGGAGCCCATGAGCATGGCCGGCCAGAACAGCGTGTGAAAGTACATGATGTCCTTGCCGATAAAGTGGTAGATCTCGGCGTCGGAGCCTGGCCCCCACCACTCGTCGAAATCCAGGCCGCGATCCTCGCACAGCTCCAGGAAGCTGGCCATGTAGCCGATGGGCGCGTCCACCCAGACGTAGAAATACTTGTCTTCGGTGTCGGGGATTCTGAAGCCGAAATAAGGCGCGTCACGTGTGATGTCCCAATCGCGCAGGCCGTCGGCGAACCATTCGTCAATCTTGTTGACGACCTCTTTTTGCAGCTGGCCGCCGGTGAGCCACTGTTTGAGGCGATCCTCGAAATCACCGAGGCGGACGAAATAATGCTCTGAATCCCGCATGACGGGGGCGGTGCCTGACACCGCGCTGCGAGGCTCGATCAGGTCGGTGGGGGCGTAAGTGCTGCCGCAGGACTCGCAGGAATCGCCGTATTGATCCTCAGATTTGCACTTGGGGCAGGTCCCGCGAATAAACCGGTCAGGCAGGAACATGCCTTCTTCTTCATCGAAGAATTGCGAGATGGTTTTTCGCTCGATATGGCCGCCTTCCCGCAGGCGTTTGTAAATGGTCTCTACCAGTTGCTGGTTCGCCGGCGAGTGCGTTGACGAGTAGTGGTCATAGCTGAGCCCGAAGTCGCGGAAGTCGCGCTGGTGTTCCTCCTGCATCCGATCGATCAGTGCTTCGGGCGTGATCCCGGATTTCTGGGCGCTCAGCATGATGGGGGTGCCGTGCGCGTCATCCGCCCAGGCAAAATAGCATTCGTGCCCCTGGGCTCTCTGAAAGCGGGCCCAGATGTCGGTCTGGACGAATTCCAGCATGTGGCCTATGTGAATGGCTCCGTTGGCGTAGGGCAGCGCGCTGGTCAACAGGATTTTTCTATGTTTCTCGGTCATCTTGATCGTTGGTCGGGCTCGTTGTCAGTGGGCGGTCGGATCAAGTCGCGCATTATCGCATGAGACCCGGCGAAGCTGTACCCGGGGCCGGGCGCCCGGCGTCCCGCGCGACTCGCCCGCCTGAACGATCTTGTTACAATAGCGCGCTTTGGCAAACCCCTGAAGCGGAGGGTGCAAACGCGTGGATCAGATTTCCCGAGAGGCGGTCGAGGCCCGGCTCGCCGATATCATCGATGAAAACACCGGTGTTGACCTGGTCAGTGGCGGTAACGTGCGTGATGTTCAAATACGCGACGGTGCGGTGGTGCTTGATCTGCTCATGCGATACCCCTGTGAAGAGGTGCGTGACGGTCTGGCTGAACGTGTGCGGCAGTCACTCGCGGATGTCACCGGTGTGTCCTCCGTCACGGTTAGCGTCGATTGGAAAGCGCATTCGCACCGGGTGCAGGGCGACCTCAAACCCCTGTCGACCATTCGCAATATCATCGCGGTCGCCTCCGGCAAGGGCGGTGTCGGTAAATCTAGCACCGCAGTCAACCTTGCGCTGGCCCTTTCCCGGGATGGCGCCCGGGTGGGTATCCTCGACGCCGATATTTACGGGCCGAGCATACCGCGGATGCTGGGCGCTTCCGGTCAGCCGGAGACCGATGGCAAGCGAATCGCGCCAAAGCGCGCTCACGGCCTTCAGCTGATGTCGATCGGATTCCTGATTGACGAGGAAACGCCGATGATCTGGCGGGGCCCGATGGTCACTTCCGCGCTGCAGCAGCTGCTGACGGAGACCGACTGGGACGACCTGGACTACCTGGTGGTGGATCTGCCTCCGGGAACCGGCGATATTCAACTGACCCTGGCGCAGAAGGTGCCCGTGGCCGGCGCGGTGATCGTGACCACGCCGCAGGATATCGCCTTATTGGACGCGCGCAAGGCCTTGCAGATGTTCCGCAAGGTCGAGGTGCCGGTGCTGGGCGTGGTTGAAAACATGAGCACTCATGTTTGCAGCCAGTGCGGTCACGAGGAGGCCATTTTTGGCAGCGGCGGCGGCTCCGCGATGGCTGATCAGTACGAAATACCCCTGCTGGGCCAGTTACCGCTGGCGCTGGAAATCCGCGAGGGGCTGGATACCGGCCGTCCCATCGTTGCCGTCAACCCCGACTCGCCGCTGGCCGATGCCTACATGTCGTTTGCCCGACGGACCGCGGGGGCGCTCTCGCTGATGCCGCGCAACCGCAAGCTGGACTTGCCGACCATCCAGCTGCAGAACACCTGAGGAGCGGGTCATGAGTATTAAATCCGATCGCTGGATTCGGCGCATGGCCGAGACCGAAGGGATGATCGAGCC
Organism: Lysobacterales bacterium; assembly: GCA_011524975.1. GTDB lineage: Bacteria > Pseudomonadota > Gammaproteobacteria > Xanthomonadales > SZUA-36 > WTJD01. The sequence continues at coordinate 19,764 of WTJD01000174.1, forward strand.
ATTCGAATCGGCACAGGTCCGCCAAGCTGAAAACGGTGACCGGCAGATCTCCTATGGCACGTCCAGCTACGGATATGACGTCCGTTGCGCTGCCGACTTCAAGATATTTACCAACATCAACTCGGCGGTGGTCGACCCCAAGAATTTCTGCGAGAGCAGTTTCGTCAATTTTAACGGGGATGTCTGCATCATCCCGCCCAACTCCTTCGCGCTGGCGCATACGGTGGAGTATTTCCGCATCCCGCGGAACGTGCTCACCATCTGTCTTGGCAAGTCCACCTACGCGCGTTGCGGCATCATCGTCAACGTGACGCCGCTGGAGCCCGAGTGGGAGGGCCACGTGACCCTGGAGTTCTCGAACACCACGCCGCTGCCGGCGCGCATCTACGCCAACGAGGGGGTGGCGCAGTTCCTGTTCTTCGAATCCGACGAGGAGTGCGAAACTTCGTATCGGGACCGCTCAGGCAAATACCAGGGCCAGACCGGGGTGACGCTGCCGAAGGCGTGAAGCCGGCCCAGGCGGCCGGTGGAATCGGTTGATCTTCCCCTAGCGCAGCGGCGGTTGCTGAATCAGCGTGGCGTAGGTAGAAAACTGCTGCTGGTTTCTCTGTACTTCCAGTTCCACCTGGGCGCCGGGTTCGATCCGCGAGATCGCCAGCAGGAAGGCGCGCGCGTCGTCGATCCGGATTCCGTTGAACGACAGGAGCACATCACCCTGGCGAATGCCTGCTTTCCATGCCGGCCCGTCCATGGATACCTCGCTGACCTGAATGCCCTGCCGCGCGGCGCTGCCATCCGCCTGGAGCGACAGCGGCAGGTCGCTGAAGGACGCGCCCAGCCAGCCGCGCCGGACCGAGCCGTATTCGATGATTTGCTGCATCACGTCGCTGGCGAGCGCAATGGGGATGGCGAAGCCGATGTTTTGGCCGCCCTGGGCGCGGCCGAGGTTGCGCGTGTTGATGCCGATGACCTCACCCATCGCGTTGATCAGCGCCCCACCGCTGTTGCCGGCATTGATGGCGGCATCGGTTTGTATGAAATCTTCGTAAAGCGCCGCGCGCAGATCATTGCGGCCGGTGGCGCTGACGATGCCCATGGTGACGGTGTGGCTCAATCCCAGGGCGTTGCCGATCGCAAGAACCACGTCCCCGACGCGCAGCCGGGATTCCAGCGCCAGCGGCGCCACGGGCAAGCCGTCGAGGTCCACTTTCAATACCGCCAGGTCGGTCTCCGGGTCTGACCCAACGACCTGAGCGGGCGCCAGGCGCCCGTCCCAGAGAGCGACCTGGATGTTACGCACCTGGCTGATAACGTGGTTGTTCGTGAGGATGTAGCCGTCCTCGCGGACCAGCACCCCGGAGCCCATGTCCTGTCGTGAGCGTGCCAGGTAGGCATTGCCAAGGATGCGCTGCAACTGCGGGCTGACCTGCTGATATTCCACCCGCCGCGTGTAAATGGATACGACCGATGGTGCGGTCCGGTCCACGGCGTCGGCATAGGATACCGGCCCGTGGCGCTGAAGCCCGGCGGCGCCATTCGCGGGCGTGGCGTCCTGCCCGCGGTCAGAGAGCCTGGGCCAGGCAAACAACACCAGGAAGGCGACGGCCAGACCGGCGGTCGCGTAACGCAAAATAAACAAGGCTGTGCTGCGGAAATTTGACATGGGCATCGATTCGAATACCTCAAATCTTGAATGCAGGCCGGTCTGCACGCAAGTCTAACTTATGCAGGGTGTCTGACCCTGCGTTGACGGAGCGGGATTGATTGTTTCCTGAGACCCGTTTCGGATAAAATAGTGGATTGCTCGCGCCCGGATGAGCGCAGGTCCTCCAGACCGACCATCATCGCGGCGCGACTCGTCACCAACGACCCGGCCTGGAGGCTGGAAAATCAACTGGAGTATGCAATGTCAGCTGATGGCGTGAACAAGGAACGACGCCGGTTTCTGATCGCCACGACGTCCGCCATGGGCGCCATGGGCGCAGGATTCGCCGCCGTACCCTTCATCAAGTCATGGTTCCCCAGCGCGCGCGCACAGGCCGTTGGCGCGCCGGTGGAGGTCAACGTTTCGAAGATCGAGCCGGGACAAATCGTGAAAGTACAATGGCGGGGTCAGACCATTGGTGTCCTGGCCCGCACCGATGAAATGCTGCAGGACCTGACGCAGGTGGAGCCGGAGTTGCGCGACCCGGGGTCCGATGATGCCGAGCAACCTGATTACATCGACTCTGAAGGTCGGGCACTGAGGCCCGAATTCCTGGTGGTTAACATGCACTGCACGCATCTGGGCTGTATTCCGCAGTTGATCCCTCAGGTGGGCCCCCAGCCCTTTGATGAAAACTGGAAAGGCGGATTTTATTGCCCTTGTCATAAGTCGAAATTCGACCTGGCCGGGCGTGTTTACAAGGGTGTGCCCGCACCAGAAAATCTGAAAATCCCGCCCTACAGCTTCCTTGATGACGATACGCTTGTGATCGGCGTCAACCCGGGAGGTATGGTCTGATGAGCGAACAGAGCGGGGCGGTGACCAAGACCGCGAACGGACTCCTGCAGTGGGTCGACAAGCGCTTGCCGGTGCTGGACTTCTGGAACGCGCACCTGGCCAAATATTATGCGCCGAAGAACTTTAATTTCTGGTACTACATGGGCGGCTTCGCCCTGCTGGTGTTGGTGATCCAGATACTCTCCGGCATTTTCCTGACCATGCACTACAAACCGTCCGCGGCAGAAGCCTTCGCGTCGGTCGAGTACATCATGCGCGACGTTGAATGGGGCTGGCTGATTCGCTACATGCATTCCACCGGTGCGTCTTTCTTCTTCATCGTTGTCTATCTGCACATGTTCCGAAGCCTCCTGTACGGCTCCCATCGGAAGCCGCGCGAACTGCTGTGGGTGTTTGGAATGCTGATCTACCTGCTGCTGATGGCCGAGGCGTTTTTCGGCTATGTGCTGCCCTGGGGCCAGATGTCTTACTGGGGCGCGCAAGTGATCATCAATCTGTTTGGCGCCATTCCCATGATTGGTGAACCGCTGACAGAGTGGATTCGCGGTGATTTCTTCATCTCGGACGCCACCATCAACCGCTTCTTCGCCTTGCACGTGATCGCCCTGCCGATCGCTCTGCTTGGGCTGGTGGTGTTGCACCTCTCCGCGCTGCACCAGACCGGTTCGAACAACCCCGACGGTATCGAGATCAAGGAAAACAAGGACGAGGACGGTATCCCGAAGGACGGCATTCCGTTCCATCCGTACTACACGGTGAAGGATATCTTTGGCGCCTCGATGTTTTTGCTGGTCTTTGCCTTCGTGATCTTTTTCTGGCCGGAGGCGGGCGGTCTGTTTCTCGAGCACGATAATTTCGTGGCCGCCGATCCGCTGGTGACGCCTGAGCACATCAAGCCAGTCTGGTATTTCACGCCCTTCTACGCGATTTTGAAGGCGGTGCCGGACAAACTGATGGGTGTGATTTTGATGGGCGTTTCCGTGGGCGTGCTTTTCCTGCTGCCCTGGCTGGATCGCTCACCGGTCAAATCGATACGCTATAAAGGCGCCTGGTACAAGATCCTGGTGTTTTCCTTCGCGATCGCGTTTATCCGCCTCGGAATGCTGGGCATGGCGGAAGGCACCCCCGCTCAGACCATAGAGATGCGCGTGTGGACTTTCGTCTACTTCTCGTTTTTCATCCTGCTGTTTTTCCTCAGCAAGGGAGGAAAGACCAAGCCTGTGCCAGACCGGGTGACCCACTGATGAAGATCAACGCAATCAAAACGCTGCTCGCTGTCCTGCTTCTCGCGCTGGCCAGTGGTCCGGCCGCCGCCGCGGGCGGTGCCTCGAACCTCGAACCGTCAGGCATTAACGTCAACGACACGGCTTCGCTGCAGCGTGGGGCCAAGATGTTTGTGAATTACTGCCTGTCCTGCCACGAGGCCAGCTACATGCGGTACAAGCGCCTGTCTGAAGATCTCGGGCTGAGCGAGGAGATGGTCATGGACAACATGATCTTCGCGGATGCCAAGATTGGTGATCTCATGACCATCGCCATGGACCCGGAAGACTCCGCTCGGTGGTTTGGCAAGACGCCGCCCAATCTGACCCTGATTGCCCGGGCCAGGGGTGCTGACTGGCTGTATGGATTTCTCCGTTCTTTCTACCAGGATGAGAGCGGCCGTTGGAATAACTTGCTGCTGCCCAACGCGGCGATGCCGCACGTGATGTGGAGCCTGCAGGGCATCCAGGTCATGAGCCACGGCGAGGGTGATGAAGCGGGACAACTCGAGCTCCAGACGCCGGGTCTGATGAGCCCGGAAGAGTACGATGACACCATTCGCGACCTGGTAGCGTACCTCGACTACATGTCCGAACCCGCAAAGCTCAAGCGCAAGAACGTCGGCGTTTGGGTCATGTTGTTCCTGGCCGTTTTCGCATTCATGGCGTACCTGCTCAAAGCCGAGTTTTGGCGCGATGTACATTGAGCCGCAATAACCGAATTTCAGGAGTAGCGCATTGATCACACCTGTGAAAGGCCGTTCCACCATGGCCCTGTATTCATCCCCCGACTGTATCCAGTGTCACCGCGTTCGTTTCGTTCTGGCGGAGAAAGGCATCAACGTCGAGATTGTCGATGTCAGTACGGATGCTTCGGCCGCCGCTGACCTGGCGGAGCTCAATCCTTACAACGAGACACCGACGCTGGTTGACCGGGATCTCATGCTGTACGACGCCGGCGTCATCAATGATTATCTTGATGAGCGCTATCCTCACCCTCCGTTGATGCCGGTCGACCCGGTCTCCAGGGCCCAGTTACGTCTGGTCCATCATCGTGTTCTGCGTGACTGGTATCCGCTGGCGAGCGCCCTGGCCAAGGCGCCGGGCAAGAAGGGAGACAAGCCCAGAAAACAGCTGCATGAGGCGATCGTCGCGGCCAATGATTTGTTCAAGGACTCCGAATTTCTGCTGAGCGAGGAACTGACGCTGGTTGACTGCACGTTGGCGCCCCTGTTCTGGCGTCTCCCGGCGTTTGGCATCAAGCTTGGCAAGCCCGCTGCCGCTGTGCAGGGGTATATTCAGAGGCTGATTTCCCGCAAGTCATTCAAGGCCAGCCTGACTTTGGCGGAGCGCGAACTCATCCTCAATGCCGGTTAGCCCGACAACCGGCAACGGCGGCTGGCGCTGAAGCATGGACCTGCAGGATATGAACAGCAGCAAGCCCTACCTGCTGCGCGCGCTGCACGAATGGATTCTCGATAACGGGTTGACACCGCATATCATCGTGGATGTTCATGCCCCGGATGTCCGGGTGCCCGACATCGCGCACCAGGATGGCAAGCTGGTGCTGAATATCGCCCCACAGGCCACGCGGAACCTGGAGATGGGTAACGAGGTCTTCAGTTTCAGCGCTCGCTTTTCCGGTCAATCCCACCACGTGGCCGTGCCCGTCGACGCCATCCTGGCGGTGTATGCTCGCGAGAATGGTCAGGGCATGGTGTTCACACGGGAGGACTCAGACCCCGACGAGGGAGGCAAGACGCCGGTTGGCGAAGAGGGCGACGACCGGCCGCGCGGCCCCCATTTGCGCGTCATCAAGTAGCGCCGCCAACCCCAACACCGCTTGCCAATCCGGAAATGCCCGGAGGCTGCTGTCTCTGCCGCTAGGTTGCCCTGCCGCCGCGCCGGCGAAGCAGCACCTGCACCGCGCCTGTACCGCCGTCCACCGGCCTGCAGGATGCAAATGCCGCAACCATGGGATGACGGCTCAGGAGCTTTTTCGTCACCTGCTTCAGGACCGGGCCATTGCGTGAACGAAGGCCCTTGCCATGGATAATGCGTACACAGCCGAACCCCCGGGCATGAGCTTCGTCCAGGAAGTCCAGGATGGAAGCCTGGGCCGCCTCCGCGTTCATCTGGTGCAGGTCCAGACTGTCAGCGATGCTGTAATGGCCCCGTTTTAGCCGGGTCAGGTATCGTTTCTGCAGGCCGGGACGAAGAAAGTGGAGTTCTTCCCCGGTTTCCATCTCAGCGGGATCAACCGGATGGTGCAGCAGGTCCTTCATGACCTGTCGTTCATCCCTGGCGCGCTGGCGGGCGCGGGGCTCAGGCTTAGGGCGATCCGGCTCCGCGCGCCCGGAATCTTTCAACGGCGTGACGTCCGACATTTCCCGGCGAAACATTTCGACATCATCATGGCTTGTTGAGCGCCTTTTTGTCATGTCGCGGCCGGTGTTGCGTTCCCGAATTGGTATGAAGTCCGTACAATACCATGACTGCGTTTAACCGCTCCGAGCGCGGGCGGGCGGCACCCTGGAAAAGCGGAGAAATGGGTATTCATTTTCTGATCAGTAATGATGATGGCCTTCATGCCAGCGGCATCGCCGCGCTTGCAGAGCGCTGCAGGGCGCTGGGGCGGGTGACGATTGTCGCGCCTGACAAGGATCGCAGCGGCGCCAGTAATTCGCTCACGCTGGATGCGCCGGTGCGCATTCGCGAGATTGACGACCAAACCTTCGAGGTGACGGGAACCCCGACCGATTGCGTTCATATCGCGATTACGGGTTTGCTCGATTCGGATCCTGATATCGTACTGTCCGGGATCAACGCGGGCGCCAATCTTGGCGATGATGTTATTTACTCGGGCACCGTGGCGGCGGCCATGGAGGGGCGGTTTCTGGGGCTTCCCGCGATCGCGCTGTCCCTGGTCTATGAGGATCGGCCAACGCATTACGCGACCGCTGCAGAGGCAGCGGCTCGCTTGATTGGCCAGCTGCGCGCTGACCCTTTGCCGGCCGACACCATACTCAACGTCAATGTGCCGGACCTTCCCTGGGAGGAGATCCAGGGTTTCGAAGTCACGCGACTCGGGCACCGCCATCGGGCGGAGCCGACCATCCGCATGATCGACCCCAGGGGGCGGCCGATGTACTGGATCGGGCCAGCCGGCGCCGAACAGGATGCCGGCCCAGGCACTGACTTCCATGCCGTGCGCAGAGGCTTTATCTCTGTCACGCCGATGCACGTGGACCTTACCCGCTATCAGGCACTGGAGCAGGTGTCTGGCTGGCTGGCCGCTATAGAGACCGATATGCCGGAGGAACCCGCCGCGTGATTCACAAACGAAAACTCGGAGAGGAAAATCGCGGCATTGGTATGACCTCGCCCGGTACGCGCGGCCGGCTGGTGGAACGCCTGCGCGCGCACGGTATCCGGAATGACCAGGTGCTGAAAGCCATCATGCAGGTGCCCAGGCATGAATTCGTGGACGAGGCGCTGTCCAGTCGGGCTTACGAAGATACCGCGTTGCCCATCAGCCGCGGGCAGACCATATCCCAGCCCTGGGTGGTCGCGAAAATGACCGAAGCGCTGCTCGAGGGTGGCGCCATGCAAAAGGTACTGGAAATAGGCACCGGGTCGGGATACCAGGCTGCCGTTCTGGCTCACCTGGTGCCGCAGGTGTTTTCGGTGGAGCGTATCAAGGAGTTATTGCGCATCGCGCGGCGCCGTTTTCATGCCCTGGGCCTGCACAACGTTCACGTGCGCCACGCGGACGGCCACCTGGGGTGGCCCAGCCAGGCGCCATTCGACGGCATCATCGTGACCGCCGCCGCCACCGGCATTCCCATGGATCTCCTGGAACAGTTGCGGGAGGGGGGGCGCCTGGTCCTGCCGCTGGAGCGCGATCGACAGCAAAGATTGCTGTGCCTTGAAAAAACCGCGGAGGGGTTTGAGGAAACCGATCTCGGCGGTGTCATTTTCGTGCCCATGCTCAGCGGACTGGAATAACACGTGTTTACCCGGCTGTACGATCAGGTGCTCGAGTGGTCGGCTCACAAGCGGGCGCCGGCCTTCCTGGCCGCGCTCAGCGCGTCAGAGTCGAGTTTCTTCCCGATTCCTCCCGATGTCATGCTCGCGCCGATGTGCCTGGCACAGCCAAAGAGGTCGTGGCGTTTTGCGACCATTTGCACCATCAGTTCCGTGCTCGGGGGCTTGTTCGGGTTTTTGATCGGACAGTTCGCCTTTGGCTGGATAGAGCCGCTGATCCACCGCTGGGGCTATTCTGAAGCCTTTGACGGCGCCGTCGCGGCATTTGACCAATATGGGTTCTGGTACATCCTGCTGGCGGGTTTTACCCCGATCCCCTACAAAGTGTTCACCATCAGCGCGGGCGTGGTGGGGATGCCCCTCTCACCGTTCATCGCGGGGTCACTGGTGGGCCGTGGTGGACGATTTTTCCTGGTGGCGGGTCTGATTCGCCTGGGTGGAGAGAAATTCGCAACCCGGTTGCGTCGTTATGTCGACCTGATTGGCTGGTTGACCTTGCTGATCGCGGTGATCGTTTTAGCCGTGATCAGCCAGACGGGAGGTCCGGGTTGATCCGGATTGCCGGACTGGTTCTGTCTTTTTTCCTGGTGGCCTGCGCAAGCAAGCCGCCGGCTCAGGTTGAGGACCGCTCCGGTTCTGCCGCCGCCGCGTCCAGCGGGTATTACCGCGTGGTTTCCGGGGACACGCTGTATGCCATCGCCTTCAGCCATGGATTGGACTATCGGCGGTTGGCATCATGGAACGGGCTCAGGGCGCCCTATACCATCTATCCCGGCCAGAACCTGCGGTTGACGAGCCCCCCGGAAAATCGCAGTGCCAAAGCCGCCGACGCGTCTTCTTCCGCCCGGAATGAAACGCGGCCAAAAGCCACGCCGCCACCGGCAAGCGCGACCACGCGTCCCGCGCCTGTGCCTGCGCCCAAGCCCCCGACATCCGCGTCGAGCCAACGAACACCCGGTACCGGGGCCTCGTCCGCCAGCGGTTCGGGACGGTGGCTGTGGCCGGCGAATGGCAGGATTATTCGCGGTTTTTCGCCGACCGACCCATCTCGAGACGGCATCGACATTGCCGGCAGCGAGGGGGATCCCGTGCGGGCCAGCGCCGCGGGCACCGTCGTATACAGTGGCGATGGCCTGAAGGGCTACGGGGAACTGATCATCGTCAAGCATGACGACCGTTGGTTGAGTGCTTACGGGCACAATCGTAAGCGGCTTGTGGCCGAGGGAGAGAAAGTGAACGCGGGTCAGAAGATCGCGGAAATAGGGCGAAACGACCGCAACGAGCAGGTGCTGCATTTTGAAATTCGATCCAATGGCCGGCCCGTGAACCCCCTGGACCAGTTGCCGCCGCGCTGAGCCGTCGTGGGCCGGCCAGCGCCCGCTGATCGTCGCCCACCCGCCGGCAGGCTGTCCTTTACTGCAGTACTTGTGCTAAGTTGGTCTCTGCCGGCACACAAACAGCGTCAAAGAGCCCCAAAGAGGACTTGATACGCGGAGTGCCCTGCAATTCTGGCAACCTGGGTGGAGGGAAGCCGCGTGAGTGTAAAAGGCAGGTCAGCCGATCAGGGGCAGGTCGCCTCTAATCTTGAGGGCAAGCGTCTCAAGCTGCCCGACACCGCCCGCGCCGCTCAAAGGGAGCGTCCGGAGCACCACGGTGATGTCACCCGTATTTATCTGAGCGAAATTGGCCGCACGCGGCTGCTGACCGCGGATGAGGAAATCGAGCTCAGCCGGGCAGCGCACGGGGGTTGCGCGGCCAGTCGGGCGCGCATGATCGAGGCCAATCTGCGCCTGGTCGTGAAAATTGCGCGTGCGTACATCAACCGGGGTCTGCCGCTGCTCGATTTGATCGAGGAGGGGAACCTGGGGCTGATTCGCGCGGTTGAAAAGTTCGACCCGGAACGGGGCTTTCGCTTCTCGACCTATGCGACCTGGTGGATTCGACAGTCGGTTGAGCGCGCAATCATGAATCAATGCCGGACGGTCCGCCTGCCGATTCATGTGATTCGCGGGCTGACCGGCTACCTGCGCGCGTCCCGGCAACTGGAGCAGAAACTGGGCCGAAAACCCACGATCGAAGAGGTGGCCGTCGAAAGCAAAGACTCCCTGGATGAAGTCCACAGGATGTTCGGTTTCAATGAGCCCACCACGTCCACGGATGAGGTCATGGCCAACGGGCGAAGGCTGGTGGACTCGATTGCGGACGACGATCACGGTGATCCCGAGTCCGAATATTCCGATTATGCCGCTGAACAACTGCTCGACGGGTGGATGGAGCGCTTGACCGAGCAGCAGCGCATGGTGGTGAATCAGAGATTCGGCCTCGATGGCCAGGGACGCAAAACCCTGGAGGAAGTGGGGCAGATGTTGGGGGTGACGCGGGAACGCGTCAGGCAAGTCCAAATGGCGGCGCTGGTTCGATTGCGGGAGATTTCGAGACAGGCCGGGATTTCCGAGCTGCCGTTTGTTGATTGAACGGCCCCAAGAGCGCTCGGCCCCAAGAGCGCTCGGCCCCAAGAGCGCTTGACCCCCAAAAGCTTTCTACCCCAAGGGTGCTTGACCCTAAGGGTGCTCGGCCATGGGCAGCAGGCCCGCGACCACCTTGCGGCCATCGGAAGCCAGGATGTTAAACGTACGGCAGGCGGCGTCTGTGGTCATCACTTCCAGCCCAATGCCGCGACGAATCACCTCGATCATCAGTTCTTTTGAGAGAAAGCCCTGCGTGGCACCCGTGCCCAGCAGCGCGACTTCCGGTTCCAGCGCGAACAGCGTTTCGAGGTGCTCGAGTCCGACCCTGTCGAGCCGCGCGGGCCCCCAGCCATCCAGCACCTGGTCCGGCGTGAGGATAATGGGGGCGGTGTAAACGGCTTGCCCGATTCTAATGCCGGCCTCGTCCACGGACCTGACGAAGTGATGCTCGCCGGGTTTTTCCAGCGTCACGTCGATCATTTGGGCAGCTCTATGACGGGCTTTTCCTGATTTCGGCGGTAGAAGCAGGCAACCTGGCCAATTTTGTGGACGATTTCCGCGCCGCACTGTTCGGAAATCTGCTGGATAATGGCAGCGCGCGATGCGCGATCCGTTCGCAGTTTTACCTTGATCAGTTCGTGATGGTCGAGGGCGCGCTCGAGTTCTGTGAGCACATTCTCGCTCAATCCTTTTTCCCCGATCATCACCACCGGGTTAAGATGATGGGTTCTGCCCCGGAGGAAGCGTTTCTGGGAAGCATTGATGGGCACGATCAACCTGGATGTCTGAAAATGAAGAGGCCGAATTCTAACACGCCAGAGCCGGGCAAAAGGCCATTGTGATGGCGCGCAGCAAGAGCAGTGGGCGCTGGTTACGGGAGCATTTTGATGATCCCTATGTCAAACGCGCGCAACATGAGGGGTGGCGTTCCCGGGCGGTGTACAAGCTGCAGGAATTGCAGGAGAAGTACCGTATTATCAGGCGGGGCATGACGGTCGTCGATCTGGGCGCGGCTCCGGGCGGATGGTCCCAGTACGCGCTGGATATCGTCGGGCGCGAAGGCCGGGTCATCGCCCTGGATATCCTGCCCATGGATCCGATCGAACATGTGCGCTTCATCCAGGGGGATTTTACCGAGCGCGCGCCGCTTGACTTGCTGGAAGCCGAATTGAATGGGCGGCAGGTTGATCTTGTGATGAGCGATATGGCGCCCAATATCAGTGGAATGAATGCGGTGGATCAGCCGCGTTCGATGTACCTGGCGGAGCTGGCGCAGGCCTTTGCACTGCAGTGGCTTAAACCGGGCGGCACGTTCCTGGTCAAAGTTTTCCAGGGACAGGGTTCCGACGCGTTCCTGAGGTCGTGCAGGGACGCCTTTGACAAGGTGGTGGTGCGCAAGCCCGGTGCATCACGGCCGCGCAGTCGTGAAGTGTATATGCTGGGAACCGGGCGCAAGCTGAATTAACATGAACATAGTGCAGCCACCCAGGCTGCTCATCAGGACGAGAGAGACCAGAGCGTATGGCTGGAAAGAAAGACGACAAGCCGTTTAATGACATGGTGAAGAACCTGCTGACCTGGGCCATCATCGCCGTGGTCCTGCTGTCTATTTTCAACCACTATGCGGCCGTTAACAGTACGCCCAACGCGTTGACTTACTCTGATTTCCTGGATGACGTCCGGAACGGGACCATATCCCAGGTCAACATCGAAAGCAGCCTGAACGGCAACCAGATCACGGGGCGCACGGTCAACGGGCAGGATTTCAGCACCTTCGGCCCGCCTGATCCCAAGCTGGTCGATGAACTGGTGGAGAACCGGGTCGAGATCACGGCAGAGCCACCTGCGGAGCGCTCCGTGCTGGTGGAATTAATACTCAACGTCACACCGGTCTTGCTTCTCATCGGTCTGTGGGTCTATTTCATGCGGCAGATGCAGGGCGGTGCGGGTGGACGCGGCGCCATGTCGTTTGGCAAGAGCCGGGCAAAGCTGCAGGGCGAGGACCAGGTCAACGTGACCTTTGCAGACGTGGCGGGTGTCGAAGAAGCCAAGCAGGAAGTCGAAGAGCTGGTTGAATTCCTGCGCAACCCGGGTAAGTTTCAGAAGTTGGGCGGGCACATTCCGCGCGGCGTGCTGATGGTCGGCTCTCCCGGCACGGGCAAGACCTTGCTGGCGCGGGCGATCGCGGGTGAGGCCAAAGTGCCTTTCTTTTCCATCTCCGGCTCGGATTTTGTAGAGATGTTCGTGGGTGTGGGTGCCTCGCGCGTTCGAGACATGTTCGATCAGGCCAAAAAGCATGCCCCCTGCATCATCTTCATCGACGAAATCGACGCCGTTGGCCGGCATCGTGGCGCGGGTCTTGGCGGCGGGCATGATGAACGCGAGCAGACATTGAACCAGTTGCTGGTGGAGATGGATGGCTTCGAAGGCGGTGAGGGCGTGATCGTCATAGCCGCGACCAACCGTCCCGATGTGCTCGACCCGGCGCTGCTGCGCCCGGGCCGGTTCGACCGGCAAGTGGTGGTACCGCTGCCTGACATCCAGGGCCGCGAGGCCATTTTGAAAGTGCATATGCGCAAGGTGCCGCTGTCGGAGGACGTGAACCCGAGGGTGATTGCGAGAGGAACGCCCGGTTTCTCCGGTGCGGACCTGGCAAACCTGGTCAATGAAGCGGCTTTGTTCGCGGCGCGCGACAACGCGCGGCAGGTGAACATGGATCATCTCGACCGGGCCAAGGACAAAATCATGATGGGCACCGAGCGCCGCTCCATGGTGATGTCCGAGAAGGAAAAGAAACTTACGGCCTATCACGAGGCCGGGCACGCCATCGTCGGGCGCCTGGTGCCGGAGCACGACCCGGTTTACAAGGTCACGATCATCCCCCGGGGCAGGGCGCTGGGTGTGACCATGTTCCTGCCTGAACAGGACAAGTACAGCGTGTCCAAGATGCAGCTGGAGAGCCAGTTGGCCAGCCTGTTTGGTGGCCGGGTCGCCGAGGAGATCGTGTTTGGTTCGGATAACGTGACCACGGGCGCCTCGAACGACATCGAGCGGGCTACCCAGATCGCGCGGAACATGGTGACGCGTTGGGGCCTGACCGACGCTTTGGGCCCGTTGACCTATGCCGAAGATGAAGAAGAGGTTTTCCTCGGTCGGTCGGTCACGCAGCACAAGCATGTGTCTGACGAAACCGCGCGTCAGATCGATGACGAGGTTCGGCAGATTATCGATACGGCGCACGGTCTCGCGCTGGACTTGCTGAACACGAATAGAGACAAGCTGGAACTGATGGCCGATGCCCTGATGCGTTATGAAACCATCGGTTCAGAACAAATAGACCAGATCATGGAGGGCAAGGAGCCGGAACCCCCTGAGGGTTGGTCGGATGACAGTGGCTCCGGGTCGGCCGAGTCCTCGGCACAGCCTGAGGGGCAGGAGGATCCTCCGCCCATCGGTGGCCCTGCCTCGCAACATTAGCCGCAGGCGCGGCGTCTTCGAAGCGCCGGCCGCCAGGCCGGCGGCGTTGACCGGAAACCCATGAGCCCACAACGCCGCACCCTGGATTGCGCCGGTCGCACATTGTGCCTCGATCAGCCCCTGATCATGGGCGTGCTCAACGTGACGCCGGATTCATTCTCGGATGGTGGCGCGTTCATCCATGCTGAAGACGCGCTGATGCAGGCGCACCGCCTGGCAGCCGCCGGCGCTGACATCATTGATATCGGGGGTGAGTCGACCCGTCCGGGGTCCGGGGCGGTCTCGGTGGATCAGGAACTGGAGCGCACCATCCCTGTTATTGAGCGGGTTCGCAATGAACTCCTGCTGCCCATCTCCATTGACACCAGTAAACCCGAAGTCATGCTGGCTGCTGCGACGGCAGGCGCGGGCATGATCAACGATGTGTGCGCGCTCAGGCAGCCTGGGGCCCTGGAAGCGGCTGCCAGCACGGGGTTGCCGGTCTGTCTGATGCATATGCGCGGTGAACCTGGTTCCATGCAGGATGCCCCCCGCTATGATGACGCTGTCGCCGAGGTGGAGGCATTCCTGCTGGAGCGCGTCACGGCCTGTCGCGAGGCAGGTATCCCGGGTGAGCAGATCCTGATCGATCCTGGGTTCGGATTTGGCAAGAAACTCGAGCATAATCTGGCGTTGTTGCGCGGAATCAGCCGGCTGGCCGCGCATGGTTACCCGTTGATCGCGGGCCTGTCTCGCAAATCCATGCTGGGTGAACTCACCGGGCGGGCGGTGAACGAGCGCGTGTCCGCGTCTGTCACGGCCGCTGTGTTGGCCGTTCAGGCCGGCGCCGCCATCGTCAGGGTGCACGATGTGGCCGAAACCCGGGACGCGTTGAACATTCTGCAGGCTGTTTACCCACAAGGCCTCCCACAAGGGTAAAATTCGGCTTATGGCCAGAAAATATTTTGGAACCGACGGGATACGGGGCCGGGTGGGCGTTGAGCCGATCACGGCGGATTTCATGCTGCGGCTGGGGCGTGCCGCCGGTGTGGTGTTGGCAAAAGATGATCCGCGCGCGGTGGTCATCGGCAAGGACACCCGGATTTCCGGCTACATGTTCGAATCGGCGCTCGAGGCCGGGCTGTCCGCGGCGGGCGCCAACGTGGCCATGCTGGGGCCGATGCCCACGCCCGCCGTGGCCTACCTGACGCGCACCCTGTACGCCTGCGCCGGGATTGTCGTCAGCGCTTCACACAATCCTTACTACGATAACGGCATCAAGCTGTTTTCGGTCAATGGGGAAAAATTCCCCGACGCGATCGAGGAGGCCATTGAGGAGGAGCTTGAGAAACCGTTCGTCACGGTGGATTCATCCGAAATGGGCAAGGCGGTGCGTATTGATGACGCGGCTGGCCGCTACATCGAGTTTTGCAAGGGCACGCTGCCGTTCCAGACCTTGTTCAACGGTATGCGCCTGGTCGTGGATTGCGCCAATGGGTCCACGTACAAGGTCGGTCCGGCCGTGCTGCGGGAACTGGGCGCCAAGGTGAAGGTCATCGGCAACCGCCCTGACGGCATGAATATCAATGACGGCTACGGAGCCACCAAGCCGGAGGCGTTGCAACGAGCGGTCATGGAACACGGGGCCGATGCCGGCGTCGCCTTCGACGGTGACGGCGACCGCGTGATCATGGTGGATGACCGTGGCCGCGTTGTGAACGGTGATGAAATGCTCTATCTCCTGGCTGCGGCCCGGCAGGATTCAGGGGAATTGACCGGCGGGGTCGCCGGTACGGTCATGACCAATCTCGGCCTGGAACTGGCTTTGGCGGAGCGCGGTATCGAATTCATCCGTACGCCGGTGGGTGACCGCTTCATACATCAGGCGCTGGTTGAAAAAGGCTGGTTGCTCGGCGGTGAAGCCTCTGGCCATATTCTCTGCCTCGATCGCGCCAGCACCGGTGATGGCATCGTCAGCGCTCTGCAGGTTCTGGAAGTCATGGCGCGGACCGGACGCAGCCTCAAAGAACTGACCCGGGCGGTTAAAAAGTTTCCCCAGGTCATGATCAACGTGCCTATCGACGCGGCGCGGCGCCAGGAACTGGGAGGTTCTGACCGCATACGCGCCGAGGTGGCTGCCGTCGAGGAAGCCATGCGCGACCGCGGAAGAGTGATTTTGCGCCCCTCGGGTACCGAGCCGCTCATCCGCGTCATGGTCGAAGGGATCCACCGAGATCTC
>WTJD01000193.1 GCA_011524975.1 Lysobacterales bacterium
CCCACGCGGTTTGTCCATCACGTGATAGACATGCTAACCTGTCAGCTGGGGACGCAAAAGTTATCCTAAAATCAGCGAGGGAATATGATGAAGAAAGAAATTAAGACGATTGCAGGCGCCATCGGCGCACTGGGCGCCATGGGCGCGCAAGCCGGCATAGCACCAACGGAACTATGTAACGGCACCGAATCTGAAACCTTTGAGGGTGGCGATGGCTGCATGTTTGAGGCCACACTGCGCTGCGACGGCGAAGCCGCAGAATACGGCGTGTTATGTGTCGACGGGGACTTCGGAGGAAACGCTGGTGGCTTCGGCTTTTATTTAGAGGCAGGAATCTCAGACACGCAAGGCTCGTGCTCTGGCTATGGGGTTAACGTTGATGGGATCGGATATATGCTACAAGAAGGTGATCCAGATAACATCACAAAATTGGAAGGCAAGATCACCGATAGCGCGAATGGCCCTGGAAAACGTTGGCACAAGTACGGCGCAGACCAAGTTACTGTTGAGTTCGAACTGAAAGCGCTTGGCGGCTGCGATTAGCTCTATAGGGTAACGCATCTGTTTAGATGCTTACTTCCCGTCTTGCACGCGTGCATGCAAGGGCCGCCTCTTGAGGCGGCCCTTTCCGTAGGTGGGCCTCGCAGATTGCCATCGTGTTATAACGAGCCAACGCTTTCTACCGCCTTGAGGTGACTGTCGATGTTTGCCGACGCACTGGCCGACATGATTCGCGAGCAACCTCAGGCGCCCGCGATGATCTCCCGGAAAGAGGTATTGACCTACGCTGGACTCGGTCAGCGCTTGCTGGCCGGGGGAAAGTCTCTGGAAGCGTTGGATATGGGGAGCAATGCAAGGGTAGGGCTTGGCATGCGTCATGGTGTTGACCACCTGTTGCTGATTCTATGCCTCTTACTCCGCCCTGCAACGTCAGTTGCCATTCACGGAGCCTGGCCCGACGAAATGCGGCATGATCTCGCCGCCGCACTCGGTTTGGATTGGTTTTTGCACGACCGCTTGTCCCCCGGCATTCGGCATGGTCGGTCATGGCTCATCCAGGATGGGTTCTTCTCCCAAGCTGCGGCCGGGTCACCCAACGATGTCGAGGCGGAGCGTGGCGCCCGTGTATTTTTCTCTTCCGGCAGCACGGGTCAACCCAAGCCACTGCTCTTCGACGCCGGCTACCTGGACACGAGAATCAGGCAAACCATCAAGGTGAGCAAACTGGGCCCCGCTTCCCGGATGTTATGCGGCGACCTGAACTTTGCAGCCTGGTGCATTCCCGCACTGGCGACTCTGGCCGTCGGAGGTTGCCTCGTGTTCTCGCATCTCAACTCCAGTGATATCATGCGCGCGCTGGTATATTACCGTGTCACCCATGCTCGATTCTCCCCCGCATTCTTATCGGGATTGCTTGATAAGGCGGGCCGCCATCCTCCGCACCTGCGAGACATGGCCCGACTTGAGGTTGTTGGTGGATCGCTCAGCACGGACCTGCGCTCGCGGTTGGGTGAGTCCATATCCGACCAGGTTTACCTCACCTATGGCATGACTGAGTTCGGATTCGTCTCCATTGCAGATCCGGCACAATTGAAGTCCTGCCCGCGCGCGGTGGGGCGGCCGCTGCCGGACGTCGAGGTGCAGATTCTGAACGAAAGCGGCAATCCTCTTGGCGCGGGTGAGGTCGGGGAGTTGCGTCTGAGATCAGCTGCCATGCTGACCGGTTATCTCGATCAAGCAGGCCCCAGCGAGAGACACTTCAAGGGCGGATGGTACTACCCGGGTGACCTTGGAGAATTCGATGAAAACGGCCTCTTGCTCATCCGCGGACGCGCTGATACCGGGAACACGCGCAATCGCAATCCGCACGATCTTTACCACATCGAGCAGGCGACGGCGGAGTTTCACGGCGTCCTGGACGCCGTTGCCTTTGTGTTGAAAGACGGCACAGGGGGAAAACTCACCTGCGTTGCTCTGCGCGAGCGAGATTCAAGCAAGGGACTGATGGCTTATCTGCGCGAACAATTGGGAGACAAAGCTCCGGACATGATCGCCAGATTGGATGGTTTTCCGATGACCGCCAATGGAAAAGTGGATCGGGCAGCTCTGAGAGCACTGGTTCAAGCGCAATTTCTTGAGTCAAGCAAATCTGCCACCCCGAAAAAAAGTGAGCATCCCTGATGGCCGGGATAACCATCTGCTGGGAACTGGGGGCCGGTCTGGGACACGTGAGGTATCTCGCCGAATTGGCGAAACGTCTCAAGCGCGCTGGCCACAGAGTCTCTACCGTGATGGCCAACGTGCAGTCAGCCGATGTGCTCATGAAACCGCTGGACGTGCCGGTGTACCAGGCGCCGCGCTGGCAAAAACCAACTCATAAACCCAAAGTCACGCTTAACTATGCCGAGTTGCTCGGCGCGGTGGGCTACGTTGTAAACGGCGGCGTTGCGAGCATGGTCGCCTCCTGGCAAAACCTGTTTCGATTGCTCAAGCCGGAGTTGCTCATCGCCAACCAGGCCCCGACAGCCCTTCTGGCTGCACGCGAGTTGGGTTGCATGACGGCCATCATCGGCACTGGATTCGCAGTCCCGCCCCGAAGCAGTCCCATGCACTGCATGGCCCCGTGGGTACCCCATGATCCTGCCAGGCTCGAACGAAGTGAGGCATTCATGCTGAAAGCCATCAATTCCGGGCTGATTGCCTGCGGTCTGAAACCACTGAACGTCTTCAGTGATTTGTTTGATTGTGACCTGCAAATCCTGACGACATTCCACGAACTGGATCACTACCCGGACCGCCCAAGTGCGGCTTATCGCGGACCCATGATCAATCAAAGTGAGAGCCCCAGGCCTGAGTGGCCCGAATCGACCGGCGACCGGAAGCGGGTCTTTGCCTACCTCAAACGCTCACATGAAGGGTTTGAGCACCTGATGCGAGCGCTCGGCCGGGCGAACACAATAAGTCTCGCGTATGTTTCCGGCTTATCCGATCCCGAGCTGAATCAGTGGCAAACGTCGAGATGCAGAGTCACCAACGTGCCCGTCGATATGCAGCGTGCATGTGCCCAGGCTGACCTGGTGGTGTGTCACTCCGGGCACGGCAGCATCGCCCAGTCCTTGCTCTCGGGGACACCCCTGCTATTAGCTCCTGAATTGACCAACCTTGAGCAGCATATCAATACGCGAAATGTGATTGCGTTGGGGTCTGGCGCGGTTGTATCTGACGATTTCAGCGCCGATGACATTGAGCGTCAGCTGATATCACTGTTACAAGATCATTCCGTCACTGATCGCGCTCGCGATTTTTCAGCACACTACGACTCGTTTGATCCAGTGACCCAACTCGAAAACATCGCAGCCGAACTCAGCGCGCTGGTTGGCCAATGAGCGGCATATTGGGTATCAATCCAGGAATGCATAAATCCCCTCCGCCCTCTCTTTCCACAGGCGTCGAGCCTCGTCGCTGACTTGAACCGCGCCGACTGTCTTGTTGGCATCCAACAGTATGGGCTCGCCCTCATGGACGAGGTAATCGAATTTCCCGTAATCGAAACCAAGCGCGGTGCGCCATTGGCGCACCCGGGGATCAGGCTCGATTGGCTCGCGGCCCACCCAGCTATTGCTATTTATAACCGGGACTTTTGACAGCGCCCGAAACCAATGCTCTCGATCGCCGAGAAAATGATATTGGCGCAGGCAGTAGAGGCCTTTGACGCGCTCAGGCACAAATCTTTCCACGACCGCGTCACGAGTTGAATAAATGTGTTCGGGAACATCGACCGGTGAAGGGTAGACCCGATAGTCTGACGGTGCGGTCGGTAAGCCGGGTGTTAGCGAGTAGCCTTCCAGTATCTTTTCCGGAATGCCGCCGTAATTGAGGTTTGACTTCACAACAACCGGGCCCTCGTAATCCTCTGGATCATGCACCTGTATGCGGCTGATGTGCCGCTTTGTGATGTCTCTCACCGCTCCATTGATCGTGACAGGGTAGGATGCTGCCACTTCCATATAAGGCTCAGGAATCACAGAGAGGTCAACATGTAAAAACCCGATATCTGCCTGCACGCGTTTCCGATAGCCGGGCACCAGGACACAGCGGATATTGTCTCTGGCCCAAAACCGGGCCAACTGGGTGACCGCGTAGCGCTGCATGGGCAGTCGATGCACGTTTTCATGCACAATAATGGCGATCGTAAAGTTTTTACGTCGATGCTGAGATTGAGCGGCCGGGTAGATTGTGAAACCTGACTTATTCATGATCATCAGGGCTCGGCAACACATGTCGCTCTGGATCCCGCCTGAAGCGACCTTCCAGAAAAGAACGGTTGGTTCCACCGGAAAGATGAATCGCATGCAGCAATTGATGCGGCCAGTTTGGCTCTACCCATTTGCCCGTGTCCTTGGCTCTTAGCGGATGTGCGAGGTGGCACAGCCAGTTAAAGTTGGCAGGTAACGGGTTCACTGCAAGGCCATGTTTCCAGATCAAGAAGTTTAAAACGGTCTGGTCGGAAAAAAGCTCCGGACGCTCAATCAAACGCCCACCACCTGCGTGGAGAATATCTTGCTGTGCATTTGCCCAGATTTCCCAGATCGGAAGCTTCGCGGGCAAGGATAACAGCCCTGAATTGAACCCCACCCAGTCTATATACCGCTCAGCGACAGTCTCACCGAAAGCGAACTTGAGCCTTCGATGTTTCCACTGTCGCGCGCCGGAACGATTACCCAAATAACACCGATCATTGTGACTGGCCATGCCGATGAAGCCCTGCTGAGCCACGTAAAGTGCGCCTGCCACCGCCACATTACTTTGCAGCCAAACATCCGCATCCACCCAGAGATAGTTTGCATAGCCCGGAAAATGATCGCGCAGGAATGGACGCTCAGTCCTTGCCAGAATAGCGGGTAAATGAGCGATGGGCTCGGGCACTTCCAGACTGGAACTGAGGACTTTGACTGACTGGATGTCACGCATGGACAGCCACTCAAGTTGTTTTTGGCCGAGCCCCAGGTCCAATACGCCAAAGTCCGCCAAACTGAGCACATCACAGTCTTCGATCGAAAAAATCAGGTCAGCGAGCCAGGGAAAAAAGGCGCTGTCCGCGCCGGTGATGACGATGGATTTTGCGCTGGAGGTCAAGCGGAGAACCCGGGAGGTAGCTCTTCACGGGCATGAAATTCAATAACCAAGTAGCTATTTGGCGAATCACCCTGATTGACGGTGTTGTGGAGTTCTCCGGCCCGTGTCAGAAAAACGCCCCCCGGGCCGAGTGTCTGGTCAATGACTGTAAGCTCGCCCTCCATCACGAGAATCGCCGTGCAATAGCGATCGATATGGCGATGATGAAAACCCTGCCCGGGTTGGAGCCGAGTTGTATGGAAATGCAGTTTGCCAAGTCGACTTGAAGGATACTCGACCTCCATGCGCTCGGGGCCTAAAACTGCCTTTCGAGAGAGCTTGAACGGGGACACCTGAGCGAGACCCCTGGACCGGGCCCTCCATCGGAACATGAGATAAGCCAATGGCGCGCCCGCTTCCTCGAGCCCCGCATTCATGATCGTGTGCCGAAACCCCGCCGGATAGTAGAACAGATCACCATTCCTGGCGGGTTGCGCTTGCCATTGATCACCCTCGCCGGCGCTGGTCAGGATCGCAGCCGAACCGGAGACTATGATCAAGATCTCTTCATCCTCGTGTGCGTGCGGCAGGTGAGGCATTCGGCCGGGCTGCAGGACTGAGGCATGGCATTGAAGCCGCTCCAATACCGGCGTTTCCGTTTTGAAAAAAGGAAACCTGGACCATGCCTGGCCGGGTTCGCAGGAGAGTTTCGTTGACGCATGGGTGCTCGCTATCGGCGCACCAATTCGATTATCCGTGCCCAGCAGCCAGGTGCTGTTCTTCACCACGTCGGGCTCACCCGAGAGGTGAAGCACTGGCGGGCGTCTCCGCGGATCAAACTTGAACGGATAATCCACGCTCGAATATGTGTAAATGGCCGCATCCGACCTGCCGTACTGTAACAGTAGAGATTTTCGAGGTCGGACGCCCCCGGTTTGTGTGGCGTGCCACAGACGCCCATCGAACAAGATGCCCTGTCCGGGTAAGCACTGGAGCTGAGCAACTTGGCCGTTCAAGCCCAGCTCGCCCAGCCTCATCAACATAGCGGAGCCGGACATGTCGGCTCTTGCCTCATCACCCCATCGGAAATATTTTTGCACAGGCGCGCCAGACCGATGACTCCCACGAATGGCGAAGAACTGGCTGTCATCTGCCCCATCGATGGCGATCAAAATAGATACAAATCCACCCATGTGGGTTTCGATGTCCGTGTGCCATGGATGAATGCTGTCAGGCTCTCTATGCAGTATTTGAGCGCCCCACAGGTAAAAGCCACTATCCTCGAAAAAAGCGCCTACCAAGTCCAACATAGATGGTTTCGTGGCAATGCGTCTAATCTCGGGATGAGATTGCCACAGTCTTTTATTCCGATTGGATTCTTTGTCGCTGTCAGACCTCAGAACGAGGTCCGCCAGGTGGTTGAGCTCCGTGTCTTCGAGGACGCCCGAAGCGTCACAAAAGCCATCTTCTTTGAGTGTGTATATCTCTGAATTCATCACGATAAGCGCCCCGCGACCCCGATTTTAACCCAGTGAACTTCTATTAGGCGCTCAGCTGAGCAGCCACGCACGCTTGCGTTCCTTCAAGAAACCCCGCGCATCACATGCTTCTGTACTTCAAGCCCACCATAACTTGACGACCTTCTCGGGGATAACCGTATCGATGCTGATAATCGTCATCCGCAAAGTTGGAGATCGTTAGATAAGCAGAGAATGTTTTGGAGAGCGGATGTGTCAATTTGAGGTCACCGACCCAGTAGGGCTTTAACTCAAGGTATTCACCGTCCGCGTCCAGATCATGCAAACCTCTGACGTGTATCGCATTGACAGACAAGAGTGTGCCAGCCGTGAATTGGTAGCGATATTCCATGGTCCAGACCTGCTCGGGGCGACTGCGGAGCTGACGGGAGCCTCCATCGGGCAGGCGCTCATCGGCGTCCAGAAGTGCAACACTCCCTCTGACAAAGTGATGGGATGTCACCCAACCTCCGGTCTGGGCCTCCAGGCCCCGATAAGTGACCTCGTCCAGATTCAAATAGATTGACCTGCGATTCGGCCGCTCAATCAGGCCGTCAATGCGATTGTGAAACACCGACAGATCTGTCCGCAGGCCCGCGCCATGACGCATCGTCACTCCCAATTCCGTGTTGAGCGATGTCTGCTCATCGAGGTTAGGATTTCCGTAGCGATTGCGATACAACTCCCGAATTTTGGGGAAACGGGTGCGTTGAGCGACTGACGCATGGACATCAAAATGTTCGCTTAACCGCCAGCCGACCGATGCTTGTGGGTCCACGGACCGCACGCTGCGCCCTTCAAGCAACTGCTCAAAATGTGCAAATATTAACCCTGCAGCAATACTTAAACGGTCGGCTGACTCATACTGTTGCTCCAACGCCAGCGCGTACTCCCGCGTTTCCTTGCGGGCCTTGTTTGGCTCTTTGAACCCATTGGACTGTCCGCTCGCCATCCACACCAGCGTGCTTGACGGGGCCCATTCCCAGGCAGAATACACCCTGGCGCCGTAGCTGCGGTCCTGGGCCTCTTCAATCTCCTCGGGTGAATCGTAATTGGCGTTTTCGTAGATACCCAACTCATAGTCATAGTCGTTCAAGTACAGCTTGATCGACAACGGCCATTGATGAAACGCATTGGAAAAACCCAATGTGTTTCGGCGCGAGAGCAAAATTCGTTCGAAATCAGGGTCCGAGACCCCCGCCTCTAATGGCAAGCCAAAAACGCCGTCCGAAAAATTGTAGAGGAAACGGGTGCTGCCGAGCGGAGACTCCAGGAAGGTGGCCTGAGCAAGGAAATTGGTATTACGATAATCAGAATTCACGCGCTGCCCAGGAGGTTGGTTGAGAGCGCCAGGGTAGTCGTCTGACACGCTGAAATTGTCGGTCGCGTCATATTGAGCCGAGATGGCCCAATAGCCGCCCGACCTGCCTCGACCTAAATCTACCCGGCCAAACCTTCGATGGTCTGTGCCAAAACCCGCCTCACCGTCGCTAAAAAAACCCTCCGGCAATGCTTCGTCAGGCTCAATGACAATGACACCTCCGGGCGCGCCAGCGCCAAATATGACCGATGGGGCTGTCTTCAGTACCCGGATGCGCGCAATTCGCTGCAAGGCTACCTGATTGAGGTCGACGGCGCCCTCCAGCGAATCACCAATGGGGATGCCGTCATAAGTGATCTGGATGTCACGATCGCGATACCCCCGTATCCAGGGACTGGCGTTTCCCGACGACCCACCCACCAATACGTTTACGCCCGGAGTGTAGGTCAGCGCGTCAGCCACGGTCTTGCTATTCCAGGCCTCGAAATCCTCCCGATTGGCCACCCGCACGGGTTGGGTCGATGGAAGTTGTCTGCGCCGCGCGGTGACGTGTATTTCCGGGAGTGGAAAAGGATCGATTGACGAATTTTGAGGGCCGTTTTCCGGGCCTTCGTCATCCGAAACATTGGCCAGCCCGAATAATGGCAGCAGCAGTAAAACCAAGGCCGAGGGTGACCTAAATATGAGCCTCATAGATATCCGGGCGCCGGGGCAATTCGGTGGTGCTATTCTAGCAGACCAAACTGCCGGGCTTTACAGGGCCGCGCTGACTGACGCACGAGGCAATCACGAGACCAATGGGCTTTTTGCAGAGGATCATGACCGCCGCCGCGCCGTTGCTTTGTGGTCTGGCCTGCACCCTGCCGAATGGCCAGGCTCAAGCTGCTGACCCCCAGTTGGATGCTGATTTTTTCGCCGGCAAGCGTTTAACCTACATCGTCGGGACCGCTCCGGGTGGTGGTTATGACAACTACGCCAGATTGATCGCCAAGTATCTGCCAAGGCACCTGGGCATTCGGGCCGCCTTCGTTCGCAATGTGCCAGGCGCAAGTCACTTGATTGGCCTTCATGCTCTCGTCAACGCCGAGCCAGACGGCTTAACAATTGGCACCTTCAACACGGGGCTGCTGATGTCCAGCAATCCGCTTTCGATTGACCTCAGAGAACTGTCCTGGATCGGCAAGGCTGCCTCTGAAACCCGTATTTTTGTCGTTGCAAAAAAAGAACCGCCCAATGAATTCGAAGATCTTCGCCGCCATGACCATCAGGCAGCCCTGTATGCGACCTCCGGACTATTGGGCGCTTCCCATCTTCAAATGATGCTGATCGGGCAAGCGTTTCAAATGCACATTCGCCCTGTGCATGGCTTTAGTGGCTCGGAGACGCTGATGGTCGTTCTGCGAGGAGACGTGATGGGCAGTTTGATGTCGCTGACGCGGGTTGAGGCGGCCATCATGGCCGGGAAGTTGACTCCACTGTTTTATCTGGGGCATCCCCGTCCAAAATTTCCGGTCCCATCCCTCGCAACCTTTGCTGAGACTGATGCCCAAAGGGCGCTTGCAAAGCAACTGAGCTCAATGACCGAACTTGGTCGATTAACAGCGGCGCCACCCGACCTCGGACCAGACCGGTTGAACACACTGAGAAATGCATATTTCGATACTTTAAGTGACCCTGAGTTGCTGGCAGAGGCCGAGCGGCTGAATATGCCAATAGATGCCTGGCATGGCAGCAAAGTTGAACATGAAATAGCGACATTGCCCCAACTCGCTGAAATAGCTCAGTCGGCTGAAAAAAGCGCCAACATGGACTTGAATCGCTGACGATGTTGGAAGGTTTGCTGGCAATCCTTGCTGATCCAATGATGATCGCCGCCCTGTTGCTGGCCGTCACCGCCGGCGTTTTCATGGGCGCAGTGCCGGGCATCGGGGGAAAGCTTGCAATCGTCCTTGTTTTACCCTTCCTGCTCGGCATGGACACGACCGTGGCGGCCGTTTTTCTGCTGGCCATGCACTCCGTCATTCATACCGGCGGCCCCATACCGAGTATTCTGATTGGCGTACCGGGTAGCGGGCCGGATGCGGCGACTGTTGTCGATGGCTATCCGATGAACCGCAATGGCCAGGCGGAGAGAGCGCTCGGTGCCGCTCTGGGTGCATCGGTTGTTGGTGGAGCCGTCGGCGTGATCTGCCTGGCCGGTCTGGTGCCTGTGGCGGAGAAACTGGTTTATTTCGCCGGTCCCAGGGAACGCTTTCTGCTCATGCTTCTGGGTCTGTCGCTCGTCGCCGCTCTGAGCTCGAATCAACCGCTGCGCGGAATCATTGTTTGTTGCTTCGGTTTGCTGGTCGCGTCCATCGGCATGGACCCGATCACGGGGACCGTCAGATTTGCAGGGGCGCAGCTTTTCCTGTGGGAAGGCGTTAATCAGATCGGTGCAATACTCGCATTTTTCGCTATTCCTGAGATCCTTTCTCTGCGATCCGACCCGCCGGCCCAGGTGGGTGGACGACTGCATCGTACGCGCAGTGAGACCTTGTCGGGGCTTCGTGATGTTCTGCGCCATCGTTGGCTGACGTTGCGCACCGCTTTCATTGGCGTGGTTGCTTCCGCTATCCCCGGACTCGGGGGTCAGGCCGCGAGCTGGATTGCCTATGGGCATGCGGTCAACTCATCAGAGCGTCCGGAATCCTTCGGCACGGGCAGAGTGGAAGGCGTCATCGGCCCCGAGGCTGCAAACAACTCCAAGGAAGGTGGCAGCCTGATCACGACACTTTTCCTGGGCATCCCCAGCAGTTCAGGGACGGCTGTCTTGTTCAGCGCGCTGTTGGCTTTGGGGATTATGCCGGGCACACTCATGCTGTCAGGCAAAACCACGATGATCTGGATTTTCATCTGGGCGCTCTTCCTGGCCAATCTCGTTTCCGCCGCAGTATTTCTTGGCTCAGCAGGCATCCTGACCAGGATCGTCGGATTATCGCGCGAATACCTTTTTCCCGCCGCGATTTCGCTGGCCCTTACCGGAATTTATCTCAGCGCCTTGAACTGGCAGACCTTTGTCGTTGTCTTCTTCCTGGGCGCGCTTGGAATGTTCATGAAGCTCAAGGAGTGGCCTCGGGCCCCTTTCGCTCTGGCCATCATACTCGGCGGACCTGGTGAACTCGCCTTTCGGCAGTCACAAGATATCTGGGGATGGGGGTTTCTGTTCGATCCCTTCAGCCTGTTCATATTCGCCTTGATCGCACTCAGCCTCAGATCGGGATGGCAACGCGGAAAGGCATCGTCTGAAATTGCTCAGCCGCGTTCTGCCACCTTGATGGGGGCCATTGCCATGGTGTTCCTGATGGCTGGATTGGCATCATTCAGCTATCCCGTCGCCGCAGCCGCCCTGCCCCTGGCGGTGTCGGTCATTGGGCTGGCTTGCGTGACCATCGCCTGGCTGAGCGAACGCAGGAAACGCCCCTCACCCGGACCAGAGAGAGCGTTAATTTCAGCGCACCTGATGTCATTATCCTGGCTCGGAGGCTCCGTACTTGGCGTGATCCTTCTTGGCATATCACCCGGCCTTCCCGTATTGGCGACGGGCTACTTGCTCTTTGCCCGCGGCATCCGTAGATTGAGTGCCATATTGTTTGGCGCGAGCATGGCATTGATCATGGAACTTTTGCTGGTTCAACTCTCGGGATTAGCCCTGTTTCGTGGGCTTGTGCTGGAGTTCCTCCGTTGGTAGAAACCACCTCGTCACGAGATTTAAACCCGGTCTTTGAGCCGCTCTCCATCAGCGCGCCGATTGCGCACCAATTGGCTCACGAGCACTGCCAAAAAGGTCCGCTGGGCGGTATTTGCCTGACCTACCATTCCATTTGGCAATATCTGAGATTAATCGGCCAGATCAGCACCATCGCTGCTGATGATGATTTTTTTCCTGCGCAATTGGCGAGACTTTTTGCCGAGGGAGGACATCAACGGGTCCTGATTTCGGCCGCTGCCGATTACGGCATGCTCGCGCGCGTGACCGCCGGCGCGAGGGCGGCAGGCGTCACGCCCGAGATTACGCTTGTCGATATTTGCCCAACGCCGCTTCGACTGAATAGATGGTACGCCGAACAACTGGGCATAAGTGTTCAGACACGGCTGTGCAACATCCTTGAGTTCGAAGCGGAATCGCCCTTCGACATCATCTGCACGCACTCCTTCATTGGCAGAATGCTGGAC
>WTJD01000039.1 GCA_011524975.1 Lysobacterales bacterium
TGCCGGCGGGCCAGTTCGCTACCGAGATCAACGATCACGGTCATGAGATCGTGGTGCCCGGGACCTACCAGGTGATGCCAGAGGTCTCCAGTCCCTCGTTCTGGACGCTGTTCACGGTCATTCCGCGCGGTCTGGCATCGGCACAGGGCATCATCTTTTTCGTCTTTATTATCGGCGGCGCGTTGGCGGTGCTGCGCGCCACGGGCGCCCTGGACGCCGGGCTGGCCAGGGTGCTGAATCGGTTTGGGGGGCAGCCGGCGCTGCTGATCCTGATGGGGATGCTGGCCTTTGCCGTAGGTTCCTCCACGATTGGGCTGGCCGAGGAGTACATACCGTTGGTCGCCATCCTCATCACGTTGTGCGTGGGTATGCGGATGGACACCGTGGCGGCGGTCGGCATCATGGTGGTCGGCTACGGCATCGGATATGGCACGGCCGTGATGAATCCGTTTACCGTGCTGGTGGCCCAGGAGGTTGCCGGTGTCACGCCTGTATCCGGCCTGTGGTATCGCGTGGCGATGTTCATACCGCTGTTCGCTCTGGGTTTCTGGCACGTATTGCGATATGCCCGCAAGGTGCGGGCCGACGCGTCAAGCTCCCTGGTGGCGGATGTTTCCGAGGCGCAGCCGCCTGAGCCGCCCGAGGTGGAAGACCTCAACGGGCGACAAAAGTGGGTGCTGGTCGCAACCCTGGCTACGCTGGCCGTGGTGGTGTGGGGCATCAAAGCGCATCAGTGGTACTTCATCGAGCTGGGCGGGATCTTCCTGGGCATGGCCATACTCGTGGGGCTGCTGGCGGGCATGTCGCTGGATGACATGGCACGTCGTTTCATCGAGGGCGCGGGCGAGCTGGTCGGTACCGCTCTGCTCATCGGCTTTGCCCGTTCCATCGAAATCATGCTGAGTGACGGGCAGGTGTTGCACACCATCATCAATGGGCTGTCCCAGCCGTTGCTGGCGCTGGGCGCCGAACTCTCGGCGGTGGGCATGATCCTGATTCAAAGCGTATTGAATTTCTTCATCCCTTCGGGCTCAGGCCAGGCCTATGTCACCATGCCCATCATGGCGCCCATCTCAGATATCGTCGGCGTGAGCCGGCAGGTGGCCGTGCTGGCCTACCAGATGGGCGATGGGTTCATGAACATGGTCGTGCCGACGAACCCGGTTCTGATGGGCATCCTGGGCATGTGCGGTATCCCTTATGAGCGTTGGTTCCGCTTTATCTGGCCGTTGATGCTGCAGCTGATTGTGGCGGGGAGTATCGCCATCGTGATTGCCGTCATGATCGGGTACCAGTAATCGAAACTTTCGTGGTGTGCTGCTTACTCGACAGGCGATGAGCGGGTCCAGGACATCGCAGGCGTCGACCGCCCGGCTTTTCTTGTGGACCGCGGCCGCGATGATGGCGTTTGCCGGCAATTCCATTTTGTGCCGCATGGCGCTGGCCACGACGGCGATCGATCCGGCCAGCTTCACCTTGATTCGCATCGTTTCAGGGGCCGTGGTGCTTTACCTGCTGGTTTCTTGGCGGCGGGGAATCGTCAGCGTTGGAGGAAACTGGACCTCGGCACTGGCTTTGTTCGCCTATGCGGCCGGATTTTCTTACGCTTACCTGAGCCTGCCCGCCGGCACCGGCGCCTTGTTGCTATTCGGTGCGGTGCAGGCGAGCATGATCGGATACGGCCTCATCCGGGGTGAGAGGCTGGGTGCATGGCAGGTTCTCGGTATGGTGATGGCCGTGATGGGCCTGGTCGGATTGTTGCTGCCCGGTCTTCAGGCGCCCCCGCTATCGGGGTCGCTGATGATGGTCGGCGCGGGGGTTGCCTGGGGCATTTACTCCCTGCGGGGCCGGCGTGCGTCCAGCCCCACCGTGGAAACAACGGGCAATTTCGTTCGTGCCGTACCCATGGCCTTCATCTTGGGCGCGTATGGGATAAGCCGCGCCGAGATAGACTTTGCAGGTGTTGTGTATGCGGTGGGCTCGGGCGCGGTTGCTTCCGGTTTGGGCTACGCTGTCTGGTACTCGGTGCTGCCGCGCCTCGCCTCGACCATGGCGGCCACGGTGCAATTGAGCGTGCCTGCGATCGCCGCCATCGCCGGGGTGATCTTCCTCCACGAACCCATCACCGCCCGCCTGCTTGGGGCCTCAGCCGCCATACTCGGCGGAATAGCCGTTTTCATCCTCTGCAGACCCGAACCTGTGCGAGGATCTTGACGGCGCGACCGGTGTCAGCGCGCCCAAATGCACGTAACATGGGCGCTGTGAAGCTGTATCTGAATATCGACTCGCGGCCGGACGAGCTGCGTGCCCGGATCAGTGATCAGTGGGTGTTCAAAAATGTCCCTGACCTGGAACGGGCGGTTGCTGATGTGGTGCCCGCATCCGGGCAGAGGGTGGTGTTCGACTGCAGCGCGCTGAGCGTGATCGATATTGCCGGCGCGTGGGTGCTGCATGATCGTATGCAGGAACTCTCCGAGGCCGGTATCCCGGCCGGCTTTGAAGGTGTCCACGACGACCACTTCAAGTTTCTGCAGAACATCATCGACGTCGCCGCGATTCGTGAGTACGAGGACGAGCCCAGGTTCCTGCCGGAGCAACATCCCTTCGTTGATCGACTGGAGCATATCGGGTCCAGGGCTTCAGGCAGTTTCGAGGATGTCGGTCAAATTGCGCGCACGCTGATGGACGGCCTGCGCAGTCCGCCCCTGATCGTGGTGGGCGAAACCATACGACAGCTGCGCGACACCGGAGTCCGGGCGGTTCCCATTATCGTGACCATCACTTTCCTGGTCGGCATCGTCCTCGCTTTCCAGGCGGCCGCGCAGCTGGAGCAACTCGGCGCCAAGGTGTTCGTGGTGGACCTGGTCAGTATTTCCGTCATGCGCGAGATGGCGGGTCTGATGGCGGCGGTCATGGTGGCTGGGCGCTCCGGCAGCGCCTTTGCCGCCGCCCTCGGCACCATGAAGCTGAATGAGGAGCTGGACGCGATGCGCGTCATGGGGCTGAACCCCAACCAGGTGCTGGTTTTGCCTCGGGTCCTGGGCTTGCTGATCGCGCTGCCGCTGCTGACCGTGATTGCGGACCTGGCCGGGCTGGCGGGCGGCGCCCTGATTGCCATCGGCGTGCTGGATATCAGTTACATTCAATTCCTGGAGCGCGTCGAGTACAGCACCGGGCTGGATGATTTCTATGCCGGCCTGGTCAAAGCGCCGGCGTTTGCACTTCTGATCGCGCTGGTCAGCACCCTGCGCGGCCTGCAGGTAAAACACGGGGCAGAGGAACTGGGGCGGCTGACGACCCGTGCGGTGGTGGAGTCCATCTTTCTCATCATCGTCGCGGATGCCTATTTCACCACGCTGTTTACCCGGATTGGATTCTGATGGAAACGGTGATCTCAGTTCGGGGCCTGGTTAACCTGTCTCTTATACACATCT
>WTJD01000134.1 GCA_011524975.1 Lysobacterales bacterium
GCCTGCAGGCAACGAGAAAATGCAGAGCATCGCCGCGGCGGTTCAAGAAGGGGCCAAGGCCTACATGAACCGTCAGTACAGCACCATCGGGATAGTCGGTGTTGTACTTTTTGTCGTGGTCGGCTTTCTGCTGGACTGGGCCACGGCGATTGGTTTCGCCATCGGCGCTGTCTTTTCAGCGCTGGCGGGCTATATCGGGATGTTCGTCTCCGTTCGCGCCAATGTGCGCACGGCGGAAGCAGCCCGCACCGCCCTGGCGCCCGCGCTCAACATCGCCTTCCGTGGCGGCGCCATCACGGGCCTGCTGGTTGTGGGGCTGGGTCTGCTGGGCGTGGCCGGCTATTTCATGGCGCTCCAGTCCATGGGAATGGCGCAAGACGACATCATCCACGCACTCGTGGGCCTGGCCTTCGGTGGCTCGCTGATTTCCATCTTTGCCCGGTTGGGCGGAGGTATCTTCACCAAGGGTGCTGATGTCGGTGCTGACCTGGTGGGTAAGGTGGAAGCCGGCATTCCGGAAGATGACCCCCGCAACCCCGCGGTGATCGCGGACAACGTGGGCGACAACGTGGGTGACTGCGCGGGCATGGCGGCCGACCTGTTCGAAACCTATGCCGTGACATTGATCGCCACCATGCTGCTGGGCGGCCTCATGATCGACCAGGTGGGCGCAAATGCGGTCATGTACCCGATGGTGCTGGGCGGCCTGTCGATCATCGCTTCTGTGGTGGGCACGTTTTTTGTGCGTACCGGCAAGAGCGGTTCCATCATGGGCGCTTTGTACAAGGGCGTGATTGTTTCCGGTGTGCTTGCAGGCATCGCGTTCTATCCCGTCACCAACATGATGATGGGTGAGGGTGCGACCAACCTGTACTTCGCAGCCCTGATTGGCCTCGCGCTGACCGCGGCCATGGTCATCATCACCGAGTACTACACCGGCACCAATTTCAGCCCGGTGAAGAAAGTGGCCGAGGCGTCCACCCTGGGACACGCCACCAATATCATTGCCGGCCTGGGCATTTCCATGAAGGCGACGGCTTTGCCGGTTCTGGCCGTGTGCGCCTCCATCTGGGGTGCTTATGAATTGTCCGGTCTGTACGGCATCGCCATCGCGGCCACCACCATGCTGTCCATGACGGGCATGATCGTGGCGCTGGACGCTTTTGGTCCCATCACAGACAACGCTGGCGGCATTGCCGAGATGGCTGAGTTGCCGGAAGAAGTGCGGACCACCACCGACGCGCTGGACGCTGTGGGCAACACCACCAAGGCCGTCACCAAGGGCTACGCGATCGGTTCGGCCGGCCTGGCTGCGCTCGTGCTGTTTGCCGACTACACCAACTCGCTGGCCAAGGCTGGCAAGGCCGATCTGACTTTCGACCTTTCCAATGAAATGGTCATTATCGGTCTGTTCCTGGGCGGCCTGATCCCCTATCTGTTCGGCGCGATGGCGATGGAAGCAGTCGGCCGTGCTGCCGGCGCCATCATCACCGAGGTGCGTCGCCAGTTCAGGGACATGCCCGGCATCATGGAAGGCACCACCAAGCCGGATTATGCGAAATCGGTGGATCTGCTGACCAAGGCGGCCATCAAGGAAATGATCGTTCCGTCGCTGCTTCCGCTGCTGGTGCCGATCATCGTCGGCGTGGTTCTCGGCCATCAGGCCCTGGGCGGCATGCTGGTGGGTACGATCGTGACCGGTCTGTTTGTGGCCATTTCGATGACCACGGGCGGCGGCGCCTGGGACAACGCCAAGAAGTACATCGAGGATGGCAACTTTGGCGGCAAAGGCACCGAGGCCCACGCGGCCGCGGTGACGGGCGACACGGTGGGCGACCCCTACAAAGACACCGCAGGGCCTGCCATCAACCCGCTGATCAAGATCATCAACATCGTGGCGCTGTTGATCGTCACGCTGATCTGACGGCATTTCCCAGGGGGCAAGCCCCCGGGCGCAACGAAGCGCCGGCCCCACAGTGTGAGGCCGGCGCTTTCTTTTTCGGCTCCGGCAAATGGTGATGAGCCGGTCAGATTCGGGTGATTTGCACCGATAGGGAGCAAGGCATGGGCGTCCTGCGCCACCGCCTGTCGCGCACCGCTGCCGCAATGACTTTGTGCAGGGGCGAACAAGCCTCGATCCTGCTAGAATCCGGGCACTTTTTGTCGTGGGCAAGCCTCCGCGATATTCAGAAACCATAACCAAGGTTGGACACCATGAAATTAACTCGAAAGATGCTTTTTGTGCTCCTGCTGGCCTTGCCCCTGTCCCTGATTGCTCAGGATGAGGGCGGCAGCGGTGACGGGGAAGAAGCCAAAGAGGAAGAGAAACCCAAGACCATCGCTGAACTGACCGAGGGTGCTGAGCGCCTGGATGGCCTGTTCACGCTTTTCCGCGACCCCAAGACGGGTGAGACCAGCATGCTGGTGCGCGAGGACCAGCTGGATAAAGAGTTCATCTACTTTATTCATATCGCCAATGGCGTAGTCGATGCCGGTTTTTTCAAAGGCGCCTACGGACCCAGTTTTATCTTCACCATTGAGCGAAGGTTCGACAAGCTCGAGGTTATCCGACAGAACACCAGCTTCTATTTCGATCCCGAAAACGCCGTATCGCGCGCCGCGGATGCCAATATTTCCCGAGCCATCCTGGCGGTCGAAAAAATCGCGGCTGAAGATGAGGCGTCGGGTGACATACTGATCAAGGCGGACAAGCTGTTTATGTCTGAAGCATTCGTACAGATCAGTCCAACGCCGAATCCAGACGCCGACCCGAAGACCGACTTCAAACTTGGCAAACTGGACAAGGACAAGAGCCAGATCCTGAACCTGCGCAGCTATCCGCTGAACACCGACGTGGAAGTGGAATACGTTTTTCACAACGCGACCCCCGCTGTTGGCGGCAATGAGGCTGTAACGGACGCCCGCAACGTGTCTATCCGTGCCCTGCACAGCCTGATCCAGGTGCCGGACAACGATTATCAGCCGCGCATGGCCGACCCCCGTGTGGGCTCATTCGATGAGCAGATTACAGACCTGACCTCTGGTGAAGCTGCGCCTTATCGTGACCTGATGACCCGCTGGCACCTGGTTAAGAAAAACCCGGAAGCGGCCGTTTCAGACCCGGTCGAGCCGATCACCTGGTGGATCGAAAACACGACACCCGTGGAATGGCGCCAGCTGATCATGGATGCCGCGCTGGAGTGGAACAAGTCATTTGAAAAAGCCGGTTTCAGCAATGCCCTGGTGGTTAAGGTCCAGCCGGACGACGCTGATTGGGACGCGGGTGACATCCGCTACAACGTGCTGCGCTGGACATCCTCGCCCAACCCGCCGTTCGGTGGCTATGGCCCCAGCTTCGCCAATCCGCGCACGGGTCAGCTCATCGGCGCGGACATCATGCTGGAGTACTCTTTCTTAACGCGCGTTACCCTGGCGCAGAAGCTGATCCAGGGCGATACGCTGCAAAACGGCAGCAGCCTGAACGACCACTTCGCTGAGCACGACTGCGCCCTGGGTAACACCCTGGCCATGAACGGCATGTTCGCCGAGTTGGCGGCCGATGTCGCCGGCATGAGCTCAGAGGTATCCAGTCAGCTAACCCGGGATGAGATGCACTACCTGATCCTTCACGAACTGGGTCATACCCTGGGCATGAACCACAACATGAAGGCGACCCAGTTGTTGAGCCCGGAGGAATCCTTCTCCAAAGAGGTATTGGAGACGGGCATCCTGGCCGGCTCGGTCATGGATTATCCGGCCATTAACTTCGCCGGAAGCGAGGAAAAGCAAACCCTGTTCTACACCATTACGCCGGGTCCGTATGACGACTGGTACATCGAGTACGCCTATTCAGAGGGCCTGGACGATGCGGAGGCGGAAGCCGCCCGCCTCGATGCCATCGCAGCACGTTCCAGCGAACGAGAGCTCGCTTTTGGTAACGATGCGGACGACATGCGCTCGCCCGGCCGCGCGCTGGATCCGACCGTCAACATCTATGACATGAGCTCTGACGCGGTCACTTACGCGGCCGACCAGATGGAATTGATGCGTGACACGCTCAACCGCATGGCGACCTGGACGCCTGAGGCTGGCAAGTCTTACCAGGAAGTCGAACAGGGTGCCGAGATCATGATGCGACTGTGGGGCCGGCATGCAGCGACCGTCTCAAGGTACGTCGGTGGCGTATACGTGGACCGTGCCATGGTGGGGCAAAACGGCGGTGGTGATCCGTTCAGCCCGGTTGAGCGGAGCAAGCAGAAGCAGGCCATGCAGGTGTTGAACCGGCACCTGTTTGCCCCCGATGCGTTTGCGGTCGAGTCCGGTCTGTGGCGCCGCGCGGCACCGCAGCGGCGTGGCTTCAACCACTATGGGCAGACCGAGGACCCCAAGATTCACGACGCGGTGCTGGCGACTCAGAAAAATGTGCTGAACCATCTGCTGAACCCGGTGGTGCTGAAGCGCATCACGGACACGTCGCTGTACGGTAACGAATATTCGTTGCGCGAGATGATGGGCGACCTGTCTGAGGCCATTTTCGCTGATGATGCGCGGGATGATGTCAACAGCTTCCGCCAGAACCTGCAGATGGAATATGTCAATCGCCTGGCCGGCATGGTGAGGGGTGAGGGTCGTAAGGCCTACCACACACCGGCACAGTCGCTGGCCCTGTACCAGCTGACCAATATCCAGGATCTGCTTGGCAAGCGTCGTGGCGGCAACACGGCCACCCAGGCGCACACGCAGCACGTTCTGTTGACCATCGAGCGCGCATTGTCGGATGACGTGTAAACTCGGACCTCAGCCGTCGTAACATGGAAAAGCCGGGCACCGCCCGGCTTTTTCTTTCTCGGCCCCTGGTGCTCTATTGCTCCTGCCTTTCTCGTGGCGGAGCCGGCGCGAAGTATCCCACCACCAGCAGCAGGATACCGACGCCGATAAAGGAAATAATGCGCTCGATGGTGCCGGTCTGGGTCAGGTCCACGGTGAATAGTTTCAGCACCACCAGCAGCATGAAGGCCGCGCCCACCAGCCAAAGGGGCCTGCGCGCTGTGCGTGCCCCCCAGATCATGCCGCCGAACCCCAGTATCGCCCAGTAAATGGACAGCGACGTCTGCACCAGCACCGACTCGAACAGCGACGCCCACCGCCAGCTGCCGCCACCCACGTGGTAGACGCCCCGGACCAGTGCCGATGTGGTCAGGACGAAAAAGGCCCCACCCAGAAGCCATCGATAGACCGTGATCTGTTCAGCGTTGGCGTTTGCCGCCCGGATCAGTCGCAGCGAGACCAGCGCGGCGCCTCCGACCGCAAGCAGCGCCAGGTCGAAGGGATTGAATACCGGCAGGTAGAACAAGGGGTCGGAGTTGCCCGGAGAGACCACGCTTAACCAGGAAAGAAAGGCCGCCTGGGTCAAGACTATCAGCAACGCGCTGGAGAGATACATGCGCGGGTGCGCTGAGGTGGGCCAGGCAGGGCGCAGGCTCAGCCAACGTATCAGCCAGGGGGTCATACCCGCGATTGAGACCGCCGCGGCGGCCGACCACGTGCCGGAATAATGAAGGTTAACCTGCCAGAAAGCCTCGGTGGACAACCACGCGGTAAACAGCAACACGCTGACCAAATGCCACGCGCCCCAATTTCGTTCATCACGCTGATCCAGGCTCCAGAGCCACCGGCCAAGGACAAGCCCGGAAACGGGCCAGGCCAGGACGCCCAGGTCAAACAGGAAATGCTGCATCAGGATGTAATCCCAGCCGCCCACCAGGAACATGAAAATGAGGAGCAATATCCCGGACCGGCGCATGTGGGTCCACGGCTTCAGCCGGTCTATGCGCAGCGCCAACAGGGTGCTGCCAGCCATAAACAGCAGGAAAACATGCAGCTGGCCGTACGGGTCGGCGCGGTCGAGGGATTCAAGCAGACCCGTTCCAACCCACCAGGCCACCCCCCACAAAAACAGCAGGCCTGAGACCAGGCTGTAGATGTCAGCCTCCACGCTCCGGCCACGCTGAGCGTCGGCCTTCAAGGACTGAAGCTGTCGCGCTGAGAACAGGGACGAAAGGCTGATCAGCAGGCCGCCCAGCACGTTGCCATTGAGCACGGCCAGGCCGCGGCCCGACTTCCAGCCGTCATCCATGAATGCCAGGCCGGAGCCGAGCACCAGCAGCGTCCCGGCAAGATTCGCCAGGTGGTGTGACTGGCGCACGCCTATCCAGATCAGCGCCGCGCCTTCCAGCGCCCAGGCCGCGGCCGTCCAGCGCGCGTCCAGCGCAAGCGGTATGGCCAGCGTGATGAAAACCACCGCCAGGGCTTTGTAGGATTCAACCAGCAAGGAAAGCGGCGCGTCTTTCCGGCGCGACAGCCCCGTGGCCATGCCGGCATAGAACACGGCCAGTGCGATGGCGCTCCAGGCCAGGCCGTATTCGGATGCCCGCAGCAGGGCGGCCTGAACCGCGAAAATCACCACGGGTGTGCCGAACACCAGGGTGCCATCGACCATGCCGATGCGCTCTGCCTTTTGGCGCAGCGCGAACAGGATGGCGATGGCGTTGTACATCAGGAAAAACAGAACCAGGAAGGGCTCAATGCTGCTGAAGTGCACGGGACGATAGTACTGGTATCCCCAGAAACAGCCGATCGCGAACGTGAAACCCCAGCCGATCAGGTTAAGGCCGCGCCAGGCGCGGAACCATGCCAGGCCGAACACCGCGCCGTTGATCACCGCGTAGTAGCTGAACAGGGCGACGTGACTGCCCTGCCCGGTAGAGGCCAGCAAGGGGGCAAGAAACCCGCCGACAACACCCAGAATGGCCAGCGTACGTGCATTCTGAATCAACGACAGCGCGCCGGTGGCGAATGCCAGCAAGACCAACAGCGAGAAAGCCCACCCCGGTGACAGCATCGCCCAGACCCGGAATGCGGCAAACACCGTCAGGAACATGATGCCAAGACCGCCGCCCTGAAGACTGAGGGCATAGGTGCGAACACGCTGCCGCAGGCGCCAACCGAGTACCAGCAAGACCAGCCCGAATACGCCCACACCCATCAGGCGAAGCTTCAGTGGAAGAAAGATGAGTTCCCGGTCAATGGCGTACTTCAACAGAAAAGAAAAACCGATGAAGGAAATGATCACGCCAACCTTGACCGGGACGTTGCCGCGCGTGAGCCAGTTTCGTGCATATTCCAGGGCGCGTGAGAGCACAGAGGGACCGGGTTGGGCTGGGGTGTCTTCACGCGTGGGCCAGGTTTCTGCTTCAGGTGTCGGCCAAACCGCGTCATTTTCAACGGTGCTGGTCGATGATGCCGCTGCGGCGGCGGAGCTCGCCGTGTCCTGAACGTCGGTGGCCGCTGCCCAGGCCTGATCGTCAGGCCTGTGTAGCGTGTCTCCGGACGATGTCCTCGCTTCGGTCCCGGCAACCGGGCGTCGGAACCTCAGTGATCTGATTCGGCGCTCCAGCGTGGATTGGCGTACCAGCAGCAGCGCGATGACACCGCCGGCGAGCAGACCCAGCACTTCTTCACTGGCTTGACCGGCCCACAGGCCCAGCATCATGCCGACAATGACGAAAACAAGGGTCTTGAGGCGGTTCGTTGGCAAGGTCCTGTCCCAGGGCGAAAAACACGGTACTGGCCCAGTTAACTATAGCGCTCCGTGGCAGATCCTTCCTGACTGGTCACGGGCCATGTAACACGGAAGACGAGAGAGCAGGGGCAACCCTCGCCCGAGGGGCGACTATTCCCGATTAACGCGGGCGCGCGCCGGCACACGAAGGGAGACCCGATCACCCGTAATGGCAGGCTCCAACATTGAGCTCGGATTTTATTCTTCAAACAGGGCAGCGGCCAACACGTCGTACAGACGGCGCTGTTCGATAACGCCTCGCAGCCGCTCGGCACCGGGGCCGGTGGCATAGGCGGCCACATCCTCACCGCCGTGGGTCTCGCTGGCCAGTGGCCAGCCCGCGTACTGGCGGTAATCGGGGTCGGTGGTATCCACCTGGGAAAGGTCCGGTAGCTCTGGCAGGTAGCCCGGGCCATTGGCGTATGCCAGCGTGGTGTAGGGCCTCTCTTTCAAGCCCGGTTCCATGCCGTCGCTGAATGGTGTGTAGGTGCCAAGGATCGGGTTGCCTCGCTCGGGATAGCCTGAGATGGTGAAAACATGGCTGTGATCGGCCGTAACCATGATCATTGTGTTATCGGAGTCGGTAAGCTCAAGCGCCCGCGCCACAGCCCGGTCCATCATGACGGTTTCCATCAGCGCCCTGGCGGCGTTGCCGCCATGGTGCGCGTGATCGATGCGTCCGCCCTCGATCATCAGGAAGAACCCCTGCTCATCGTTGGCCAGGTGTTTGATGGCGAATTCGGTCAACTGCACGATATCGGGTTCGTTCTCGCCAGTGGAGCGCCGGTCGATTTCATACTGCATGTGGCTGGGTTCGAACAGTCCAAGCACCTGGCCGCCAGTGCCTGCCTCCAGGCCGGCGAACTGGTCCATGTCCCAGACGTATTTTCGGCCTTTGCCTGACTCCAGCCACTCATTGACCAGGTTTCGTCCATCCTGCCGTAAGCCAAACTGGCCCGGGTACTCTGGGTCTGGCGTGTTTGCTGCTAAAAATTCTTGCCTGCCGCCGGCAAGCGTCACCTCTATGCCGTCACCGTGGCTGAATTCAACGAACTGGCGCGCTATGTCTACGCACCCCTGCTTTTTGGCCTGATCCGGAACCAGCGCGTCATGCTCCCAGCTCCGGCTTGCCGAGTGGGCATAGGTTGCTGCGGGCGTGGCGTGTGTCAGCCTCGCTGTGCTGACAATGCCCGTTTGGAAGCCGGCCTGCTCGGCGCGCTCCAGCAGTGTGGTCAGAGGCTTGGCGAGCGCGCCCGGACAATCATCGGCCTCAACGCTCGGGTCGACGTTGAGCACCAGGAACCGCCCGTGATGGCCGGTCATGATGGCCGAGGTGGTGCTGGCGCTGTCGGGTACCTGGCGGTCGACGGCGAAGGTCTTCACAAGGGCCACGTTCGGAAAGGTCTCAAAGGCCAGCACGTGGTCTTCGCCTTTGCCGCCCGCCAGTTGGCCGGCGTGGATTCGGGCGGCGGTGACGGTGGAAATGCCCATGCCATCACCCAGAAACAGGATGACGTTGCGCGGCTGTGCCGAGACGCTGGTGCCGGCGGTGAGCATCAGCAATAGCAGGTTCGCGGAAATCATTTTTCGCATGTCTTCAGTGCCGAAGAAATACCAACAGAGGGCGCAGTTTAACCGCGATTCGCTTCAGGTGCGCCTGTTGCGGGCTACAATGTCGGGACGAAGTTCGATGTCGAGACCCGTCAGATGAACAGGAGGGAAGGCCCGGCGTGCTTCGTCACCTGCTCAAACTAAGAGTGACCTTGCTGGCCCTGGCGCTCATTGCGGCGGCACTGGGCGTTGGCAATGCGTTCGTGGCTCTTTTCGTGCCCGCCCGATATGAGTTGACTTACCAGTTCAGCCTCAGCGTCCATCATTGCATCGAAGGGCGATGTGCTTACAGCGCCATGTTCGAGATCGCCAATTCCGGACGGAGTCTGCAGGAGGAAGTTCAGGTGACCCTGAGGGGGATTCCCGAGGCCGCGGGCGGCAGCCCTCGCATCCTCAACCTCGATGCTTCCATGCCACGCGAGCATGACCCCCTCATCCGGCAGTATCGCGATGGCGACACGCTGAGGATACGCCTGCAGCCGTTGTGGCCGGGAACGCTCGCCCAGTTTCACTTCAGCGGCGTTTTCGCAGGGGCCGAACTTGCCGGAGCGCTTGAGCCCGAGGTCCATGTCGAGGGCCGTGGCCGACGGATAGAGGGCGACCCTCGCAGCATGGCCATTGGCCGCTGGTTTACCGTCAGGCCTGAGCGCCCGGGAACGGTCGTGGGCGTGCGCCCCCCCTGTTTACAGTCGTGCGCGGGGGATAAAATGGCCCTCTTGAATTGAAGGAGAAAATAATGAAATCCGGATGGAACGCCCTGGCCGCTTCGATGGTTGCGCTGACCCTGACAGCACAGGCTGAAGTCAGCCACACAACCCTGAACAACGGAAACCTTGTCATGCAGGATATTCCGCCCATTCCTGAGAGCGTGGTGGCGGACCTGAGCCGTTATCAGAACGTGCGCTCCGCGGGTTTCCTGGACTGGACCCGCGAGGGCAGCGGCGTCTATGTTTCCACGCGTTTTGGCAACGTGTCCCAGGTGCACCGCGTCGATTTTCCCGGCGGCGCGCGGCGCCAGCTGACGTTTTTCGATGAGCCGGTCGGCGGCCTGTCACGCCAGCCGGGTGGGGATCGCCTGATTTTCACCATGGACGCGGGCGGCAGCGAATTCGCACAATTGTTTCTGCTCGATCCCACCGGCAACGAAGACGCCATCATGCTGACCGACGGCGAGTCCCGCAATGGGGCGGTGAACTGGGACAGGAAGGGTGAGCGGATCACCTACCTGAGCACCCGGCGAAACGGCGCGTCCAACGATATATGGATGATGCGGGTCGATAATCCAGAGACCGCGGAAATCGTCTTCGAGTCTCCCGACGGCACCTACTGGTACGGGGCTGATTTCTCCGCCGACGGCGGTCAGCTGCTGGTTGGCAACTACGTCGGCAACGCCGACTCCCGCATTTACCTGCTCGACCTGGAAACCCGGGAAATGCGCCTGCTGGCGGGCGATCCTGAAGACCCCAGTTCGAATTCTCCGTGGGGCTTTGATCGTGACGGCGAGGGTTTCTGGTTCGTCACGGACGTGGGTGGCGACTTCAGGCAGCTGGCCTGGCAGTCCCTGGAGCCGGGCAGCAAGCCCGAGATCGTGACCTCCGATATTGCCTGGCACGTGGAAGGCGGCGCGGTGAATGATGAACGAACCCGTGCTGCGTTTACGGTCAATGAGGACGGTTTTTCGAGGCTCTACCTGATGGACCCCGGGACACGAACGTTCAAACCGGTCACCGGCTTGCCGACCGGCCTGGTGGGCGGCCTGGAATTCAGCCCTGACGGCAAGCGCCTGGGGTTGACCCTGAATACGCCGACAACGCCCAGTGATGCCTTCGTGCTGGAATTGGGCGCGGATGCCCTGGCTCACGGTGAAATGGTCCGGTGGACCTACAGCGAGGTCGGCGGTCTCGACACCGATACCTTCGTCGAGCCGGAGCTGGTTCGCTTCCCTACTTTCGACAGTGACTCAGGTGGGCCGGAAACGATACCGGCCTGGGTGCTGAAACCCGAGGGAGAGGGGCCGCATCCGGTGGTTATTCGTATTCACGGCGGCCCGGAAAGCCAGGCAAGGCCTTCTTTCAGCAGCACCTACCAGATGTGGGTGCAGAAACTGGGCGCGGCCGTTATCCAGCCCAATGTGCGCGGGTCAAACGGCTACGGCAAGCATTACATGTCGCTGGACAATGGTTTCCTGCGGGAGGACTCGGTCAAAGACATTGGTGCTTTGCTCGACTGGATAGCGACCCAGCCGGATCTCGACGAGAACCGGGTCGCCGTGTATGGCGGTAGTTATGGGGGCTACATGGTGCTGGCCTGTGCTGTGCACTACAGCGACCGCCTCAAGGCGGTGGTTGATGTGGTCGGTATCAGCAATTTTGTGACTTTTCTGGAAAACACCCAGGACTACCGTCGCGATTTGCGCCGGGCCGAATATGGCGATGAGCGCGATCCCGAGATGCGCGCCCATCTGGAAGCCATCAGCCCGCTGAACCATGTCGAAAAAATGAATGTCCCCATGCTCGTCGTCCAGGGTGAAAACGATCCGCGTGTCCCGGTGACCGAGGCGGTGCAGATCGTGGAAGCTTTGCGCGAACGCGGTCAGGATGTCTGGTACATGAATGCCCTCAATGAGGGGCACGGGTATCGCAAGAAAGAGAACAGGGATGTCTACAGCCAGGTCGTCATGATGTTTCTGGCCGAAAACCTGGCCGACAGCCAGGCCAAGGGGCCTTGAGCGTCCGTCGGCCAGAGCAGGGTGAGGAGTACTGGTTCGAGGAAGGCTGTTACATTCTCGAGGTGTTGAATGACCCGGCAGACCCGGACGTGTCCATCGCGCGCGCCCGGGTGCCGGCCGGCGGCATCACGGACTGGCACCGGCTGTCGGGTACGACGGAGCGGTACTACATTCTGGAGGGGGC
>WTJD01000152.1 GCA_011524975.1 Lysobacterales bacterium
TGAATTGATCTACGGATCATCACTTCTGAAAAGGCCCGCTTTTGCGGGCCTTTTTGTTCGTGCCATCAGGCCGGCGGTGCGCAGGCGTTCAGGCAAGGCTGAAAATCGGCTAGGGTAGGAAGGGCGTTGTTACCTTGGAGGAGCTATGTCCGACCCATTGGAGCGAGACCAGCGCATTATTGACGGCATAATCGATGACATCCAAGAGTCGGCGCCAGCCGAACTCGCATGGAATCGTTGGGTGGCGCTGAGCAGCGTGTTACTGACTATTTTTGCCGCCTTGAGCGGCTCCGGCGCCAGCTTGAGTCAGCATGAAGCGGCGATGCTTCGGTCGGAGCAAACCCAGTCGATTGCCATGATGGCCGGTAAGCGTTCCGTGCTACATGAAGTAGAGACCCAGGCACTGTTGCTGTCAGCAATGGATAAACCGAGCAGTCCGGAACTGTCCGACATCAGGGCGCAGCTCGAGCGAGATTCAGCTGAACTCTCCTCGGAGATCGAGGCCAGCCGGGCGAAGGCAGCGGATTACCAGCATGCCCACGAGCGTTACGAGTACGCTGCCATGCTGCTGAGTCTGGCCATCGCGCTATGCGGTATGGCAATCATCCTGCGGCGAAAATGGGTGTGGGGTCTCGGCCTGGCACTGGGCACAGGCGGCTTCTCGATATTCCTGACGGCGGTCAGGCTTTCCTGGCTCGCCATGTAGAGAGTGGCCGGCATACGGACGGAATCCAACAACAGGGGTGCAGCGGACAGACGCGCTCGGGTACAATTGCCCCCCCCGGCGGGCCCTTAGCTCAGTTGGTTAGAGCAGTCGACTCATAATCGATTGGTCGTAGGTTCAAGTCCTACAGGGCCCACCATTTAAACTGCTGATTAAGTCGCAATCAGCCAGACTGATCGTTTGATCCAATTCATGCCGGCAGGTTATTCGCAACGCCAGTTTTGGCAGGTGGATTGTCTGCTTGATCATTGACGAGACCCCACGCCTCAGCATGCATCGATGAGGTGATGTGAAGAATCAGCAAGTCACCCTGTTCACACAAGTCCATACCTAAAGAAATGGCCTCAATGGGGTCGTTTGCGAT
Organism: Lysobacterales bacterium; assembly: GCA_011524975.1. GTDB lineage: Bacteria > Pseudomonadota > Gammaproteobacteria > Xanthomonadales > SZUA-36 > WTJD01. The sequence goes on from WTJD01000152.1 coordinate 1,089, forward strand.
ATGAATCTTGTCCTTTGCGATACCCAACCTGATGAGTTCGTCCCGGCAGATTCTCGGCTTCTGCATGATGTCGCTATAGTTGCGTTTACTACCTGCGGGCCGCAATACAAAATGAGCGTAAAACCGGTGGACAATACCCATCATTTTTCTGGCCTGTTGCTCAGATCGGTCGCCCGGCACCCCGCCCACCAGAATGCGTTTACCCGCGAATTCAAACTGGCTGGCAAATTCAACGAATCTGGCCAGGCCAGCTTCGTTGTGGGCATAGTCCATGATAACGGTGTACTTCTGGCCCTGATAAATATTGAGTCTTCCCTTCAACTGATCGAACCCGGGCATAAAAGCCTTTAATCCTTGCGAGAGTTCCTTGGGCGCCACGCGCATGAAATGACCTGCGATCAGTGCCTGCATGGCGTTTTCCAGGTTAAACCGCGCTCTACCATCGAGCGTGGCCGCAATATCCTTAACCGCTATGCTGAGTATCTGTTCATCACCGTCATGAAGCTCAATGGTCTCAGAATCGTTCACCACGGCCACCGTGCAAACAACTTCCGCCCTGGGAAATTTCTCTCTTACTTGCGCAGGTGACAATCGTAGAGAGGCGATACCCAGACGAGGGGTGCTCACGGCGGAATACATGAACGCGCAAAACGCGTCGTCTGCGTTGAGTACTACGGCGTGTTTAGCCCGTTGTATGATGGCCAGCTTTAATTTGGCCATCGCCTCCAGTGTATGGATGCCATCTAGCCCGATGTGATCTTCAGAGACATTCGTGCACACGGCCACATCGACCTGATCGAAGGCAAATCCGAATTTCGCCACGGCACCTCGCGCCGTTTCGAGCACGGCCACATCAATTTCTCTTGATCCCAGCACGTTGAGGTGACCCTCCATGCCGGCGAGGTCACCCTCCATCACCATTTCATCCTCAATCAATATACCCAGCGAAGACGCCAGCCCCGTGCGAAGACCTGCCCCACGAAGAATCTGACGGATCATGTAGCTCGTGGTGGTTTTGCCATTGGTGCCCGTTACCAACACCGAGGGCACATTAAGCAACCGATCTCCCTGTCTGCCCCAATTCAACAGGGCCTCTGCCGCCTTATCCAGTTCCTCGGCGTTGTTGATGAATAACTCATGCAGTTTGGGAGCCAAGTCAAAATCGATCACTCCGACGGCCCCCTCCGAATGACCAGGGGTGGCTCCCAAATCCTCCGCGACAACCTCGAGGAATATCGCGGCTGTATCAAGGGACCGCGTAATGCTTCTAGCCAGCCTCAGCAGAGTCGGATGAACCGTTTCCTCGATATTTGACCAACCTGTACCCGTCCGCAGGAACGAATGAACCAACTGGTCACCCACGCAAAGAACCCCCTTATGAGCATTGGGTGAGGGCAACCCGGAGAATACAGGCACCCGATTCTTTTCAAGACTTGCTCGTCGTGCCTGCTCGTCCCATATCAATTCGAGAGCGGGACCAGCATTGTCGATGAAGACCGTTCCGTCCAATATTCGCTGGGTTGTACCCTGCCCCACCTGGATACAGCCATTTGCACGAATACATCGTTCTATTTTCAGGTTTTTATATGGGGGCCGGTTAAGTGAGACGACGGGAATGCCCATCTGTTTCCCGACCCGAATAATCGCCCGGGTCTCCGAACACATCGCGCGTTCCTTTGCCTCGACCAGGAACTTCCGCAGCTTTTCCCCAAGCCCTTGCGCGGTTGGATCCCCCGTCTCACCGCTGACAAGACCGGGCTGCACCGCGTGAAGGACATCAATCGTCACGTCCGTCGCTGCGAAATTGCTGTCCTGGTCGTCGCCGTCAATGATCAGGCACAGCTCGTCGGTATGTTCATCCTTGATGATGTGCGTTTGGTTAATCTCATGTCCGGCTGCTATGAGTAGCGCACGGACGGTTCCACCCACAAGCCTGACGATTCTGCGTGCCTCCTGCCCCGAACCGATATCTGGCGGCGGCGATGCAGGCAATGTTTGTGGTGCAAGTAGTTCAGTCAATTTTTGATGGACGCGCAATTCCAGGTCTTCCGGCAGATTGAAGTCCCGCTGATTCCCGACGAAGCGCAATTCGAGTGCGGGCGAATCTAAACGCAAATTGGAGCTCAAATACTGAAGCTTTTTTATCAAAAACATAAACTTAAGTTTCCGGGGTCTCTCCCAAAAATTTCTAGGTTATGCGGCCACGGTGGGTTTTTCGCCCATTTCTTTGTGAGAAAAAAATAGTGTAGTGGAGAAATCAAGGTGAATACGTGTTATTCATCCGATGCCTTGGTGTTTTGGCTGCCCATCAT
>WTJD01000106.1:0-1180 GCA_011524975.1 Lysobacterales bacterium
GGTCTTCCTGCAGCAGCTTTCGTTTTCTTCGTCTGATGTAAAGCGAAACCACGATGGCCATCAGCGCGACGCCCGCCCCCCGGGCGCCGGGCAGCTCTGTCCACCCGGGGATAGAGCGTCCGCTGAGCACCATGCCAACCAGCCCAACCAGGTAATAGGTGATCGCGATCACGGAAAGACCTTCGACCACGGACTGCAGCCGGAGCTGCATTTCGGTCCGGCGGCTGATGGCGTCCAGCAGTTTCTGGTTCTGCATTTCCTGGTTGAGCTCCACGCGCGTGCGCAGCAGCGCGGTGGCCTGCCCGATGCGTTGTGACAGTTCACGCAGGTGGCGGTCTGCGGCGTTACAGGTCTGCATCGCCGGGAGAAAGCGGCGCTCTGTGAACTTACCGATCGACGAGGTGCCTTCCCATCGGACTTCTCTCAGGTCGGACAGACGGCGCAGCGAAATTTCCGAGTAGGCCCGTGAGGCAGAGAAGCGGAAACTGGTTTGCGCGCGCAGTCGCTCAATGCGGGTGGAAAGGCCGCTGAGTTGGGCAAGCACCGCCTGATCGCCTTCCGCTTCTGCGCGTTCCGTGATCTCCTGGGTCAGTTCACCCAGCGCGTGGTCTGAGGCATATATCTTGGGCCAGACTTCTCGCGCCAGCGGAAATCCCAGCAACGCCACCATGCGATAGGTGTCTGATTCGAGCAGCCGCTGGCAGGTTCTGCCCGCCTGAAACGAGGACAGGCCGTGATTGAAAACAAGGTAACGTGTCATGCCGTCACGGTCCTGGGTAAAGCTGGTCCACGCGCTGGCCTGTTCGTCCACGATCCGGCTGCCATAGACCCATTCTGATTCAAAATGGGCCGGGAGGACGCTCAGCGGGTCGGACGGGACATCATCCTCTCTGATCTCCAGGCGCAGCCCATTGATCACTTGCCCCGGCGCGGTGGATGCGAGCTGAACCCACCATTCAGGCAACTTAAGCTGGGGGAAAAAGGCTTCTGAAGGCTGAGGCATGATCAACAGGTAGCTGCAGAATTCCTGGTGCGATTCCCAGCGCAGCTCCGCTCCCGGCAAGCCCTGGTAGTAACAGGCCTCGCCCGCTGGCAACGCCGGCATGTCCATGGACTCGAGAAATTCGGCCAGGTGTGAACGTGAGCGATCTCGCGCGTCCCGCTCTTGCATCATGGCCAG
>WTJD01000106.1:1280-12049 GCA_011524975.1 Lysobacterales bacterium
GGCCGGCTGTTGCGTGCTTGCTCGCGGCTGTTACTATCCCGTTCCTGACCACCATCCGCGCAATCAACCACCGGCCGGCTTGAGATATGACCGAACCATCGAGTTCAGAACGACCAGGCAGCAAGTCTCTGAGGCCGCTGAGGACCCTCGTTCCGTTCATCATGCGCTATCGGGGCACCCTGGCGTGCGCACTGGGAGCGCTGTTGGTCGCGAGCACGGCCATGCTGTCCTTGCCGGTCGCCCTGCGTTACCTGATTGACAACGGATTCGTGGCCAATGACGTGGAAACCGTCAATCGATACTTTGGCTGGTTCTTCGCCGCAGCCGTGGTCTTCGGCGGCTTTGCCGCGTTGCGTTTTTACCTGGTCACGTGGCTGGGGGAGCGGGTGGTGGCTGATATCAGGGATGGGGTTTATCGCCGCATCATTCGCATGGACCCGACCTTTTTTGAAGTGACCCGAACCGGTGAGGTGCTGTCCCGGATGACCACGGACACCACCCTGGTGCAAAGCATTTCCGGTGTGAGCCTGTCGATTGCCCTGCGTTCGCTGGTCAACCTGATGGGCGGCCTTGTCATGCTGACCCTGACCAGCCCCCGGTTGACCTTGTATATCCTCTTGGGCGTCCCCGTGGTGGTTTTGCCGATTATCCTGGTAGGCCGCAGAATCCGACGCCAGTCGCGGGTGGCACAGGACCGGGTGGCGGATACCAGCGGCCTGGCCGGGGAAACGCTCAACGCGATTGAGACCGTTCAGGCCTTCACGCTGGAGGATTTGCAGGTCCGGCGTTTCACGGCCGCGGTCAGCGAGAGCTTTCAGGCCGCCGTGCGTCGAATCCGCACCCGGGCCGGGCTGACCGCGCTGGGGATCATCCTGGTGTTCGGGGCCATCACCCTGATTCTCTGGGGCGGTTCGAGGGCGGTTTTGGCTGGGGCGATGACGGGTGGGCAGCTGGCCCAATTCCTGATGTATTCCATGTTCGTTGGTTCATCAGCCGCCGCGCTCAGTGAGATCTGGGGTGAAGTGCAGAGGGGTGCGGGCGCCATGGAGCGTCTGTCCGAGCTGCTGCAGGCAGAACCCGGCATTCAGGCGCCGGATGCCCCGCAGCTTCTGCCCGCCCGGCCGATGGGAACCATTCGCTTCGACCAGGTCAGTTTTTCCTACCCTTCACGGCCGGAAACACGGGCGCTGGACCGCTTCTCGCTGGACGTGGGTGCCGGGGAGACGGTGGCTTTCGTGGGTCCGTCCGGGGCGGGCAAGAGCACCAGTTTTCAATTGTTGCTGCGGTTTTATGACCCCCTGACCGGTGTGGTAGAAGTCGATAATGTGGATGTTGCCCGGCTCGATCCGGAGCAGCTTCGCCAGCGGATCGGCCTGGTTCCGCAGGAGACGGTGCTGTTTGGTGAAACGGCGCGCGAGAACATCCGCTACGGCCGGCCCGATGCTTCGGATGCGGAGGTGGAGCAGGCGGCAAGAGCCGCTGCGGCCCATGATTTCATCCGGGAGTTGCCGGAGGGATATGACACGTTCCTGGGTGAGCGCGGCACGCGGCTTTCCGGCGGGCAGCGGCAGCGAATCGCCATCGCCAGGGCCATCCTCAAGGACCCGCCCATTCTGCTGCTGGACGAGGCCACCAGCTCACTGGATGCGGAAAGCGAACGGCTGGTGCAGTCGGCGCTGGAGGTCCTGATGCAGGATCGCACCACCCTGGTGATCGCTCATCGCCTGGCAACGGTCAAGAAAGTGGATCGAATCGTCGTTATCGATCGCGGCCGCATCGTTGCCTCCGGCAGTCATGACCACCTGATCCGCGAGAACGCCCTCTATTCCCGCCTCGCCGAGCTACAGTTCGGGGGAGCCTGAGCCGGGTCAGAACTGCTATTCTCACCCCATGTCCCGCTTGTCCAAATCGCGGATCATGTCCTCCCTGCAGTGCTTGAGACGCCTGCACCTGGAGGTCAACCGACCTGAGCTGGCTGTGATGTCCGCGCGCACGCAGATCGCTTTCGATATCGGTCATCGGGTCGGAGACATTGCCGTCCAGATTTACGGTGGCGGGGCAGGCGAATACATCGAGTACGAGGCAGGATTGGGTAAAGCACTTGAGCAAACCCGGGAGCTGCTGCGCGCCGGGCCGCGCGAGCCGGTGTTCGAGGCCACGCTGGAGCATGGCGGCGTGCTGGTGCGAGAAGACGTCCTCCTGCCCCAGCAGGGCGGATGGCATATTGTCGAGGTCAAGGCATCGACCCGGCTCAAAGATGAGCATGTGCAGGATTGCGCCATCCAAGCCTGGGTCCATGAAGGTGCCGGTTTCAGCTTTGAGCGCTTTTCGCTGGCGCATATCGACAACCAGTTCGTATACCCGGGCGGTGGGGACTACGCCGGTCTTCTGGTCGAAGAAGATCTCACCCGCGAGGTCCGGCAATTGCAGCATTCAGTGCCGCTTTGGGTTGAGGCGGCGATGGCTGCCGCCGATGGGCCCGAGCCAAAGCTCGCCGTGGGCCAGCATTGCTTTACGCCCTATGAATGCCCCTTCTTCCGGCACTGCTGGCCGGTGGACAGTGATTATCCTGTTCATGGTTTGAAGGGCAGCCGCAAGAAACTCGGCCAGCTGGTATCGAAAGGCTATTCAGATATCCGCGAGGTGCCAGGGGAGACCCTGACGTCCGAGGATCAATACAGAATCTGGCGGGTGACCCGGCAGGGCGTGCCCGAAATATTGCCGGCTGCCGGGGCGTTCGTCAGTGGTCTGGATTGGCCGCGCTTCTACCTGGATTTCGAAACCGTGGGGCCTGCTGTGCCCGTCTGGCCCGGCACCCGACCCTACGAAGTATTGCCTTTTCAGTGGTCATGTCACGTGGAGCGGGCTCCGGGCGAGCTTCACCACGAAGAATTTCTCGACATGAGCGGGGAACCGCCCATGCACGCGCTGGCTGAGGCGCTGATTGCCGTGCTCGGAGACCGGGGCCCGGTGCTGATGTATACGGCCTATGAAAAGGGCGTGATCATGGCCCTGGCCGCACGCTTTCCGGACCTGGCGGGGCCATTACAGGCCATCGTTTCGCGGTTGGTTGACCTCTACCCGGTCACCAAGGCCAGCTACTATCACCCCGACATGATGGGTTCCTGGTCCATCAAGGCCGTGCTGCCCACCATCGATCCGTCCATGGACTGGGAGAAACTGGAAGGGATTCATGAAGGCAGCGAGGCGTCAACGGCCTGGCTGGATGCGGTCCATTCCAATGATGAGCGGCATCGCGAAGCCGTTCGCCGACAGCTACTGGAGTACTGCCGTTTCGATACCGAGGCCATGGTGAGACTGGTCCAGTTTTTCGAACAAACCCAGGTGCGCTGACCATTCAGCCGGTCAGCGTGCCATCCCGATAGTCCGCGATCGCCTGCTCGATTTCTTCCCGGCTGTTCATCACAAATGGCCCGTATTGCACGATGGGCTCGCCAATGGGCTTGCCCGCCACCAGGATGGCGCGCGCGGCCTCGGTAGCGCGCAGATCAACCCGGTCGCCTTCGCCCAGGACGCCGGCTTGCCTGGCAGCCAGCGGATGGCCGCCGACCTCCAGCCCGCCCTCGTAAACATACAGGAACGCGTTGTATTCGGTGGTTACGGGCAGGCTCAATGCTTCACCCGTTGACAGCATCAGGTCGATGAACAGCGGATCGGTGCTCATGCTTCCCGGCACGGGGTTGATGGGGCCGCTGATGGCCTGTCCATCCAGCGAAAGCGATCCGGCGATCAGTCTCAGCGAGCCGCCTGTGGGCAGCGTCAGCTTGGTGACCTCATGAGCCGCAATGTCCCGGTAAGCCGCGGGCTTCATCTTTTCCGCCGAGGGCAGGTTAATCCACAGCTGAAAACCGCGCATGCGGCCTTCTTCCTGTTGTGGCATCTCCGAGTGGATCACGCCCCTGCCTGCGGTCATCCATTGCACGCCGCCCGGGTTGAGTTCGCCCACGTTACCCAAGTGGTCCTCGTGCCGCATGTGGCCGTCAATCATGTAGGTGACGGTTTCGAAGCCACGGTGGGGGTGGGGCGGAAACCCGGCAATGTAGTCTTCCGGGCGGTCTGTGCCGAACTCATCGAGCATCAGGAACGGATCCAGCCGCAAGCCGTCAGCGGCCCCGATGCTTCGTCGGAGTTTGACGCCTGCCCCGTCGGAGGTGGTCTGGCTGGGTATGACCCGATTCAATTGGCGACTCATTGGCTGTGTCCTGGTCGGCTGTGTCCTGGTCCGTTGCTAACACGGATTTGGGGGCTGTGTCGGGCGCGCTCAAGCGCCGCTCAGCGTGCGCGGGGGCGCTTGCAGCAAACAATATGGGGAAACGATATGGGCATCTGTCATAAAAACGGCGGCCCGCAGGCCGCCGACAAAACTTCCGACCCTGAAGCCGAACCCCGGATCTTGCGCCCAATTTGGGGCCCGAGGCGCCGGTCTTGCTGGCGCCCCTGACGCTGCCGGTTTCCCGGCAGTGTCAACGACAGGGCGGCGCCCTATTTTCTGGATGCCGGTTGGGGCCGGCTGCCAGGAGGCCGGGCAGTCCTTCAAAAGGGTTGGCTATGCTCTACGACCGTTCCGGTGGGAAGGGATGCTCATCGAAGGGTCGATGCCGCATCCCTTTCTCATTGCGCCCGGGGTAATCTCCCTATTCCGGCGAATCACAAAACCCAATTGAGGTATGATAGTACCCTATATGGGTATTATTTCGCAAGGAAAACGCCTTCTGGATGCACTTTTTACGCGCACCCAGCGTCAACTAATCGGCATTTTCTTCGGTCACCCGGACAGGAGTTTCTACCTCAACCAGATTGTCCGCCTGGCGGGTGTCGGAACTGGATCCGTGCAAAGAGAATTAAAACGGCTCTCGGAATCCGGCGTACTGACCGTCAAAAAGGTGGGTAATCAGAAGCACTACCAGGCCAATCCGGATATCACCATTTTTCCCGAACTCTGCGGTATTGCCCGCAAAACATTTGGAGTGGTCGATGTCATACGAACCGCCGTGGACCAGTTGCCGGTAACACCTGACCTTGTCTTGATGTACAACGACCCTAGCGACCGGCCTGCCTCCACCATGCGCCTGTTACTGGTTTCCGACCGCCTGGACAGCGGGATGATCCATGATGCCGTTGCAGAGATTCAGCTTGGGCGGGAAATTTACCCCTGGCTACTGGACCGCCGTCGCTACGGTGATTTACTGGAACGTAATGATGCACGGCTGATGAGCGTCATAGAGGGTCCCAAGGTAAAAATTATGGGTTCAGTCAATCCCTCGGCGTGGGTCCAGGTTTGAGCAACCTGACCGAATGGAGCGCTTGAGGGTCTGCGTCCAGCGATCCAGGGGCGGTCAGCCCGAGCATATCCAGCATCAAGGGGTAGATATCCACGACCCGAACCGGTCCGATACGCGCGCCGGGAATAAAACCCGGACCCGCGCCAAACAGGATTCCATGCATATCACTATCTTCCGGCGCCCAGCCATGCGCGCCTGCTGACAACCGGGCGATCTGGGCCCGTTCGGACACCACCATATGCCCGATATCGGCGACCAGCATGAGATCGGGCCAACGTTCATTGGCGCCTACCCGCCATGACTCCGGCGCCTCAGCCGGTGACATGACCCGTCCATGCGGCCACGCGGCCTCAAGCAGCTCAGTGTGCCGTTCGATCCGTGCCTGCTTATCGCTGTCGTAGAAGAGAAACGCATAGGGTCCTTTGCCGATCACCCGAATCCCGGTTAGATCGATGTGTTCACTGATCACCAGCGGTTCCGCGTTGTCGAGATAAGCGGATTGACCGTGATCTGAGACCACGATGATATTGACCTGGTCGCCGTGAGGCAGTTTCTCTATCCCTTGTAAAAGCCTCTCCAGCCAGGAGTCCACCCTCACAATGGCGTCACGGGCAGGTCCGGAACCGACTCCGGTCCAATGGGAATGATCATCGACGTCTTCAAAGTACAAGGTGATCAGGTGCGGTCGATGCGCAGCGGGCTTGCCCAGCCAGGACAACACCTGGTCCACTCGGCGTGCACCTGGAACCTGCTTGTCGTATGGATACCAGTAGGATGGTCTCATTCCCTGGATATCCGCCTCGGTTCCGACGAAGAAATAGGCCGCGCTCACCATTCCCTGGCACTCGGCCGTCAGCCAGACGGGTTGCCCTTCATAATGACGGCCATCGGAAACCGACTCCCGGTTAAACAATTCATACCAGCTGTCGAACTCCGGCATGTAGAAATGGTTGCCAACAAGACCATGGCGATCCGGGTACAAGCCGGTGGCCACGGAATAGTGGTTGGGGAACGTCAGGGTAGGAAAGACCGGAATAAGGCGTTCAGCGCGGAAGCCCGCCTTCAGCATGCGGTTGATCGTTGGCGGGTTGAATATCTCAGGATAATCCCAGCGAAACCCATCCAGTGAGATGAGCACGATGTAGGGGGCATTGAGGTGCTCTGGCGCGTTGACACCCCCACTGCCATCAGGCTTTGGGCAATCCGCCAGGGACGGTACAGCGCCCACGGAAAGCAGCGTGGTGAAGAGCAATCTTTGAATGCTGAGTAATAGGCGCATCGGAACCAATGAGCTGAACAGGGCCTGCCGAGGGTAGCAAATCGGTATCTCAGTCGCGACTTCGAAAAGTTCATGTTCGAGGGGCAGCGTGCCGGACTCTGAGTCCCTTCCCGGTAAACCTCGGGAAGGGCATTGAGTACACGCGTGGTCAATGGCAAAACGACCCGGGGCTGCCGTCTTTGGATGCTGTGTGCCGTCAATCGCTCTCAAGTGCTTGACGGACCTTCCTGAACAGCACAGATCCATCGATCAAATCAGACTGCTCCAGTTTCTGGAAATAACGGCCAACCGATTGTGTATGACTCGGGAATACCCGTTCAAATGTCTCCACCCCTTTCGGGGTCAGTGTCACTCGCGAATCCGCTCCGTTGCCTTTATCGGATGGCTCCACCACCAGGCCCGCCGTCGCCATGCTCTGGATGCTGTCCTCCATCAACCCGTGTTTGAGCAGCGAACAGGCCTGTATTTCTTCTCGGGTCATGCCTGCGGTATTCCCCAGGGTGAAGAGAATATCCGCCTGGGCAGAAGTCAGTCCGGTCCCTGATTCCTGGTGCAGGCGCCTGTCCAGCGCTTCGAATGCCTGATATGCGCGAACCATCTCCCTGAGAAGCAACAGAAAGCTCTGACGTCCCGCGTTTTTGTGGGTGATTTCATTCACGTTGAATACCCTTTTTATAGATTTAAAGATTAGCCCACAAAAATTTTCTTGCAACCAACCCGCAAAGGTTTGATTTCGACCCTTGGGGGAGCGCTGCCGGTTGGCTTATGCTGAGCATGGGCAGACCGGGCGTCGAAGGTACAGATGTACGACAACCTACTCACGACACTTGGCGGGCTGGGCCTCTTTCTGATGGGCATGGTCGTTATGACCGAGGGGCTAAAAGCCCTGACGGGCGAGGGCCTGCATGTATGGCTGACGCGCTTTACCCGCAGCCCCTCAACGGGCGCCCTCACCGGCACGCTGGCCACCGCCGTCCTGCAATCTTCCAGCGCCACCACCGTTACCACGGTGGGCTTTGTGGCGGCCGGTCTACTGACATTCCCGCAGGCGCTGGGCATCGTGTTTGGCGCCAACCTGGGCACTACGGTGACGGGCTGGATGGTGGCCTTGTTCGGTTTCAAGCTGAAAATTGGGGCTGCCGCCCTTCCCGTTATTTTCCTGGGCGCCATGCTGCGGATGTTCGGGCGGGGGCGCTGGCAAAGCCTGGGTCGCGCACTGGCCGGATTTGGCGTCATTTTCCTGGGTATCGGATTCATGCAGGACGGCATGCACGGCTTTACAGATACGGTGACGCCCGACCGTTTTCCTCCGGATACGCTGGGTGGGCGTCTGCTGTTGCTGGGCCTGGGTATCCTGATTACCCTGGTCACCCAGTCCTCCAGTGCCGGCGTTGCCATTGCCATGACCGCGCTCAGCGTTGGCGCGATCAATTTTCCCCAGGCGGCCGCCATGGTCATTGGGATGGATGTAGGCACCACGATTACCGCGGTTGTTGCCGCACTGGGAAGTTCGCAGGCAGCCCGGCGCACCGGGTTCTCGCATACGATTTTCAATATCTTTACCGCGCTCGCCGCGTTATTGCTCCTGGACCTTTATGTCTGGGCCCTCGGCGCCGCGTGGCCGCGCGCGATCACCGCTTCGCCCGAGCTGGCGCTGGTGGGTTTTCACACCTTGTTCAATGCCGTTGCCCTGCTGGTAGGGCTGCCGCTGGCCCAGCCGTTCGCCCGCCTGATGGAGGCGCTGGTACCCGAGCGCAGCATCAGCCTGGCCCGCAGGCTCGACCATCAACTGATCAAGGAACCGGTGGCGGCGACCGCCGCATTGGAAGCCACGCTGAGAGACCTGTTCGATGACCTGTTGGACCGGCTGGGCCGATCATTGGTCGGGCAGGATGTGGAAGGCCGTGTTCCTGTGGGCGTCATCGAGCAGGATTTTCGGGACACGCGGGATTTTCTGGACGAACTCAACGCCGCGGGCGAGAAGGGGCGTTACCACGCGCAAATTGGCAGCGCGATGCACGCATTGGATCACCTGCAAAGGATGTACTGGAGGATAGGCCAGGACGATCGGATCGATGCGATCCGCGCCGATACCCAACTGACGGCTGAGGCCATTGAACTGCGCACCCTGTGTTCCGAGATCCGCTCATGCCTGGAGCCGGGCATCGACATCTCGACCTACCAACGGATGGGCCACTTTGCCCGCCGCCTTTGGCATAAGGCGGAAGAAGACCGCGACGGCGCCATCGAGGCCGCGGTGGCGCACGATCTGAGCGTGGCGGAAACCGGCATGCGCATGGCCGCGCAGCGCTGGCTCCAGAGAATGGCGCACCACAGCTGGCGCGTTGCCGCACATCTGGGGGGTTACGATCTGGAAGAGGCGGATGAGCCGGGTGTCGAAGCACCCGGCTAGTCATCCGCTATAAACGGCCGGCGTTTATCCGGTCACTGGCCCTGATACTTGATGTACGCCATTTTCTGGTCGTAGTGATCGGAGTTTTCCATGTACATGTCGCAGTAGGCCATGCCATGGCCCTGGAACAGGGTGCCGTAGTTGGCGCTGCACAGGTTCTCGTCGGTGCACCAGTTGCCAAAGTAGTCCCAGTCCCAGGCGAGATTTCGCCCGTCACCACACCATTCAACAGCGGTGTTGCGTGCGCCCGCCGAGTGATAGCCCACCGCACCGTCGTTGTGCCACGGCAGGAACCACCATGCCGCGTCCAGCGTGATGTCATCGCTGCCCGTGGTTTGGTCGAGGAAGCCGCCCATGTGGTACACGGGAACGCCGCGGGTGTTGTTGTGATCGTAAAGGTTTCGCACCTGGCTCGGGCCGATCTGCGAGGCCAGGTCGCAGGCGAACAGGTCCGCCAGGCTGCCCCAGTTGGAGAGCTCGCTGCCGCCGCCATTGCCGGCAGAGGTCCTTACTTCAAGCACATTCCAGGCCAGATCTTCCTCGCAGGTCCTTTTTTTGCCCCGGCCAGTGCAGATCTGGGTCGTGGTCGCCAGCTGGTCGAGGGCAAAGCCCACCACGTTGTCGCCATTGGAATAGTTGTAGACGACGCAGCTATTCGAGTCCGTGCAGCAGGCATCGAGATAGCGCGACAGGGTGGTCGCGGCGACCTGGGTACCGGTGACATCGGTTTGCACGGCCCTGACGTCTACTGAAACGGCGTTTGATATGCCCGAGACGTTGGCGAGGCGGTCGTCGGAGCCCGGGTAGTCCCACTGCGTGGAGCACATGCCGCCAACGTGCAGGAACGCGATCTGTCCGCTGTCCGGACTGCAATCGAACTCCGCCTTGCACACCGGCGCGTAGTCGGCGCAGCAGGATCCGTCTGCTTCGCATCCAGCCTCGCAGGAACAGCTGCCATTGCTGCCGGCAGCCCCGCAGAAACTGTCAATCACTTCGCAGGTGCGCTTTTTCCCTTTGCCCGTGCAAACGCGGGTGGCCTCACTTGCAAGCATTTCGCAACGGCCCTCGTTGCCCCCGCCGATGGTGCCGCCCATGGCAGGCATCGCCGCCGCCAGCGTCAGCAAAAGCGCGCTCGCCAGTATGGCGATGATTCGTTTTCTTTCGTTTGCCGCGTGTTTCATGATCTCTCCCTTTGATAATGTGCCCGGATTAGCTCCAGTGCTTCCTAGTCTCCCGTGTACTCTGGCCGGGTCAGTTGGACACCCCGCCTTTGTGCGTCCTGGTACATCTCCATCATGCGCGCCTGGCGCGGGCTGATGATGACGGTGTCGCGAAAATCAGCCAGATCGTAATCACCGGCTGTGGCATGGTTCAGTTCAATGGTGGGCATGGTCTGTCGGCCCGAGGCATGCTCTGGCGACAGCCGGTAACCCCTGAGCTGTGTCAGCAGGAAAGGCGCCTGAGCCTGGGCATCGTGGAACAGCAGTCCGTCAAACGTCAGCTCCACCCGCTGTCGTCCTGTTTCCAGAGGGGCATCGAACCGGGCCCAGCCAAAAGGCCTGCCCATGGCGTCGAACAGGTTGGCCTCGATGCGGAAGCGGCCGGCGATGTGGATCTCCACGCCCACATCGAAGGTCATGCTGCCCTGCGCCAGGCGCTCACTGACGGCGCCGGTGAATTTTCCAGGGTTCTGTTCGGAGCCGGTAAAGTGAAAATCCAGCGTGCCCGATTGCGGCGCTATTCCGTCGGCGGAAAAACGCGCCTCGACCTGGAC
>WTJD01000112.1 GCA_011524975.1 Lysobacterales bacterium
GCTGGAGCGTTACCGGGGCCTGATCGAGGGCAAGGGCGGCAAGATCCATCGCCTTGAGGACTGGGGCCGACGCCAGTTGGCTTTCCCCATCGTGAAGCTGCACAAAGCCCACTACATCTTGATGAACATCGAGTGCGACGCTCAAACACTGGAAGAAGTCGAGGGCGTCTTCCGCTTCAATGACGCCGTGCTGCGCCACCTGACCATCAAGCGCCAGGAAGCGGTTACGGATCAGTCGCCAATGATGAAGGCGAAGGAAGAAAAAGATCGCTCGGGTCGCGGAGACGACCGTCGTCGGCCAGGGCCGCCCGCTGAGGAGTCCGCTACCGAGAAACCGGCAGCCGCGGCGCCGGCTGAAGAAGCAGCCGAAGACAGTCCGGAAAACGTCGAGGCCACTGCCCCGGCAGCAGAAGCTGCGGATGAGTCCGCCAGCAAGGAGGGCGCATAATCATGGCACGCCATTTCAGACGCAGAAAGTATTGCAAATTCACCGCCGAAGGCATCAGCGAAGTCGATTACAAGGATATCAACATGCTGAAGCAGTTTATTGGCGAGTCCGGCAAGATTGTACCGAGCCGGATTACCGGCACGAAGGCGCGCTACCAGCGACAGCTGGCGACCGCAGTAAAACGCGCTCGCTATCTGGCCCTGCTGCCTTACACCGATAACCACTGATCAGAGGAGGAAGACCATGGAACTCATCCTGCTCGAAAAAGTGCAGAACCTGGGCGACCTCGGTGACACGGTCAACGTGAAGGCCGGATATGGCCGAAACTATCTTGTTCCTCAAGGTAAAGCGGTTCCGGCCACGCGCGAAAACATCGCCATGTTTGAAGCCCGTCGGGCTGAACTGGAAGCCGCTGAGGTCCAGAAACTGGGCTCCGCGGAGTCCCGTCGTGATGCGATGGCCGATCTGGTCGTCGAGATCAGCGCTAACGCCAGCGATGAAGGCAAGCTTTTCGGATCGATTGGCCCACGTGAGATCGCTGATGCGGTAACCGCAAAAGGCCACCCTCTCGAGAAGAGCGAGGTCATTATGGGTGAGGGCCCCATCCGCCTGACAGGCGAGCATGAGGTGCTGATCCAGTTGCATGCTGATGTTGAGACG
This sequence comes from Lysobacterales bacterium, assembly GCA_011524975.1. Classification (GTDB taxonomy): domain Bacteria; phylum Pseudomonadota; class Gammaproteobacteria; order Xanthomonadales; family SZUA-36; genus WTJD01. The sequence goes on from WTJD01000112.1 coordinate 1,109, forward strand.
ACCATTCAGGTCGTTGTTAACAACGCTGACTGACAGAAGCCGCTTGCCGGTTGCAGCCGGAAGCCGATCACTCTATGCTTTCGTGTACGGGTCGCCATGTGCGGCCCGTACCCGTTTCCAGCCCTGATATTAGCGGACGATATCCATGCCAGAACCCAAATTGGCGCCGGTAGAACAGCTCAAAGTTCCACCCCATTCCATCGAGGCCGAACAGTCGGTACTGGGTGGCTTGCTGCTCTCGCCCGGCGCCTGGGATCAGGTGGCGGATATCGTTGTGGAAAGCGATTTCTACCGCGAAGATCATCGGCTCATTTTCAGGGCCATCAGCGAATTGCACGACAACAGCCGTCCCACCGACGCTGTGACGGTCACGGAGTGGTTCGAGTCACACGGACAGACCGAGATGATCGATGGCGGCGCGTATATCGGGCAGTTGGTAGACGCCACGCCGAGCGCGGCCAACATTCTCGCCTATGCCGACATTGTTCGTGAAAAAAGCATTCTTCGAAGCCTGATAGAAGTGGGCACCGAGGTGGCTGCTGGCGCGTATACGTCCGATGGCCGGGACAGTCAAACGCTGCTGGAAGATGCAGAAAGGCTGATTTTTGCGATCGCAGACAAGGGCAGCCGTCGTGGCGCCGGTTTCGTGTCGGTTCAGGACAGTATCAAGGAGGCCATTGACCGTATCCAGGAACTGCATGAGCAGGAAGGTGAAATCACCGGGGTTGCTACTGGATACAAGGATTTTGACCAGATGACCGCGGGCCTGCATGGTTCGGACCTGGTCATCGTGGCCGGCCGGCCGGCCATGGGAAAGACCTCGTTCGCCATGAACATAGCAGAGCATGCCGCGATCAAGCACAAGGTGCCGGTGGCAATTTTCAGCATGGAGATGTCATCGCTGCAGCTGGTCATGCGCCTGTTTGCCTCGCTGGGGCAAATCGACATGAAAAGTCTGCGAACCGGGCAGCTGCAGGAAAATGACTGGCCAAAGCTCACCTCGGCCATGAATTTACTGCAAAAGAGTCACATCTTTATTGATGAAACACCCGCGCTGTCACCCTCGGAATTGCGGGCAAGGGCGCGCAGGCTTAAGCGTGAGCATGATGTCGGCGTCATCGTAGTCGACTATCTTCAGCTGATGGCGGTACCGGGCACCCGGGAGAACCGGGCAACGGAGATTGCCGAGATCTCCCGATCGCTCAAGGCGCTGGCCAAAGAGCTGCATGTTCCAGTCATTGCATTGTCACAGCTCAACCGTTCCCTGGAACAGCGGCCCAACAAAAGGCCGGTTATGGCGGATTTGCGTGAATCAGGTTCCATCGAGCAGGATGCCGACTTGATCGTCTTCATCTACCGCGATGAGGTGTACAACCCGGATACCCCCGAAAAAGGCAAGGCGGAAATCATTATCGGCAAGCATCGCAACGGTGCAACGGGTACCGTTAACCTGGCTTTTCAGGGTCAGTGGGTGCGGTTTGTCAATTATGCGCCGGAGTACTATCAGGCCGAAGATCTGCCCTGATTCTCGCGTCGGTTCAGGATGATTCGCCTGAGTCCGTCAGGTCATATTTCCTCAGGTAACCCCGAAGTTGGTGATAGGTCATTCCGAGATAATCCGCGGTCTTCTTCTGATTGAACCGGCATTCCTCCAGCGCGGCGGTCAGTAAGCGGACTTCCTCGTCCTGCACATGTTGCTTGAAATCATAAGGCCCAACCGGCGTGGACGAGGCTTGTGTCTCGGGTTCGCTTTGCTTGCCGGGGCGCCATGGTGAAGCAAAAGGGTCAAATACAATGTGATCGATTTCCGTTTCCGGATCGCTGATGGCATAGACCGCTCTCTCCACCACGTTCTTCAACTCCCTGACATTGCCCGGCCACTTGTACTGAAGCAATTCGGCACGCGCGTTATCCGAAAAGCCGGCAAACAGCTCGCGCCCCAGTTCGCCTGACATCTTGACTGCGAAATGCTCTGCCAGCCGCAGTATGTCCTCCCGGCGGTCGCGCAGGGCAGGTAAGGTGATCACGTCAAACGCGAGTCGGTCCAGCAGATCGGCGCGGAACCGGCCTTCCGCGGCAAGGCTCGGCAGATCTTCGTGGGTGGCGCCGACGATTCTCACGTCGGTGCGGATCGTATCGTTTCCACCTACACGCTCCAGCTCGCCATATTCGATGACGCGCAGGATTTTTTCCTGTACCCTGGATGAGGTATTGGCGAGTTCATCCAGGAACAGGCTGCCCTGGTTGGCCAATTCAAAGCGCCCGAGTCGGCGCCGTGATGC
>WTJD01000072.1 GCA_011524975.1 Lysobacterales bacterium
TTTCAACGCCCAGCGCGAACGCGTAGGGAAGAAAAGTCTCGAACACCTCCGGGGTCAGTCGGGGCGAGCGCATCCGATTCAACCGGTCCTGCTCCGCCGTGTCCAGGTACTTCCTGAAACCCTCGATCTCGTCCATCACGCGACGACCCGCGGGCGTGGGTGCACGCATCAGAAAGAGAAACAGCAGGTGCATGCCGGCGGTGAGTACACCAAAAACAATCCAGGGCGCCGGGCCGCCGGACTGGGTTGCGGCTATGGCTGCAGCAATGGCTGAGAGCACCAGCGCGGGTATCATGTACACCGAATTGAGCTTGAACAGACGCCCGTGATATTCAGATTTCAGGGTGTCCCTGAGACCCACCCGGGCCCGCTGGAACGCCTGGTAGTTGTCATTGTCCAACTCTATCCAGGCATCGGATTCAGGCAGCAGTTCTTCCCGAATCGCCAGTTCCCCGGGCGTCGCGCTCGCGGATTTGGGTGTCGGTTGGCGGTACAGGACGAAGTCATCGTTTTTCTCCTCGATGGTCAGATAGCCTTTGATGGCCAGGCTGACCACGGCCGCGGTGACCGCATCGCTTTTCAGACCCATGTCCAGGACGTAGCGGCAGGCGGCCGGCGACAGACCTTTCGGTGGTTCGAAGCGGGGAATGATGACGCCCCTGGCCGGGTCGCGGCCATGCTCGTTCCAGGCCCACAGATACCATAGCAATGGTGCAAGAAACCCCAACGCGAGGATCAGGGCCGCATTGTTGTCGCGAATGAATTCGACGGCGCGCGCACCGGGTCCCGGTTCGTGCACCAAGCCCTTGGGCCAGCCCAGGGCAACCGTCAGTCCCTCTCTTGGATCCAATTTTCGCTGGGCCTTGAACGCGACCGCGCGATCACTCAGGACCTTGTACTCTGCGGCACGTTCGGTGGCGCCTTGCGGTCCGGTGAACGCGTCGTGACGCAGGTCTTGCCAGTTGACCGCGGTGGGTAATTCGATGCGCGCGCTGGCGATGTCGATAGGAAAATCCCAGCCATTGCCAGTGACATTCCAGTAAAGCTCGTCATAGTCCTCAAAATAGCCGATCTGGCGTGTCACGGCGTAGCGGAGCGTGTAACGGTATATGCCGGGCGGAAGCACCCGGTCAGCCCTGCCCATATACACGCGCACACCATTGGATCTGTTCTCGGTATGCCAGGGCTCGTTCTCACCGTCACGCTGGACGCCCAGCACTTCGAAGTTGATGTTGAAACGATTTCCCATCCGATCGCGGTAGCGAGTGGGAAAATCGCGGAAAATGCCCCTGCGAATCCGATCGCCCTCGGCTCGCACCGTGATGGTCTCGGCAACCGTGAGCCTGGCATCGCGCTGGATTCTGATCTCGGAGGCGAATTCCAGGATACGTTCATCTGCCATGGTAGGGGTCGCTGGCAACAGGCTCAAAAATACCAGCAGGCAGCATCGCCCGAGACGGCGGATGTTTTGCCTACAGCGCCACATCGGGCAGTTCGCGCTGGCTGGCCAGTTCGATCTCAAAAAACCGACGGGAATGAAACCCGAAAACACCGGCAACAAGGTTGGCAGGAAAGCTTTCCACGAGGTTGTTGTTATCGCGCACAGAGCCGTTGTAGTAACGGCGGGCATACTGGAGATGGTCTTCGATGTCTACCAGGCTTTCATGCAACTGCTGGAAGCCCTCGCTGGCCTTGAGGTCTGGATAGGCCTCGGCCAGGGCAAAAAGACGCCCGATGGAACGCGACAGTGATGATTCGCTCGCGGCGCGTTCGGAAACATCAGATGCCGCGATGCTGCGGAGACGGGTGACTTTCTCAAGCGCTCCAGATTCGTGATCGACGTAACCCTTCACGGTGGCGACCAGGTTGGGCACGAGTTCATGGCGTTTTTGCAGCTGGACGTCGATCCCTGCCCAGGATTCCGCCACCTGGTTTCGGCTGGCTACGAGGCGGTTGTACACCCAGATGGCGTAGCCGGCAACGACCGCCAGAACCGTGATCATGATCCACTCAATCATCGGGATTGATTATAAAGCAGACAGCGGACAGCGGGGCGCTGTCATACCCGTTGCGTTCTCTATCCGCCGCCTTCGGAAGCGGGCGGCACATCCACTCTGGGGCCGTCATCCATTGACCTTCGTACCGGCATGGGCGGGTGGCGTGGCGGGTACCAGTAGTAGGGGTAATGCCAGTACCAGGGGCTGTAGAATGGATCGTATGCCGGAACGATCACGTCGATGCGTTCAGGCCACATGGTGATGAAGTCGGCCTGGACAAGGGGATATCGATAATCAAATTCGCCGACCTTGCGCAGTTCCAACTGTTCCACGGTGCCGGTCAGTGTCACCTCGCGTCCGCGGGCAAACACTTCGGGTTCCAGAAACCCCGGCCGACAGGCGATAAACCTGCCGAGGGTCTGATCTGAGCCCGCTGGCCGCATATTCCTGGACAGCGGCCTGGAAAGAATCTCGAAACAGGTATCGCTTTCCCCGGGTCGCGTCTCCAGGATGACGCCACCCCAACGAATACGACGACCGATATCCGTGTCCTGGGCAGCCTGAGGCTGAATTTGTGGGTATTCGCCCCGAAACTGTTCCGGAACGGAGACACAGCCGTGCAACAATAAGATCGCAACGGCGGAGTACAAGCCCCTGGCCGTCATGCCTGACCATTTGATCATGTCATCCTCACGATAGGTTTTCCGTGGGTCGAAACATCTTGACCGCCCTGATGAATTCGTTCGCGCGCCTTTGATGGTCCGCATAGCGAATGTCCCGATACAGCGTGGCTATTCGCTGAATCTCGCGCGCTGACTGTCTCATTTGACTGCCGGCGAACGCGGCGAGTTCCATGGGCGCCATACCGGGCTCCAGGTCTAGCCCCGAGCGCTTAAGCCGCTGGCGAAAAACGTGCCAGGCACGCACCACCGGATCCGGCTTTCGGCTTACCCGCATGCGCAATATAAACGGTAACATCAGTGCTGAGATCAGCAGCGCGGCTGACAGCATTAAAGCGACCAGCTGACCCGTGCTCAAATTGCGGATGCCCAGGGGTTCGAACAACCGTGACTGCCGATCGGCATTGAACGCGATGACCCAGTCGTTCCAGCGTCGCTGAACCAGATCAAAACCATTGCGCATCACCCTCATCCATTCGAAATCCAGGGCGTGGCGACGTCCGCCGAGCGCTTCAAGTGAGCCCCGGTCTATGCGTTCTGGTGCTACGGCTGCTGTGGGGTCGATACGCGTCCAGCCGTCCTCGGGCAGCCAGACTTCGGACCACGCATGGGCGTCCGATTGGCGAACGAGGACGTAGCCGCCCAGTTCATTGAACCAGCCGCCCTGATATCCCGTGACTATTCTGGCCGGGACGCCGGCCATG
>WTJD01000199.1 GCA_011524975.1 Lysobacterales bacterium
AGCATGCTCAGCCTGACAGTGAAATCCGGGGTCGCGAACTTCCGGTTTGGCAGGTTCGATTTTCAGAGCCTGAGTCAGTCAGCCTCTACCTCGACCCCTGGACGGGAGACCTGCTGACCCGACGAACCACTCGCTGGCGCATCTTTGATTTCATGTGGATGTTACACATCATGGATTTCGAAGCCCGTGATGACTTTAATTCTCTCTTGCTCCAGGCGGCAGCGGCCCTGGGGCTGATCGTTGCGTTGAGCGGTGTGATTTTCTGGGCAATGACAACCCGGCTATGGCGCCGGCGGCGGGCTAGCGTTGTCCGATCGTGAGGACCTTTGCGCCTCGAATCTTGCCCGCTTTCAATTCTATCAACGCCTGATTCGCTTGTTCCAGGGGGTACACACTGACTTCCGGGGTCAGGGTAACCCGGCTGGCCAGTTCCAGGGTTTCCCGCACGTCTGCGCGGGTGACATTGGCGACCGTACGCAGTAGTTTTTCTTTCCAAAGGTGGCGTGTGTAGTCGAGCCCCTGAAGCAAGTTCTGGTCATCGCTCTCTTTCCGAATGGCGTTGATCACCATTCGCCCACCGGGTGCCAGGCGCTCCATACCCGCCAGTACAGGCTTCCAGGCGGGTGTCGTGTCGATGATGGCGGATGGGGTCAGCGGCGGCGTTTCCTCTGTGTCGCCGGACCAAACGGCGCCCAGTTTCAGCGCAAAGTCACGCTCCACAGGGTTGCGGGCAAAAACCAGGATCCTGGTTGAAGGAAACCAGTGTCTCGCCATTTGCAGCACCAGGTGGGCCGACGCCCCAAAACCGGTGAAAGCAAGCGTTTCACCATCAACGAGCCGGCACAGTTTCAGTGCTCGCAGGCCGACCGCTCCCGCGCAGAGCAGGGGGGCGGCATCTGTATCACGCAAAACCGGGGGCACCGGGTGTGCGAATTCCGCCCGTATGCACATGTACTCGGCATAGCCTCCGTGCGCGTCGCGACCGCAGGCCTGAAACTCGGGGCACAGGTTTTCCAGGCCGGACGTACACCAGCTGCAGTCGCCGCATGCAGAGTGGATCCATGCCGCGCCTACACGCTGGCCCACGATTTTCGGATCGACATTTGCGCCCACTTTCTGAACGCGCCCAATCACCTGATGACCTGGCGTCATGGGTAACTCTGCCGGTGGGGTGCGACCCTCTATTTCATCCAGTTCCGTTCTGCATACACCGCAGCAATGAACTTTAATGAGTATCTCCCCGGCATCGGGCTCTGGCACCGGAATGGTGTCAAGGGAGAGTGGATCGCGACTCGATGTAACCGCACCGAGGTGGTGCAGGCGCATCGCGATCATTGACTGTTCAGCGGTCTGGCCAGCGTGCAGACTCAACTAGCTGCCCGTGCTCTTCTGGAGATCCGCCAGTGTGACCTCCACCTCGTGCAGTTCTTTTTCAGCGACCCTGGCAATTTCCTGCAGCACTTCCAGATTCTCGAGCTTGATGGCTTGTTCTTCATAGTCTTGACCGATACCACGCGCAAGGTCACGGTGAATGGCCTTGATTCTGCCTCTGAGTTCATCCCGACGCGCCAAGAGTTCTTCCAGTGACCTTTCCATGTTTGAGCTCCGTATGTTCATGTCCACATCTTAATGCCCTGAATTTCGGGGTCCGTTGACGCCCGTCAATAGATGTTCTGTGATGAGATCTATGATGAAATAGCGACCAAGGAGGAAAAGATGTCCGGATATGTCAAAATCGTCGTTGCCGTTGATTTGAGCAGCGAATCATCTCCCATCATCGCCAAAGCCAGGTCGTTGGCTGCCGATAATGCCGAGCTTCATCTTGTTTACGTGCAAGAGCCGATGGACTCCGTGTATCTCGGGGTTGTTCCCTATGGGCCGGTTTTTGTGGGTATGGACCAGGTTGAAGGCCGCCTGAAGGACGAGTTGAACGACAAGCTCAAAGCCCTGGGGCGGGAGTTCGATATTCCCGAGGACGGGCTGCATTTTCTGAGCGGGACGCCATCACGTGAAATTCATCGTTTCGTTGAGGAATGGGATGCGGATCTGATCGTTCTCGGCACGCATGGCCAGAAAGGCGCTCAGCTGCTGCTGGGGTCCACCGCCAATTCCGTGCTGCACGGCGCAAGCTGTGATGTGTTGGCGGTTCGCGTACCGGAGCGGGACTAGGCGATTCTGTGCGGCGATCATGATGCCGGTGCCAGGCGCCCGGTAGCGGGCGGGTTTGGGACTCAGCTACACTGAGACCCTTTGGTCCTATCCATGGCGAGCATGAACGTACGCACTGCGGGATGGCTAACGGTTTTCTGTGTGGTGCTGGTTTGGTCAGCGGTGGAGCCCTATGATCGCTTGACCTGGTGGCTGGAAGTCTTGCCGGCACTGCTGGCCTTAGGGGTTTTGGCGGCCACCCGGCATCGTTTCCCCTTAACGCCGATGTTGTATCTCCTGGTTTTGATCCACGCCGTCATCCTGATGGTGGGCGGTCATTACACCTACGCTTTGGTACCCCCGGGAGAGTGGGTTCAGCACCTGACGGGGGGTGACCGCAATGATTATGACAAGTTGGGGCACCTGGCACAGGGGTTCATCCCCGCGATTGCGGCCCGGGAAATACTGCTCCGAAACCAGGTGTTGGGGCGAGGCGGCTGGCTATGGTTCATCGTTATCTGCATTTGTCTGGCCGTCAGCGCGTTTTATGAGTTGATTGAGTGGTGGGCCGCCATGCTCAGTCAAGAGGCGGCAGAGTCATTCCTGGGGACTCAGGGGTACGTGTGGGACACCCAGTCAGACATGTTCTGGGCGCTGATCGGCGCGGTCTCGGCGCTATTACTGCTGTCCAGGTGGCATGACCGGCAGCTTTTGCACCTGGGCCACTGATGGGGCCCGCGCTGCCCGAGGGCTTCGAGTATCGGCCAGGGTATCTGGAGCCGGATAAGGCGCGGGTGCTTTTGCAAACGTTGGACCAGGAAATGGAATGGCAGCAGTTGCCCATTACCTTGTTTGGGCGCACGATGCTGCAGCCACGATTGATTGGCTGGTGTTCTGATCATGATGTTCATTACCGTTACAGCGGTACACGGTTGTCACCAAAACCCTGGGTTGCCGGGCTTGATGCATTAAGGACAAAGCTGTGTACCGAATATTCGGCTGCTTTCAACTCGGTCCTGGTCAATGCTTACCGGAATGGTCAGGATTCGATGGGCTGGCATGCGGATGATGAGCCTGAACTGGGGCCGTCGCCAACCATTGCTTCAGTCAGCCTGGGCCAGGCTCGCGTTATGCGTGTGAGGCCGCGTGCCGGCGGCCCTTCTACAGGCCTTCTGTTGGAGCATGGCAGTTTGCTGATCATGTCGGGGAACAGTCAAAAAGACTGGGTGCACTCGGTACCTAAATCCAGGAAGCCGCTGGATCTGCGTATCAATCTTACTTTCCGGTGCGTGCGCCCCAACTCCAGCCGCTGATCAGGCGCTGCGATGATTGACCGCTCCGGTGGGAGAGGGCGATAAGCCCAGCGCGGCAAGCCGCGAACGGATTTGCCTCAGGACGCCCGCGCGACCGAGGCCTGCCGCCTCGAGACAATCCTCGCGGGCGCCATGTTCTATGTAATGGTCGGGAATGCCGATCTGCAGTACGTTGGTGTCCACATTCATGGACTGAATGGCCTCCGCTACCGCGCTGCCGGCCCCGCCCTGCAGGGCATTTTCTTCCAGGGTCACAATTAACGGATGGCGGTTGGCCATTTCGCGGATCATCTCCAGGTCCAGCGGTTTGATAAAACGCATATTCACGAGGCTGGCATTCAAAGATTCCGCGATCTCCAGACTGATGGGCACCATGCTGCCGAACGCGAGCAGGGCGATCTGCTCGCCCTCTCTGATCAATTGTGACTGACCTATTGGAATGGTATCCAATGCCTTCTCTGGCATCGCTCCCGGCCCTGTCCCCCGTGGATAGCGAACGGCGGCAGGCCCGTCGTATCGGTAACCCGTTGTCAGCATTCTTCTGCACTCAGCCTCGTCCGACGGGGCCATGATGATGAGATTCGGGATGCAGCGCATATAGCTCAGATCAAAACTTCCGGCATGGGTGGGACCATCTGAGCCCACCAGACCGGCCCGATCGATGGCGAAGAGCACCGGTAAATTCTGCACGGCTACATCGTGCACCAATTGATCGTATGCGCGCTGGAGGAAGGTGCTGTAGATGGCAACCACGGGATGCGCGCCTTCGCAAGCCATGCCTGCGGCCAGCGTCACAGAATGTTGCTCTGCAATTCCGACATCGAAATAACGATCCGGGAACTGCTTGGCAAATTCGACCAGGCCGGAACCCTCTCGCATGGCGGGGGTGATGGCCAGGAGCTTATCGGATGCCGCAGCCATGTCGCAAAGCCACTGGCCGAAGACCTGAGTGTAGGTCAACCTGGGCTTTTCAGGCTTCGGTTTGTCCTCGATGCCCTTGCTGGGATCGAATGGCGACACCGCATGATATTTAATCGGGTCCGCCTCCGCTGGCGGGTACCCTTTTCCTTTCTTGGTGATGATGTGCAGCAGATTAGGGCCTTTGACCGAGTTGGCCGTGCGAATGGTGCGAATCAGGGTTGGAACATCGTGCCCATCAATCGGGCCCAGGTAGTTGAACCCGAACTCTTCGAACAGGGTGCTGGGCATGACCATGCCTTTGATGTGTTCCTCCCAGCGACTCATGAAACGCCATGCGGGTGAGCCTTTGTGCATCATGCGCTTGCCCTGCTCCCTGATGGCGGTGACGGTCGGCCCGCTCATGACGCGCCCCAGCATTTTGGTCACGCCGCCCACGTTGGGCGAAATTGACATCTGGTTTTCGTTGAGAATGACCAACAGATCCGGGCTGAGATCGCCGCCGTGGTTCAGCGCCTCAAACGCCATACCAGCGGTTAAAGCCCCATCCCCGATCACCGCTACGACCCGCCGCTCATCTCCATGGTGCTGCGAGGCCAATGCCATGCCCAGTGCGGCGCTGATCGATGTCGATGAGTGGCCCACGCCAAAAGTGTCGAATTCGCTCTCCGCGCGTTTTGGAAACGGGGCAAGCCCGCCGGTCTTTTTTATGGTTTCAATCGCGCGCTTGCGACCGGTCAGGATTTTATGAGGATAGGCCTGGTGGCCGACATCCCAGACGATCCTGTCTTTAGGTGTATCGAACAGGTAGTGCAACGCCACGGTCAGCTCGATACAGCCCAGCCCTGAACTGAAATGACCGCCGCTTCTTGAAACGGACTGCACCAGGAAATCACGCAACTCATCGGCCACCTGGGTCAGCTGGGATTCATCAAGCTCCCGCAGGTCAGCCGGCACATCAATAAGATCGAGCAATGGATAGCGATCAGTCTGCATGGCCCTATTTTAACTGTCTCGGCTCACCGCGTAACCTGCCAGCCACTCCAGGCAGTCGGTATTGCCCGGAAAATGCCTGATTTCACCCAGCGCCTCATCGCGAAGTCGCATGGCATAGCTCCGGGATTCTTCAAGACCCAGGATGCTGGGGAATGTCGGCTTCAGGGCTGCGGCGTCTTTTTGTGTCGATTTTCCGACGGTCTCCGTGTTTCCGGTGACATCGAGTATGTCATCGTGAATTTGAAAAGAAAGACCGACACATTCTCCATAGCGGTTGAGTCTCCCCGTCAGACCGTCCCCAGCTTGGCCCAACAGTGAGGGCGCGGTTGCAGAGGCCGCGATCAAGGCGCCGGTTTTTAGGCGGTGCATGGTGCATAACGCTTCCAGTGTGAGTTGTTTGCCCACCGCGGAAAGATCCAGCACCTGTCCGCCGGCCATGCCTTTTGCCCCGCAGGCGTGGCTGACATGCCTGATGATCTTTACCTGGCTTTCGGGATGATTGGATAGTTCAGGATCGCTGGAAAGGATTTCGAAGGCGAAGGCCTGTAGCGCATCTCCGGCCAGAATGGCGGTCGCCTCGTCAAACGCCTTGTGGCAGGTCGGGTTACCGCGACGAATATCGTCGTCATCCATGGCCGGCAGGTCATCATGAATCAATGAATAGGCATGGATAAGCTCAATCGCGCACGCGATGCCATCCACCCGTTCCGGACTGATGCCCAGGGATCGCGCCGAGGCATAAGTCAGCAGCGGGCGCATGCGCTTACCCCCCGAGAGTGCTGAGTATTGCATGGCCTCTGAGAGCAGACCAGGGGCGTGGCTGGTCAATTTGAGCCTGCTGGCGAGATTACGGTCGAAGTGATCCTGCCAGGACTGAATCTGGCAGCTCACGTCATTCATCTGGCGTGATCAGGCTGGCTGTTGATTCATCCTCTGGATCGAGCAGCTGCTCGACCGATTGGCGAGCATGATCGAGCACGGCCTGGCATTGGCGCGTTAATTCCACACCCCGTTTGAAATCCTCCAGTGATCGATCCAGAGGCAGATCGCCGGATTCCAGTTTGTCTACCAGTGTTTCCAGCTCTGCCAATGCTTTCTCGAATTCTGGCAGAGCCCCGCTCTCTTTGCTCATGATGTTCCTGATTTTCCGTGGCGCAAGGACACTACCCCAGAGGTTGTCGGTGGTCAACCTTCTCCCAAATCGAGGTATTCAATGGCTGTTTTCAAGGCCGGGTCATCCGGCTTCCAGCACAGGCGTAAATTTCGTTTCCGCAACTCATCCCGGAAGTCGGAGGCCAGCGCCAGTCCGGCCACGGCAACAACGCGATTGTCCAGCCATATTAACGGAATGGATGGCCGCAGCCAGGGTGGAATCTTCCTGTTCTGAAATATCTGCTTGACACTCTGGTGGCGGCCGCGCTCCAGGCTTGCGATTCTCTCTCCCCCATGACGCGCGCTGACGCGAAGGTCCCACTCGGGCAGGGGCGGCGGACCCTCAACGCTAAGACGACCCAGGCCGGCTCCAAGGTCGAGGGCCTGGGTTGATGTCCACACGATCTGCGGGCAGGGGTGGATCGTGTCTTGCCGCTGCAGCCACAGCGTGTTCCGATGCCGTTGAAGCACCCATCCGTCCCAGGCTGTCTTAAGGTGAGCATCCTGGCCGCTGCTGCGGAGTTGTCTCAGGAATTCCCGCAGGCGCGCCCTGGGTATATTGCTGGCCCCTTCCACTCGCAACCACTGCCTCAGGACCAGCCCCAGTCCCCGAAATGAACCTGCCTCTTTTGTGCTTGCTTGCAGTGTGGCCAGATCCAGGCATCCCGAAGCAAGGCGGGCGGGGTGGAGAAACTGGTCGCAGCTGAACGAGATAAATTCGCGGGCCTCCCTGCAGTGTCCGGCACTGCGCGTCAGGTTGCGTCGTGCCCCGGGCCAGCGCTGTTCCAGTTGGGGTAAGAGGGCATGGCGGACAAAATTTCGGTCGTAGTCGAGGTCCTGGTTACTGCAGTCTTCGATCCAGGGGACATTTCGCGACCGCAGGTAGGCCCTGAGGCTAGCACCGGTAAATTCCAACAGCAGGCGCACCAGCGTGCCTTTCCCGACAGGCCTTGACGTGGGCATGCCTGACAGGCCGTCGACTCCGCTACCACGCATCAGGTTCAGGACGACAGTTTCCGCCTGATCGTCCGCCTGGTGGGCGGTCAGAAGAAGATCACCCGGCCGCATGAGCTTCTCGGCTGCCAGATACCTGAGCCGTCTCGCTTCAGCCTCCAGCCCTTTCCCTGTGTCACGCTGAACCTTCACCCGCTCCACGTGCAGAGGAATGTCCATTTCCAGGCAGAGGGCCTGGCAGTGTATTGACCATTCATGGGATTCGGGGTGTATGGCGTGGTCAATGTGAAGCGCGTGCAACTTTGCGGGAATTTTTTCCCGTAAAACCGCCAAAGCATGGAGCAGGGCGGTTGAGTCAGCTCCGCCGCTGAACGCGATCCACCATGTGCAGTCCGTGTTGAGCCCGAGAAGCGCCGGTACCAGCCGCTCCGGCTCGAACGGCTTCGTGGCCTCGTTCATGACTCAGGACTTGAAAGCGCCGTAGGACAGAAGCCGCTGGTAACGTTTTTCCAGCAGTTGTTCGGGGGGCATGCGTTCGAGTTCTGTGAGTTGCCGATCAATGCACTCCGCGATACTGGTGGCCACTTCCTCTGGATTTTTATGTGCGCCGCCCAGGGGTTCCGGTATCACTTCGTCCACCAGGCCAAGTGCCTTTAACCGGCCGGAGGTAATACCCAGCGCTGTCGCGGCAGTCTCAGCATGACTGGCATCTTTCCAAAGGATCGAAGCGCAGCCCTCTGGTGAGATGACGGAATAGGTGCTGTACTCCAGCATATTCACACGATCACCCACACCGATGGCCAGTGCGCCGCCTGAGCCGCCCTCGCCGATCACGGTGCATACGATCGGTGTGGGCAGCCGCGACATCACCGCGAGATTTCTGGCGATGGCCTCTGACTGGCCACGCTCCTCGGCGCCGACGCCAGGATAGGCGCCTGGCGTATCGATCAGCGTAATAACGGGCAGGCCAAATCGCCCAGCGAGTTCCATCAGGCGAAGCGCTTTCCGATAGCCTTCCGGACGCGGCATTCCAAAATTGCGGAATATCTTGGCTTTTGTGTCGCGACCCTTCTGTTGACCAATCACAACCACGCCCCGGCCCCGAAATCTCGCCAGTCCGCCAACGATGGCATGATCGTCCGCGAATGCCCGATCACCATGCAGTTCATGAAACTCTTCGAACAGGAGATCGACGTAGTCCAGTGTATAGGGCCGTAATGGGTGGCGGCTCAGCTGTGAAATTTGCCATGGACTCAGATCATTGAAAATGCTGGCGATTTTTTGCCGCATTTTGGCCTGAAGGCGCTGAATTTCTTCCTCGAGATTGAGTGCGTTGTCCGAACCGACATTGCGCAGTTCATCGATCTTTGCCTGCAGTTCGGCAATGGGTTGTTCGAAGTCTAGATAATTGGAATCCATGCGGTGTTTCTGATCGAGGCGGGGGCACATTATAGCGCCTGCCCAGCCCGTCAAGGTATATGTATCGCCGGAAGTGTGGCTCTTTGGGGTATTCGGCTGATATCCCAATGATCGATGGCCCAGGACCATAGCTGCTCAAGCGGCAGTTGCTCTGGGGGGCATTGCCCCAGAAAATCCAGTGCCTCCCAGATCGCTCCCGCGGCCGGAAGTGCGCTGACGGGATCTGAGCGTTCGCGCTTGCTGAGCTTGCTGCCGTCCGGCCCGACCGCGATCGGCAGGTGACAATACTCTGGTTGGGGTAGCCCGAGTGCGCGTTGCAGGGCGAGTTGCCGGGGTGTTGAGTCCAGGAGATCGCTTCCGCGCACAATCTCGGTGATTTCCTGGTAGGCATCGTCAATGACCACGGCCAGGTGGTAGGCAGGCCAGCCCTCAGGCCTGCGAATGACAAAGTCACCGACCTGAGTTGACAGTACTTGTTCGAAACGCCCCATGATGCGGTCTTTGAAGCGGATGGTCCGGTTGTCAACCAGGAACCGAACTCGCTTCACAGAAGGGCAGGGGTCACTGCCATCGCGGCAATGACCCCGGTGGATGCCGTCTTTCGGCAACATGCTTCTGCTACAGCCGCAGAAAAAAGCCTGGCCGGCGTTTAAAAGCGTCTCCCAGGCCCGTCGGTAGCTGTCCAGTCGTGAGGACTGGAAGAGCACGTCGCCATCCGGCTTCATGCCCAGCCGCTTCAGTTCACTGAGTATGGCCACCGCGCTTCCGGGAACTTCACGCGGTGGGTCGATATCTTCAATCCGAACCAACCACTTCCCGTTCAGGGTTTTGGCCTGCAAGTAAGAAGCGACTGCCGCCACCAATGAACCAAAGTGCAGGTCTCCTGAAGGTGAAGGAGCAAATCGCCCAACGTAGCTCATATCAAACGCGCCGCGAAAATGGACCAACCGGTATGGACGTATGTTCCCGCCATCATCTCAAGGGGCTGTTTCGAAAACATCCTGTCATTGCTCAGCTGGCGGCCACGTATGAGTCCTGTAAGAATTCACCACCGACCAGCCTTATGCCCGCTTGCCATAAAGCAGCCAACTGGGAAGTAGAAGAAATCCCTTCAACCATCACCTCGATGCCCGCATCGGTTACAGTCCTGACCAGTGATCGTACACGGTCTCTCTGATCCTCGTCGTGCAGCAGTTCCGAGGTCAGGTTGGGGGCCAATTTGATCAGTGGAACATGCAGATCTCCGGCCATTTTGAGGCACCTGGGTTCATGGTCAAAATCCGTTAACACCAGACGGCAGCCAAATTGCTGAAGCGCTTCCGCCCGCTTTGCTGCCAAAGTTCCGTGATGCAGGATCGACGGTGCCGAAACCTGGAGCAACAGGCGTTCTGGATTCACCCCGCGATCAGCGACCACACTGTGCAGCCAGGCGCAAAAACCATTGCTTAGCAGGGAGTTGGCGCTGATGGTGAGTAGGTTGCGTGAATGGCCAGACTGGCTCGCGATGGCATCAATGATGCCCGGTAGGATGGCCCGGTCGACTTCGCTGCCGAGTTGGCAGGTCTCCGCCGCGACCATGAATTGCCTCTGGTTTACCGTGCCGTCTTCCTCACGAAGGTAGCTGCAAGTTTCGATCAGGCCCCGGGCTTCGTTGTCCAGATTCGTAATGGTTTGTTGGATGGAGTAGAAGTTTCCATGCTCGAGGGCGAAATGCAATCGCTCCTGCCAACCGGCTTCCGAATGGGCATCCATCGCAATCATGGACAACTTCGGCTTGTAACGGACGAATTGGTGTCCTTGTTCGCTGGCTTTGCGATACGCGGTCCGGGCTTGTTGCATGGCCTCATCAACGCTCTTGATGGCGGGGCTCAGTGGCAGCCCGCCGATACTGCATCGAGTGTTCAGGGTGACATGCCCTACCGAGACGCTGTGTTCGGCCGTGGTGTTGAGTACGCTCTCAGCGAGTTCGTCTAAAGAGTCATGATCGTTACTGCGCAGCAAAATGGCCAATTCGTGATCTGAAAACCGGCAGGCAACGTCGGAGTCACCAAGACAGGCGCTCACCGTGCACGTAAAGTCTGCCAGAAACTGGTCAGCGCCCGCGTACCCGAGCGTGTCCCGATAATCTGAAAAGCCGTCTGGCGCCAGGTAGAGTAGCGCGCCGGACGGCTGCCCGCGTTCGGACTTTGCGAGATGGCTGGCCAGCAAGGGAAGAAACGTCTCCCGATGAAGCATTCCCGTTACGGAATCGACGATCTCATGCGCCGTCCCGGGTCGGGGACGCGCTGATTGAGGGCGCAGCGCCCGAATGATGACCTGCATGCAGCCCTCACCGCTGTACTGGACTGGCAACAGGCTGATCTCGGCCCTGAAGTTATCCGCTTCCGGAGGCAATACTTCCACGGAGAAGGGCTGCTTGGGGGTAGCGTGCCGGTCGATGTCCCGCAGCGCTTCTTTCAAGTCAAAACCCACTCCGCGCATCAGGTCGAGTAGCGACACGCCGGTTAACTGCGCGACCGAATCGAGCTGAAAACACCGCAGATAGGCCGGATTCGCGTCCAGGTGTAGCCCCTCGTGAATGTAGGCCACGGGCTCACCGCTGTGCTCGAACAGCTTTCTAAACTGTTGCTCCTGCACTTCCGCACGTCGCCGGTTGTCTTCAAGTTGCCTTGATGCGATGCATTCATGCAGATATCTGTTCACCAGTCTGGGCAGTTGGTCATGGGCGTGGGAAGGCAAGACCGTGGCCGCTTGCTCGCGCAAGGCGGCATTCATGAAATCCGTTTCGGTCGGATCTGCAACGAACAGAACAGGAATGTCATGCTCGATGGACAACCGGGCCAGTTCTGTCGCCTGTTCGGTTGGCAGCCCGTCACTGTGTGTGATAACGAGAAAAGGCGAATGGTCTCGCAAATGTTGATTCAGTTCGTACAGGGTTCCGCAGTGATAAATGCGAATATTATTTCCTGAATTTAAAATCCGCTTTTTGACCTGGGTCACTCTTTCGGGTGATCGGTCGAGTATAAGCAGGTAAGTGCTGTCCATAGCGCTTGTTTGTTTATTCATCAATTTCCTAATAAAAAATATTTAATA
>WTJD01000229.1 GCA_011524975.1 Lysobacterales bacterium
GTTTTCGATATCTTCACGCTCGGGCAGGATGGCCACCGTGCAGGCTGAGGTGTGAATTCGGCCCTGGGATTCGGTTTCCGGAACCCGTTGCACCCGGTGTGTTCCTGACTCGAATTTGAGGCGGGAGAACGCGCCGCGCCCCGCGACGCGGGCGATGGCCTCTTTGAAGCCGCCATGTTCACCCTCGTTGGCGCTCAATATTTCCACCGCCCAGCCCCGGGTTTCGGCATACCGGGTGTACATTCTCAGCAGGTCGCCGGCGAACAGCGCGGCTTCATCGCCGCCGGTTCCCGCGCGGATTTCGAGAAAAATATTGTTGTCATCATCCGGGTCACGCGGAAGCAGCAGCATTTTCAGCGTCTGCTCCAGCTCCTCGCCCAACTGCTCGGCGTGGGCAAGTTCCTCTTCAGCCAGTTCCTTCAGGTCCGGGTCAGCCAGCATCTGCCTGGCGTCTGCCATGACCTGCTCGTTGCCCTGGAAAGCGTCCCACGCCTTCACCAGGGGCTCAACCTGGGCATATTCGACGGAAAGTTCACGAAACTGATTCTGATCTGCCATGACCTCCGGCTGGGACAGCAGCAGCGCGATTTCTTCGAACCGGGCCTGGATCTGCTGAAGACGAGTGCGAATGCTGGTTTTCACGGCTTGGGTTCCGTGTCCTTGCCACCCTCGTCATTGAACAGCCAGTCCGCGGCCTTCAGGATCTGGTACTCCTGGGATTCGGCGGCCTGTCGCAGGCGTGTGCTGGGCAGATGGAGGATTTTGTTGGTCAGCGTGTGGGCCAGTTGCCGGACCACCTGCTCAGGGTCCTTGCCGGATTGCAATTGCCTGAGCGCTCTTTCGGTGAGCTCATGGCTGCTGTCCGTCGCGTGTTTTCGAAGGCGCTGCAAAAATTTGGCGGCACGCGCGCCGTGCAGCCAGCGCATGAATTCGTCCACGGACTGCTCAACCGTCTCTCCGGCCACTTCGGCCGCCCGGCGGCGTTCCGCGATGTTCTCATCGGCCACTTGTTGAAGGTCGTCGATGGTGTAGACATAGACATCCTTCAATCGAGAAACCTCCGGATCGATGTCCCGAGGTACCGCGATGTCGACCAGGAACATGGGTGCCCGCTTGCGGGCCAGGAGCGCTTTCTGTATCAGTTCAGGTCCAATGATCGGTACCGGGCTGGCGGTCGAGGACACGAGAATATCGGCCCGCGGCAGCACCTCTTCGAGCTCATCCAGCCCGTGTGCGGACGCGCCGAATTCGGCGGCGAGCTGCTCGGCTTTCTCCGGGCTGCGGTTGGCGATCATCAGGCCCGCGACACCTTGCTCATAGAGGTGGCGCCCGCACAACTCGATCATTTCGCCGGCCCCGATCATCAAGACGTTCTTGTCCTTGAGGCTGCCGAAGATCTGCCTCGCCAGCACCATGGTGATGTAGGCCACGGAAACAGGGTGTTCATTGATGCCGGTCTGGTGGCGGACGGCTTTGCCGGTGGCGAACGCATGCTGAAACAGTCGGTCGAGCAGCTTGCCGGCCCCGCCCGCTGCCTGGGCTTGCTGCCAGGCATCCTTGAGCTGGCCCATGATCTGGGGCTCTCCCAGCACCAGTGAATCCAGTCCGCTGGCGACGTTGAACATGTGTCGCACGGCCTGCTCGTTGCGCCGATGATAAAGATACTGTTCGCTCTCAGCGTCCTCCAGGCCGCCCGAGTCGCGCAGCCACTCAAGCACGCAGTGCTCATTTTCGGGCAGGACGATGCCATAGATCTCGGTGCGGTTGCAGGTGCTCAGCACGGCGGCCTCTTCCACGCCGGGCAGAGCGCGCAGCGCCTGGATGGCCGGAGCATAGTCGTTGGCGGGAATAGCGAGCTTCTCGCGGATTTCCAGCGGGGCTGTCTGATGACTTGTTCCTACAGCAAGAAGCGGCATGAGTGTCTCAATTTAGCGCGGCAAGCGGATTCTGATGCCGCAGCACATCAATATCAAGTACTGTCCCTGAATGAATTGACCGGGGACATGTGGCCGCTTCTCCCTTCGCTCGCGGGGATTGGTTCACTGGCGGCAAGCGCGTATCCTTGTTTGTCATGAAAAGCCGGTATTGTTTCATGAATTGCAGATGGATTGCGGCCGGACTGGCCGTCTTGATGCTGAGTGCCTGTGCGACGACGCGCGCCCCTGACAGCGACGTGCCCGCGTCTGAACGCTTGCCAGCGGCCGAAGCCCCGGAAACGGCGCCGGCGACCGACCCGGATGTGATGTATCACGTGATGGCGGGCGAGGTTCAAGGTCATGCTGGAGACTTTGAGAAATCCTCGGCGGAATACCTGGCAGCAGCCCTGGAATCGGAGGATCCCGCGATCGCTCGCAGAGCGACCCAGGTGGCTATTTCTTCTGAGTCCTGGCTCTACGCTTCCATGGCTGCTGATCGCTGGGTGCTGCTACAGCCCGATAGCCTCGATGCCCGCCAGACCGCGATCCAGGTGATGCTGCTGAATGGCGACTATGTCGCGGCGGAATACCAGATGAGCGAGCTGCTGGACATCATGGGCGATGAGCAGTCACGCGCCTGGTCGATCATCACGGCACAACTGGCAAACGCCGGCGATCCAGAGCGGGCGGGCAATATCCTGGCGCACCTGATCTCCACGCATGAGGCAGCCGGCAACGCCGACGCGTTGTTTGCACGAAGTCAGCTGGCCGCCAGATCGGGTGATATGCAGGATGCGTTCGCACTGGCTGAACAGGCTTTGGAGACTGAACCGGGCCGCGCCGAACTTCATGCATGGGCAGGGCGGCTCGCGGTTAATCTGCGGTTCGAAGACGTCGCGTTCGCGCGCTATGAGCGCGCCAATCAGCTCAAACCCCATGACCGCACCATTGCATCGGCATATGCCGAACTGCTCCGGCGGAAAGACCGTCTGGATGAAGCGCTGAGGGTACTGGAAAACCTGCCCGATTCCCCCGAAGTGAGATTTGGACGCGTGGGGTTCGCCCTGAGCAGCGACCTGGTCGGGGAAGCGGAGGCGATTTATCGCGGTTTCTTCACCCGCTCATATCCCGACGCGCGGACGGCAGCGTTCCAGGCCGCAAGGGCGGCTGAAATGCTGGGTTATGACCAGGAAGCCATCGACTGGTACGCGCAGGTCAAAAGCGGAGACAGGGCGCTGGTGGCAGTGCTCAGACGTGCCGTGCTCATGGCGGAGAATGATGACCTCGAGGGGGGCAGAAACCTCTTGGCCCAGACCCGCGTTCGCCGTGATCCGTCGGTGCAGCTGGAGACCTACCTGACCGAGAGCCAGATATTGACCCAGGCAGGTCAGGGCGAAGAAGCCTGGCAGGTATTGACGCAGGCGCTCGC
>WTJD01000057.1 GCA_011524975.1 Lysobacterales bacterium
GCCAGACATCGCCCCATAAGATGCTGGCACCGATGAATTCGGACTCGATCGGCGTGCGCCCGCCGATGAGGTAAAACGAGCCTTCCATGTTCAGCACCTGTTGGCCGGCGCGCGGCGCCCAGGGTGCGGATGGGTTGATCTCATCCCAGCGGTATTCATCTAAAGAAGCGGCCGCAGCCGACAGGCTGAGCCAGGTGGAAACCAAACCCGTGAGTAGAACAGACGCCTTTCGCAACATCGCACATCCCCTGCAAAGTGTGACCCTTTGAATCGCCCGAATATCCTAGCAGATTGTCTGGTCCCGAGGTGGTATCACAACGGGGCGGTGTCACAACGAGGTGGCGTCACAACCACGGGACTCAGCGAGCGAGAGGCCGTTCTAGAATTTCCGGCCCAGCACATCCTCCAGCAGGCGGCCGAGGGTGACGTAGAAGCTGGAAGGGTTGGCGCCGGATGTTTTCAGGGCCTGCAGGTCTTCTTCGGATAGCCATTGGCCGGCCTTGATGACGGCCTGTGGCTGCTCCAAAACGCCCAGGTCTTCCAGCGGGTTGCCGCCCACCAGCACCAGGTCGGCCACTTTGCCGGCCTCGATGCTGCCGTAATCATCCGCGATGCCCAGGGTCCTGGCGGCGTTGATGGTGGCGGTGCGCAGCACGGTGGCGTGGCCCAGGCCCGCCTCGTGCATCAGGGCCAGCTCCCGGTGGGTGGAAGAGCCCGGCGGCATGTACATGGTGCCGCCGTCGGAGCCGAGCGCCAGCGTCACGCCCTCTTCGTCGAGGCGCTGGACGATGTGCATCAGGTAATCGAGCACCTTGCGGTTCCATTCGGCCTGCCCGGCATCGGCCTGCAGCCAGCGCTTGACGGCAAACTCGCCCAGCAGCGCGCGGTACAGCGGGTTCAGGGTGTCCATGGCCAGGCCGTCGATGAATGCCTGCTTGTGATCGCTGAGCTGGGTGAGGTGCTCATAGGTGGCCAGCGTGGGCACCACCACCGGGTCGATCTGTTTCAGTTCCACCAGCCACGCATCCAGCGCTTCTGCCTCGAAATTGAACTGCAATGGGCCCTGCAGGATGTCTTCGACATGTTCCAGCGACTGCATACCGCGGTTGGATTCCAGCGCCAGGCCTTCGACCGGGTTGGGGCCGTGCTTGGCCACGGGAAAGCCCAGCTGGCGGGCCTCGCTCACCACGGCCTCGAACACCGGGGCATCCAGGTAGCCATAGGCCTTGATCAGGTCATAGCCATCTTGCTGGTAGCGGCGCACCAGCGCGCGGGCGTGCTCGGGGTCGGTGACCACCTGCTGCAGCGCGTGGGCGTATTTTTCGCCATCGAGCACCGGCGAGGAGGTCACCAGGTTGCTGCCCAGCCATTCACCCGCCTGCAGCTCTTGTTTCCACCGCAGGTGCGCCGCGAAGCCCCGCATGTTGCGCACCGTGGTCACGCCATGGGCCAGGTACAGGCCCAGGTACTTGCGATCGTGTATATGCACATGCAGGTCAAAGAGCCCGGGCGTGACCCAGGCGCCATGGCCATCAATCACATGCTCACCGTCTCCTGCCGGGGTGCCGGCCGCGCGGATCTGTGCAATGCGCCCGTTGTCGATGAGCAGCTGCTGGTCTGGCAGGGTAGCGCCAGTATTGACATCGACCAGGTGAACATCATCCAGCAGCCAGCGGCCCGATGGCTTTACGGCGAGCAGGTCGCCCGGGCGCTCGAACCTGGAAACCGGAATAGACAGCAGCACGATCAGCAGGGCCAGCAGCACCCCGCCAAGCACGCCCAGCAGCAGCCTCTTCAACAGGCGGGCCAGTGAGAATGGTGATGGGGGCTGGGTCATTGCTTATCGCTCTATCCATGATCAGGCGGCGCCGGGCCGCCCGTCAGCGTGGAAGTATCAGCGCCGGATGGGGGCTCTGGCGCCTGGGTTAAAGAGGGAGGCCCTAGGCCAGCTCCTTTTCAAACAGGGCCAGCATGCGCTGCCAGGCGCGCTCGGCCTGTTCGGGGTGGTGGGCCGCGCCATCGGGCGGGCACCAGCCGTGCAGGGTGTCCTCGTAGACCTCGATCTCGGCGCGGCCGCCGGCCTCGTCAAAGGCCTGGCGCAGCAGCACCTTGTCTTCCGGGTCTCGCTCGTCGTCGTTGGCCGCGATGGCAATCAGCATGCCGGCGTCGATCTGTGGCGCCAGCAGATGCGGGCTATCTTCGCGGTCGGTGGCCAGCCCGCCGCCGTGGAAGGAGGCGCCGGCGCCGATGCGCTGCGGATAGGCCGCGGCCAGGCGCATCGTGTAGGAACCGGTCATGCAATAGCCCATGGTGCCGACCTGGCGCTCCGGGTCGCCTGCAGGGTGCGCGTCCAGGTACTGGATAAAAGCGGCGCCGTCGGTGAGGCAGGTCTCAATGGACAGCGAGCGCGCGTAAGGCATCAGGCGCTCGCGCACGGCCGGGTCGCTGAATTCCTCGCCCGGGGTGATGACATCGCCTTTCACCGAGCGGTAGTAAGGGTTCACCACCAGCACGGTGTAGCCCGACTGGGCCAGGCGCTCGCCCATCATGCGGAAACCGGGGCGGATGCCCTTGATGTCGGGCCACAGGATAACGCCGGCGTGCCGGCCTTCGACGGGATGCGCCAGCCAGCAGTCGGCCTCGCCGTCGGGCGTGGTGACCATCACCTCGCCGGCCTTGATCTCGGTGGCGCTGGCAATGGGCGGAAGCATGGCGGCGATGGCGGCCGTGGTCAGCGTGGCGCTGAACTCGCGGCGGGTAAGGCCGCGCCGGCGCAGCATTCGTTCGACGTCTCTCTCGGTGCGATCGTCACACATGCAGGGTCTCCGTAGCGTTTTTATGAAGGGGCTGAGTTTCCACGCAATGAGGTGGGATTGCAATTTTTTGGCGAAAGCCGGGGTTTGATCTAAATCAATTGGTGACCAATGGCACATTTGACATAGTAGTCATTGGTTTTAGTCTTAGCCGGCAAGGGTTGTCCAACAGAAGACAGCCTTGATACGAAGAAAGAGTGACATGGGGGGAGGGGACGTGGACAACAGTCCGTCCATGGGTCGTGACCGACGTTTGCAAAAGCGAGCGACTTGAGAAACACCCAAGGCCTCTGCCGCCGCCTGGCGTCCCCGTAGATTGCCACCATCCACTAATTCTCCGTGAGTTGTAACAAAAAACGATGACCCACGGCCGCGCCGTGGATTGGTGTTGAGAAAAGAAATAGTGAGGGAAGTGATTATGGTGCGTTCATCAAAAAGGCGCTGTTTTCAGCACAAATGGTTCGAAGGAGTATCGCCACCCGGCATAGTCGCCAGTCGGATAGCTGTCTCTTATACACATCTGACGC
>WTJD01000037.1:0-30682 GCA_011524975.1 Lysobacterales bacterium
TGGGATGCTTCGATGGGGTAGCCCTCGGCCATTTGCATGGCGGGCGCAAGCACCTCAGCCAGGCTGAGGCGGCCGTATTCGGCCAGCATGACCATCAGCCCGCCGGGTGTTCCCGGGGTCACCGCGGCCAGGGGGCCGTACTCGGGCGGATAGACCATGCCCTGTTCACGGAAGTATTCCGGCGTGGCGCCTGAGGGGGCCACGCCCAGCGCGTTGATGCCCTTGATCTTTCCGGTTTTCGGGTTGTGGATCAGCGCTTGTGTCTCGCCGCCCCAACCCAGCGTGTCCCACATGGTGGAGGTGGCCGCCAGCATGGCGCAGGCCGCGTCCACCGCGTTGCCGCCACGGGTAAATGTCATGGCGCCGGCGCTCGCCGCCAGGGGCTTTCCGGTCACCGCAACCCAGTGTTTGCCGTGCAATACGGGCTTGACGGTGGATTGTGCCTTCACGCTTCCGCCCGCCAGGCAGAGGGTAGTCATCATGAACATGAGCGTGGCCTGCCGGGAGCGGCTCAGCGATCGGTGCAGAAACATAGGGGTATTACCGCTGTTGCAAGACCATAAGCATAGCAAAGCGCGTGCACTGGAGGCATTCGTCCAGTCGGGTCTGTCTGGCCGGTGATCGGATAGCGGCCCCCGGATGCCGGATGCTCAGGCTTTGACCTTGAACTCGAACCGGTCGGGGGATGCCGGCACCGGCTGGAAGCCCATGCGTCTTAAGTATGACTGGTGGTTTTTTGACTGGGAGCGCGCGGTGATTTGACGGACGCGACGGTGGCGGAAGTACCCGGAGTCCCGGTACAGAAACTGGCCGGTGCGGTAGTCGCGGTAGGGTGTGAAGACGTAATCCATTGCCACCTCGAAAGTGTCACCCTGCTGCCGGCCGACCAATAGCCCGACCGGGTTGTTGTTGCGCAGCATGAGGCTGCAGACGGGATCCGCCAGGCGCTGGACATCGAAATCAGGAAAGAATCGGTCGATTTCAGCTTTGTTTTCATCCAGCCAGTAGCGCACGAGAGGGTCATCGGTTCTGGCCTCGACCATCTGGAACCGATCGGAACGGGTATAAATACTGAACAGGTAAAAAACGTTGGCCAGCACGATATAACCGTTGAGCAGCGCGACCGGCATGGCGCCGATGAGAAAGCCGTAGGTGGAGAACAGCGCCGCGCCACCCATGTTCAGCCAGCGCAGCCGCACGATGGAACTCATCGACAAAGAAAGCGCCACCACGACCGATGCCACATAGCCCAGAATCTCAATCCCGCTCATTTGCCCTTACTCCGTGCGAAAACCCGGCAGGCGCCACATCGCGCCGGCCGTGATGGTGTTTTACTGCCTAGTATAGGTTGTGCCGGCGTCGTGTCGGCCCCGGGCCGGGGCGGTCGACAGGCTCGCAAGCGTCTGCATGGAAGCATGGGTATCGCAGCCCGGCTGCCATGCATCGTTTGGACAGGCTCAACGCGCGGGGTCTTCCAGGAGCGCTTGCACGCTGGCGACCTTGTCGTCGAGTCCCTGATCCCGGTCCGTCCGCGTACCCAGCTTGATCTGGGTGTGAATGCGCGGAGCGCCCATGGCGTGGACGCGCTCATGGCAGGCCTTTACGGCCGCAAAAACCGCGTCCCAATCGCCCTCGATATTGGTGCCATTGGCGTGCAAACGAACCGTCAGACCGGGCCGGTCGAGCACCTGTTCGCAAGCGGCAATATAGGCGGAGAGAGAAGTACCGACGCCGATGGGAACGATGGTCAGATCAATCAGAACTTTCATGGAAATCCCTGCTTTCGAAGTGAGTCAAAGCGGTTGCCGCGCGACCCGGCCGCGCCCGCATTATTTTACCTGCAGTCCAGCAGGCAACGGGGTACAATCAGCCGCTCTCGCGCCAGGCATTGGCTGGCGCGTGGTCCGTTCAGGGTGAGGAGCGTTCATGAAAGCCAATGTAGGTGGTATCGACAAGTTTCTCCGGATCGTGGTGGGCATGGCGCTGATCCTGTGGGCCATCCTGGGAGGTCCGGCCTGGGCCTGGCTGGGTGTTTTGCCGCTGGCCACGGGGGTTTTCAACTTTTGCGGGCTGTACGGCTGGTTGGGCATCAATACCCGGAAAGAATCTTAAGGCGCTTCTTTTTCCCCGGTTGGGGCGCAGGTCTTCAGGCGGGCCAGTGTGACCATACCGACCAGGATCAGAATCCCGCCGGTGATCTTCGCCCAGGCAGGTTCCACCGCGAACGCGATGGAGTAGCCGCCCACGATGGCCATGGAGAGATAGGCGATCAGCTTGACGCGTCGGCTGACGCAGCGATTCTCTTCCCAGTTACGCACCATGGGCCCGAACGTCGGGTTGGCCAGGATCCAGCGGTGCCAGCGCTCGCTGGAGCGCGCGAAACAGGCGGTCGCGACCAGGATGAATGGCGTTGTGGGCAGCAGTGGCAGGAAAACCCCCACAATGCCCAGGCTGAGAAACCCGAATCCAATCAGGCGAAACATGTTCCGGGTGAGTGCTTTCATGATCTGGGTTAGCTGGTGGTTACGGGCCGCCGCCTATAGTGTTCCGTCCCGGTGAGAATTCCAAGTCGTTTGAGGTTGAATGGATGAATGCAAGTGTAGAGCAACTTGAGCCGCGAAGTCTCTGGTCCGGTTTTGCCCGGCTGAACGCCGTACCCCGTCCGTCCAAGCGTGAGCAGCGGGCCGTGGATTTCATGCGCGGGTTTGGCGAATCACTCGGGCTGGAGACCCTCGTGGACGAACTGGGTAATGTGATCCTGCGCAAGCCGGCCAGTCCTGGCATGGAGGGCAGGGCCGGTGTCGTTCTGCAGGGTCATCTGGACATGGTGCACCAGAAAAATGCCGACACCGATTTCGATTTTGAAACCCAGGGCATCGACATGTTCGTGGAGGGTGACTGGGTCAGGGCGCGCGGCACCACGCTGGGCGCGGACAATGGCATCGGCGTTGCCAGCGCCATGGCCATTCTCGCTTCAGACGACATTGCACACCCGCCGATCGAGGCGCTTTTCACGATCGATGAAGAGACCGGCATGACCGGCGCCAAGGGGCTCGCGCCCGGGCTGTTGACCGGTGAGATCCTGCTGAACCTGGATTCAGAGGATGACGAGGAGATCACCATCGGTTGCGCCGGTGGTGTGGACGTGACCGCCCGCGGCGCCTACCCCACCACCGAAGTACCTGCCGGCGGCCTTGCACGTCGGCTGGTGGTCCGCGGGCTGACCGGCGGGCATTCCGGTATGGACATTCATCGCGGGCGGGCCAACGCCAACAAGCTGCTCAATCGATTGTTGATGGCCGCGCAGGCGACGATCGGGACTCGCGTGGCTGAAATCGATGCCGGCGGGCTGCGTAACGCCATTCCCCGCGAGGCGAGCGCGGTCATCTGGCTGTCCTCGGAAGCGGCGGAGGGCATGGATGAGTGGCTGCCGGTGGCGGCAAAAGAACTTTACGCCGAGTACCGGTCGACGGACCCGGGCCTGGACATCACCCTGGAAGCCGCCGCTGGACCAGCCGCCTTGATGGATCCTGCCAGCCAGGATGAAATCCTGCGGGCCATAGCGGCCTGCCCCAGCGGCATTTTCCGAATGAGCCCGGATGTTGACAACCTGGTGCAGACATCCAACAACCTGGCCCGGGTGCGGGTCAATGATGGTCGCTACGAAGCACTGTGCCTGACCCGGGGGTCGGTGGACTCGGAGAAGATCAGTCACGCGGAAGACATCCGCGCATTGTTCGAGCTGATCGGCGCCGAGGTATCGCTCAGTGGCGAGTATCCGGGCTGGAAACCCACGCCGGATGCGCCGATTGTCAGGCTGGTGAGCCGTTTGTACCGGGAGCGTTTTGGCCGGGAAGCACCGATCCTTGCCTGTCACGCGGGCCTTGAATGCGGCATTCTGGGCAAGGCCTACCCCGACATGCAGATGATCTCTTTCGGACCCAATATTCGAGGCGCGCATTCCCCGGATGAGAAAGTTCAGGTCAGTTCGGTGCAGAAATTCTGGGGGTTCCTGCAGGCGGTGCTGAGAGAAATTCCCGAACAGGCCTGATCCTCGCTGCCCGGGGCCAACCGAGACCCCGGCCGTCGTCAAACCATGACCTGTGGGCCTTGGTGGCCGCTGATCCCGCGTGCCTATAATGATTCATGCACATGGGCGACGGGTGGCCGTCATGGAGGGCACTGATCGAATTCTGGTTGAAAGCAAAAGGCGCCGGACCGCTCTGCCGATGATCAGATGGCCAGCGTTTTTGTTGCTGTGGCTGCTGGCGGCGCTGCCGGGCCAGCGGCCTCACGCGGACTGGACGCATGATTTTCATGCCGCTGGCGACCCCGAAGAGCGCCAGGCGGTCATCGACGCGCTGGATACGTCTGCTCTTTCGTTCGAGCAGCTGTATCATGCCCTGGCCAATCCGCCCGCCAAACCTCGACCTGACCAGACCGGCGTCATCAGGCGACACACCCTGGGCGCGCGCAAGGAGCGTTTTCCGTACGCCATTCTTCTGCCGGATGATTATGACGCCGCGCGTGCCTATCCTCTGGTTGTATTTCTGCATGGTTCGGTGAGCCGCAAAAAGCCGACCCACATGATGGGCCGCAACAGCGCGGATCCCGAGATGATCATCGGCGAGGCCATTCAGGTTTACCCTTCCGGCTGGACCGAAGCCAAGTGGTGGACACCGGTCCAGGCAGCCAATCTCGAGAGGATCATCCAGCACGTCAAGGCGGATTTTCATATCGACCCGGACCGCGTATCACTGCTGGGTGTTTCGGATGGCGCCACGGGTGGCTTCTACCAGGCGGCAACCCATCCGACGCCCTATGCGGCGTTCATTTCGGTGATCGGCTATCCGGGCGTGTTGCAGAGCAGTCGGGTTTATCTCGATGAGAATGTTTATCCCATCAACCTGAGGGCGTTGAAAATCCTGGCCTTCAATACAGAGAAAGATCCGCTGTATCCGGTTGAAAATATGAGGTATTTCGTGGACGCGTTTCGCGAACTCGACATTGATATCGAGCTGGTGGCAGACCCCTACGGAGGACATGATCTGAATGCCCTCAAGCGCGCGATGCCGCGAATCCGGACATTCGTGTCCGAGACCCGCAGAGCCACCCATCCCGACCGGCTGACCTGGCAGTACGAGGCCGGCAGCCGGCAGCATCGCAACGCCTGGCTGCAGGTCCATGAATTGCTGCCGTACTCAGAGCGGGACACCCGCCTGGATGCCCTGAGCGGAATGAAACCGACCCGAAGCCATACGGGCATGATCGAGCTTGCCCGGACGGACAATACGATTGCGGTCCAGAACCTCGGGGTGGCCAGGTATTCGTTATTGCTCTCCCCCGACCAGTTCGATTTCTCCCGGCCCATCCGGGTGATTGAAAATGGTGTAGAGATTTTTCAGGCGACGCTGCGCCCCAGCAAGCGCGTGCTGCTCAGGTACGCGGTTCGCGATTTCGATGCCAGCCGTCTTTATGGCGCGGAGTTGGAAATCGCGAACTGAGTGATCTTCAGGCCTGTTGCGTTTCCAGGTACGCGCGATGCGGCATGAAGTTGAGCGAGCATTTGTCCAGGAAGGTCTGCAGCTGTTCCAGGCGATCCCCCTGTTCGGCCACGACCTGATCATGGGTGATCCTGGCGTCCGGGAAAATGCCCATGCCGGCCAGCAGGCTGTGCCAGGAGATCGACTGGTAGTATTGCTGGATGCCCTGTTTCTTGAGTTCCTCGGTGATGTTGCCGAGTTGGGTCCAGGTCTCGACCATGGCCCGCAGCTTGTCTGAAATATCCGGATTGCGCTGATTGGCCTTCCAGTATTCCGTGTCATTGCGGGAATTGGTGTAATAGTGCAACACGATGTAGTCCCGAATCCGCTCGAAGTTGGTCGCGATCCTGTCGTTGAAACGGTTGCGGTTGGCGTGGCCGAAGTCGCCTTTTTCATAGGCCGACATGAATTCGATGATGGTGCTCTGGATGAATTGCAGGCCCGTGGCTTCCAGCGGTTCTATAAAACCCTGGCTCAGGCCCACCGCGACACAATTTTTCTTCCAGTTCTCCGCCAGCCGCCCGACTTTCATCGGTACGCGGCGTGCTTCGACCTCGTCATCGAGCAGGCCAAGGTGCTCCCGGATCTCTGTTTCGGCGTCGTCGTGTGAGCAGTACTCGCTGCTGTACACATAGCCGTTTCCGTAGCGATTGCGCAGCGGAATCTTCCAGGCCCAGCCGTGTTTCATGGCGTTGGATTCGGTCTGGCAGGGGATGTCGTCATCAATGGGCGTGGGAATGGCGATGGCCGAGTCGTTGAACAGGTTTTTCTCGAAGCTGATGAAGCGCGAACCCAGCTTCTGCTGGATCAGCATGCCCCTGAACCCGGAGCAATCGACAAAACAGTCACCCGCCAGGGACTGGCCGCACCGGGTCTCCACCGACGCGATGTCGCCGCTCTCAGCCTGCTTCACCTCCACGACATCGGCGATGACGTGATGAACACCCATGGCCTTGGCCCGGTCGCGGAGAAAGTGGCCCAGCTTGGCTGATTCGAAGTGGTAGCCGTAGGTGATTGAGAAGGGGAAATGCTCAGCGGGCTTCGGCGCCAGCTTTTTCCGCGCGATGACGGCATTCAGAAACAGCACATCCGGCCTGGTCTCAACGGCCACGCCCTGCCGGCGCAGCAGCGCGTTGGCTTCGAACAGCGGCATTGACCGGCCGTCGAGATCGGTCTGAAACGGGTGAAAGTAGGCTTCATGGCCTTTGCGGGTGGACCAGCCGCCAAAAGAGATGCCGGCCTTGTAGGTGGCATTACACACCGGCATCCACTCGGATTCTTCGATGCCCAGGTGTTCAAAGAACGTTTTCAGGTAGGGCGTCGAACCCTCGCCCACACCAATGATGCCGATGTTTTCCGACTCCACCAGCGTGATCTCCGCCTGGTCAGGCAACCACTTGTCGGCCATGAGGCAGGCGGTCATCCAGCCTGCGGTTCCGCCGCCAACAATCACTATTTTCTTCAAGCAATCACCTCTCTGAATATCCCTGGCGCGCAGGTGCAGGGTCACCGCGCGGGGTACGCCTATTTTAACCGATGAGGCCCGCCCGAGCCTGTCCGGCGCAGTCTTCGTCCCGCCTCAGGGTAGGGGCTGCCAGTCCCAGAAAGCCCGGATCTCGTCATCCAGCCCGGTCATTTCCCACCGAATCAGCGCGATGGGTAGCCATCCCTTGCCCAGGAACTCGTCATGGAAGGCGCCCAGCTTAAATGCGTCCCCCTGCTGGCGTCTTTGTTCTGCCAGCAAATGCTGCATCTGCAACATGCCGATGGTGTATCCCAGGCCATAGCCCGGTGGCCTGCGGAGGTAAATCTCGGCATCCACGCGGGCGACGTCCCGATCGAGGTAGGGCACCCGCTCCAGCCAGTAATCGACCACCTGGGCAACCGACATCCTGTTCAACTGCAGCCAGACGTCTGCGGGAACGCGAGCGGCGCGAAATATACCGAAGATGTAGATCAGCTCCCGCACGCGGGGCAGGTCCTCAAACATGCCGGCGTGCAGCATGGCTTCCTCGAGGTACACCGCCCAGCCCTCAGCCCGGGCCCCGCTGAACATTCGGCTGCGGATGGGGTGGTCGACGTTTTGCGCCAACAGGCGATCGAAGCGATGGCCCGGTATCACCGCGTGCAGATGGTCCGGGTGCGGGTCGCGAAACTGGACCTGCTCCCAGAAGTTCGGACCATTCGGCCGCACGATCCATGGGGCGTTGGTATCCAGTTCGCCGATGAAATCCGGAATGGTCAGGATGTTTTGTTCTTCCAGGAATGCGCGAACATGCTGGTCGGTGCGCTCAATCCTGGCCTGGTACTCTTCGGCCGAATCGGAAATGACCAACTCGGGCAGCGCCCGGTTCCGGTGTCGTTCGAGGGCGTACAAAGACCAGAGGCGATCCAGTTCCCGTTGTCCCAGGGTCACCACCTCATCACTGGTGTATGGCATCAGCTTGACCTGGCGCAGATACCAGTCGAAATGGGCCTTTCCAACCCCGGCATCGGTGGTCATCGTCGCGCGGTTGGAGCGCAGCCAGTCCAGGAAAGAACGCACCGCGTCCCGCGCGGCCTCGATATCCGGTTTCAGTTCAGGTTGCAGATGAGCGCGTCCCAGCAAGTCGTCAAACCAGCCCAGAACGCCGGCGGGCGGGGAGGCCCGGTAAGGATGGCCGTGACCCACGCCGTCGGCCCTGGTCAGATTGTGCAAGGCCAGGTCGGCGTAGTCCGCGGCCACGTTCGTCAAATTGGCTTTGGCGTGTTCGACCCAATCCGGAATCGCCCGAAGGCGGTTCCTAACCTCTTCCCGTTCTCCCTGCGGCACCGGCAGTTCCACGAAGGCCACCCGCAGCATGCGATCGACATAGAATCCGGGGTCTCGCGCCCATGGTCTGCTGACCCGGTACCGAAACCATTCCTGGTCGAGGCGCGAGCGTACCGCCAGGTAATCCACCTGCTGAGGCAGCGTCCACGCCCTGACGTTCATGTCCAGCATACGCTCGCGGAGTCCGGTCAATTCGTCCAGCCGCTCCGTGACGGCCGCAGCGCCGTAATCCTGGTAACGCCCGATGGGCGGATTGCGCCAGGTCTCGAATTCATCGAACAGGCCGATCAGGTCGGAGTAACTGCCCTGACCCGTCGGGGGCTCGGGGCTCGCGAAGCCCGGGGCGAAAGACAGCCCCAGGAAAATGGCCGCACACATACGGATAGCTTGCATCACTGATTTCTCCTTTCTTCGCACATAGCTTAACCCGCATCCGGAACAACGATGGAAGCTTGCGCATTGAGTCATATCAGGAAATTTTCTGGCTCCATGAGCCGCGCTGAGCGCGGTTTATTTTTGTCGCTTGCCATGCCACCCATTACAATACACGCAGCCGCAGGCCGCCGGGGCTCATGGGCCAATCGGCATCAGCGTTGACCACCAGTGATTGATTATCGACCAGGCATGAAAAGACAGTAATGAACGCATCACCCGAAATCGCCATTGTCATGGGATCGAACAGCGACTGGCCCACCATGAAGGAAGCGGCCGACGTGCTCGACGAGCTGGGCGTCCCCTACCATGTCGAGGTTGTTTCCGCCCACCGCACACCGGGCAAAATGTATCGTTTCGCGGAAGAAGCCGCTGAGCGTGGTTTCAAAATCATCATCGCGGGCGCGGGTGGGGCTGCCCATCTGCCAGGCATGATTGCCGCCATGACGCCGTTACCCGTGCTGGGCGTGCCGGTGCGAAGCGCTGCCTTGAGCGGAATGGACAGTCTGCTCTCCATCGTGCAAATGCCGCGTGGGGTCGCCGTGGGCACCCTGGCGATCGGCGGTGCCGGGGCCTTCAACGCGGGGCTATATGCCGCGCAGATCCTGGCCACCACGGATACTGACCTGCAGGGCAGGCTGGTGGGCTGGCGTGAATCACGCAGCGAAGATGTCCTGCGGCATCCGGATCCTCGGGATTAATCAGCATGACGCGCGTCCTGGTGCTCGGATCGGGCCAGTTGGGCCTCATGATGGCGGCGGCCGCCTCTCGCCTGGGTGTGCAGCTGGATCGCCTCGATCCCGAAAACTGGACTTTGTTGCGTGGAACCTCGCCCACCCCCGAACCGCTGCCCTCCGATTGGCGGGGTGAAGCGTATGACCATGTCACGGTGGAGCGGGAGCACTTCCCGGACCGTGCCGTTCTCCAGGCTTTCGACAGCCATCCCGGATTCAAGCTGGCCAACACGCTCCATTGTCTCGCAGACCGGCGTCGCCAGAAGTCGTTCCTGGATGAATTGGGCATTGCCACCTCGGAGTGGCTGACCGTCCGTGATCGGGCAGACCTCGCGGAGCTGCAGCATCGAGTGGGGCTCGGCCTGGTGCTCAAGGCCGCCACGGGGGGTTATGACGGTCGCGGGCAATGGCGGATCAATGACCCGCAACCCGAAGTGCCTGCCGAAGCGGTGCCCGGCCAGCTGATTGCCGAGCGGGTAGTGGCCTTTGAGCGGGAGGTTTCGCTGGTCGGTGCGCGCAACCGGCGCGGTGACTGTGTTTTTTACCCCCTGGTGGAAAACGAACATCGCCATGGGATGCTCGTGTGTACGATCGCGCCGGGCGAGTTGGCACCCGGTCAGCAGGCTGAGGCCGAAGACATGCTGCGTCGGATCATGGACGCGCTTGATTATGTCGGTGTCATGGCCATGGAGTGTTTCGAAGAGTCCGGCCGACTGCTGGTGAACGAACTGGCGCCGCGTGTTCACAACAGCGGACACTGGACCCAGGAGGGCGCCAGTATTGACCAGTTTGAGATGCACGTGAGGGCGCTGGCCAACCTGCCGCTGACGGTTCCTGAGACCACCCGAAACACCGCCATGCTGAATCTCGTGGGCACGGCTTTTGACCCCGCCTGGCTGGACCTGGGGAAAACGCGGCTGCACTGGTACGGCAAAGAGGTTCGTCCCGGCAGGAAGCTGGGCCATCTCAACGTGTACGGCGCGACCAACCACGCATTGCTGGACAACCTGGAAGCGCTGATGAAGCGCTGGGACCCGATGGACCCCGCGGACATTCAAAGGGCCTTGGATATACTGAAGCGCGATATCGGAGACGCGCGGGGCGAGACTCAGCACACGCGACCGGAGCGCGAGCAACGGATCAGCAACTGACCGCGAAGCCCTAGCTTTGCGTCAAATCCAGGAAGCCGCAGGGGCAGACCTCCACGCATTTTCCACATGCCTGGCACTGGTCCAGGTTCAGCGTGAAATACATGCCGGGTTCCGGCTCTTCGACGCGGATGAAACAGCCCTTGGTGCAGTACATTTGGCACTGCTCGCAGCCAAAGCATGAGCCGCAGGAGAAACACCTTTGGGTTTCTGCCAGGAATGCCTGCTCCGAGATGTTTCCCGACACTTCCGCCATGTTCATACCCACGCGCTCGCGGGGCGGCAGTTCCGGTTTGCGCGTCGCGGCGCTGGCTTCCCGGCTTTCAAATTTGATGCTTTCAGGCCCAATTCCCGGCCTCGGCAGGGATGGGTCATCCTGAACCCCTTCAACCAGCCGCGCGTGCAAGGATTCGGCCGCTCGCCGGCCCTGGACAATGGCGTTACCGGCGATGCCCAGTCCAAGCACGTCCCCGCCGGCATAGACGTTCTCGCTGACCGTGCCCCTGGCATCTGCGATGAGCCAGTCTCCGCTGTGGTCCAGTTCCGACAGACCGTTCAGCAACGGTCGCTGTGATATCGCCATCACCACCGTCCGCGCCGGCAGGGTGAATTCCGAGCCGGCAACCGGTACCGGCCCGCGCCGTCCGGATGCATCGGTGGCTCCCAGTTGCATGCGCTGGAGGAGCATCTCGCGCGGGCGCGACTCGGAATCGCGACGAATCTCCAGCGGCGCGCTCAACTCCAGCAACTGCACGCCCTCTGCCAGGGCGTCATCGACTTCATGTTGGCTGGCGGGCATTTCCTTACGCGTTCGCCGATAGACGATGGTGACCGAGGCGCCTTGCCGTCGGGCGCTGCGCGCGGCGTCGATGGCTGAGTTACCGCCCCCGATCACCAGCACGTGTTCGCCCAGTTCAGGGGCATTGGCCTGGTTGACAGCGGCAAGATAGTCGGTGCCGATCATGACGCCTTTGCCTTCGGCGCCCCGTATCCGCAAGGCGCGACCCTCCTGGGCGCCAATGCCCAGGTAAATGCCGTCGTAGCGTGCGCGCAGATCTTGCAGGGAGACGTCCCGGCCGACGCGCACGCCCAGCCTCAGCTCCACACCCAGGTTGACGATCCTTGCAATTTCCGCGTCCAGCACATCCTGGGGCAGGCGGTAATCCGGAACACCGTAGCGCAGCATGCCCCCCGCCTGGTCACGGGCGTCATAAACGGTGACCCGGTGGCCTCTGCGGGCCAGCTGGTAGGCGAAGGACAGGCCGGAGGGCCCCGCGCCGATCACCCCGACACAGGCGCCCCCGGTCGCTGAGCGCTTGCGGGACAGCTGCAGTTGCTGGTCGATGGCGAAGTCGCCAAGAAAGCGCTCAAGGGCGTTGATGGCGAGTGGTTCATCTTTTTGGTTTCGGTTGCAGTGGGTCTCGCAAGGGTGGGGGCAGATCCGCCCCAGTGTCGACGGAAAAGGATTGACGTCGGTAATGATCCGCCAGGCCCGCTCATACGCGTCTTCCCTGGACAGCCCAAGCTTTGCCCGTTGGGCCACCGTCCCTATCCAGCCGCGTATGTCTCCGCAATTGGGGCAGCCGGTCTGGCAGGGCGGTGTTTTTTCAGTTTGGCGCGGATGATAGCTTGGCGCGATCGGCCTCAGGGTTGGCGCTGGTCCCCGCGGTGTTTTGCGGGCCGGGGTCATGTCCCCGCGCCCCGGCACTGTGACAGCTCAGCGTCCAGTTCCCGAATCCTGTGTGACATGGTCTTGAGGAGATTGACAGCCAGCAGCGGGTCTTCCCGGATGCGCCTGAGCAGGGTTTTCTTGTCAATCTTGAGCACCCTGGCTTGCCCGCTTGCCCTGACGGTCGCGGACCTCCTCTGTTTCTCGAAAATGGCCATTTCACCGAAGAAATCGCCCGCCTCCAGGAAGGCGAGGTGTTGGGTTTCACCTCCTGGCGTGCTCTGGATGACTTCCACGCGCCCCGATTGGACCACGTACATGCTCTCTCCCACGTTGCCCTGGCGAATAATTTCTTCACCGTCTGAATAGGATTTTCCCAACGCGCCCCGAACCATTTTCTCCTCCTGCTAGACCGGACCGGCCCGCGGCCGTCGCGGCTTGAGGCTCGCCGCGAGGCTGGTCAAAAAATGACGGATAAAGCCGGGGTGCAGCGTGCCCTTGAACATTTCGGTGTACGGCTCGCTGCCGGTGAACATGTTCCACAGCAATGAACTCATGTGTGGTCTGGCGCCCGTTGTTGCCTGCTCCCTCTGCGCCATGGCCAAAATGGCGCGCCGGGTGACACGGGATTTCTTCATGATCTCGTTGGTGGCGAACATCAGGCGCCCGACCGCGTTATCCCGGGCGATGGCCTGGCAGGCCGGCCAGAAATGGCGCCTGAAATCCTCGCGGGACACCCCGTGGAATATCGCGGTTGTTGCTGCGGCCTTGCCGGTCCTGAGCGCCGCCCCGATCCCGTCCTTGAACAGCCGGGTGACGCCGCTGTCCCCCACCAGCACGATCCGGTCGCCGTAGGGCCGCTTGCGCGCTCCAAGGTTGATTTGCGGCCGGCAACTGCAGACGCAGGGAATGCGGTCGGTGGGAAAAACGCTTTGCACGACCGGGTCGGTGAGGAAAGCCTGGACCAGTTCCTCGTCAATATCCTCTCCGACCATCACCACGGTCGCGAATTCCCCTTTGGGTATGATCGCGGCGAACTCGAACCGGGGGATTGTCAGCAGGAAAACATGGACCGAGCGCCCCAGGATTTCGCGAATCTCGGCTTCCGTGGCGCGGAACTCGCAGATATAGCCACGGGTCGTCTTGGGGGGCTGAAACCCGGCAGGGTGGTCTTCCAGCAGGTTGATGAACTGGCTGTTGACCCCGGTCGCGACGGCGATCAGGTCGTATGCAGCCGAGGCGCTGTCGGCAAACTGGAGCTCAGGACGCCCGCCTGGCCATTCGATGCCGGTGATCAGTCGTGGGGCGATGGAGGCGCCCCAATCCATGGCCAGGCCGAGCAAAAAGCCGTCGAAACTCTCCAGCCTGGCGTCTTCGCCCTCCCGCGGACCATTGCCTCGATACAAGGCGGCAATACGCTGCTCCTGCACGGGGCTGGCGATGGCCACGTCACCAACGTCCATA
Source organism: Lysobacterales bacterium (assembly GCA_011524975.1). GTDB lineage: Bacteria > Pseudomonadota > Gammaproteobacteria > Xanthomonadales > SZUA-36 > WTJD01. Next base: position 13,803 of record WTJD01000037.1, read on the forward strand.
TGCACTTCGTAGGACTCAACGCCGCGTTGAACCACGCTGCGGGGCAGAACAATGCCCTCGGCGGCCAGGATCTGAACCAGCGACTCCGACACCACGCCGCCGCAGTGATTGCAGCCAGCCGGCCCACAGCGGTGAAATGAACGAGGCTCGAAGATGTCGACCTCGATGTCGAGGTCCACGGCATCCGCCATCTTCAGCAGGAAGTAGGAAAAAAAAGACCCTGCCGGGCCGCCGCCGACGACCGCGATTCGAGATCCGTCTTCCAGCGCGAAACCCCTGCTCTCGTTCCCTTCAAAATCCGCGAACGAGTCCGCGACGGAGGACTGCCTGGAGAAACTCATGGTTGCTCCCCGTGCAGAGTTCTGATTGAACCACATTCTATGCCTGAAGCGACGGCACTCTGATAAGACATAAGTCAATTACTGTTTAAATCAGTTATCGATAATGCATGCATGCGAGCACTGACTGAGCAGGCCGTTATCAAAGCCACGACCGGGGCCGTTTGGACCGTGCTGGCGGATTTCGGGCGGGTCGATCGATGGGCGCCCAATATGAAATCCTGCCAGTTGATCGGTGAGAAAGAGACGGGCATTGGAACGCGGCGAAGAATGCGTCATGCCTGGGGTTTCCAGTTCGAGGAAGTCGTGACTGGCTGGGCCGAGGGGGCCGGCATCAGCTTCAACGTGCTGCGCGCCCCTTTTCCCATGATCCGGGTTAACGAATCATGGGCCATCCGGCAAAACGGCTGCGGAACCCGGGTTGTCACCCGGGTGGAATACGACATGAACCTGGGGCTGCTAGGCAGGCTGCTGGACTGGCAGCTGGTGCGGTTTATCGTGCGGAGGGAGATGAAGGCCGGGCTTCGAGGTCTGTCACGCTTGTTGGAGGAGCAATCCGCGGATTGATTGAGCGAGTCGCTGATCTGGCCGCCGCGACCGGGCAATGCCCGCATGGGCCGGCAGCCTGGCGAATGCGGACCGCCGCAGTTTCAAAAATAACGACGATAACGCCTGAGATCCAAGGCTCCGCCGGATTGCGCCCTGGCGGCCATCGCCAGCGCCAGTTCGGCGGTGGCAATGGCGTCGTTGAGCGCGTTGTGCCCAGGGTAAGGGGGCAGCCTGTATTCACTGCGTAGCCGCCCAAGCTGCAGCTGACCCTGCCGCGGCGGGACATTCCGCCGCAGACGCTGACGTTTTTCAATGTCCAGGGTATCGAGCACGATAAAGCCCGGCTTGGTTCCGGTCCACGCATGCACGGCCGCCCTGAGGGAAGCCAGGTCGAGGCGCGCGTGGTGGAAGAGCCACAGCCGGCCGGTACCCGCGCGGAACAGGGCTTCGAGGCCCTGTTCGATGCGCTCGCCCCCGGCCAGCTCCGAATCGAGCATTTCATGGATCTCCGCGCTGGGGCCCACACTTTGCCCGGTTGAGATCAGGACCTGCCGATTGCTGCCAAACCGGATTTTCCCCTCATCGATCAGGGTCCAGCCAATGGCGATGATGCGATCCTTGCGGTGATCGAGGCCCGTCAGCTCCAGGTCGACAGCGATCATGGGGGTGTTGCCGGGCTGGTCCGGCTCCAGCACGGCGCAGGCCTCGAGGTAGTTGGCGATGACGCTGTTGGAGCAATGGCGCGCGCGCCTTTGACAGCGACGCGCGTGGCCCCAGCGCCGCAGCATCAACGTACCTGGTAGCGCAGGCTGAGCGCGCTTTGTGCGTGGACCACCAACAGAAAGGCCGCCTTCAGGTTTCGACGCATCAGCGGCGACAGCGATTCAATCGGGACAAAATGGCCTGGCGGATCGCCCGCCGCCAGTTGCTCCGCCTGGTGGGACAGACGAACGCGGTTGATCAGGGTCAGGGCGTCCCGGAGGCTGTCGGCATCGGCTTCCGCGATGCCGCCAAGCTCTGCCGCGAGGCGCAGCCGGGCAAAGGTATTGGGCGCGGTGATACCGCTCTCCAGCGCGCGGATTCGCGCCAGTTCCGTGATGGGCACCATGCCGCGATGCTTCAGGTTGAGCCCCTCACTGTGCGACCCGTCGTCCTCCTGCACAAATTGGCGGAAGAAGCCGATCGGCGGCCGGTGACGGGCGATGTTGGTGGCCATGAACCTGCGAAAAATCTGGTGATCACGCGCTCGGCCGACGGCATGGTCCAGCAGGGTGTCCACCAGCTGGGCGTCCCCATGGACGCAGCGCATGTCAAAGAAAATGCCGCAGAACATGACCGACTTGGGATCTCCCTCCTCGATCCACCCATCGAAGTGACGCATCCAGTCTCGCAGGGAAACCCGCCAGCGCGCGTTCATGGCCATGACCTCGCCCGGGCAGTAATGGTAACCGAGCTGATCGAGGCCGCCGCAGACGAAGTCGGCCAGTTGGCTGAAGTACTCTGATTCGTGATGGTTCGGTTCCCTGGCGAGAATCAGGCCATTGTCCTGGTCGCTTCCCGGCGCCTGTTCCTCCCTGGCCTGGGAACCCAACGCGACCCAGGCGAACGGCATGGGCGCCGGCCCGAGTTGTTGTTGCCCCAGCTGGATCAGGCGCGCGGTAAAAGCGTCCGTGATATGGGTCACCAGGCGCTCGGTCTGCTCCACGTTCCGGCCCATGCCGAGCAGGCGTATGAACAGCGATGGCAGCCGGTCACTGAGCCGGATCAGCGCATCCAGGCTGCCTTGCTTGTGGATGTCGCTGACCATCCTCAGTGGATGCTCAGACTGCGCACGCAGCAAATCGCCGGCGGTGACGAGGCCGGTGACCCGGTCATGGCCATCCATGACCGGCAAATGGCGAAAATTCCCGCGAATCATGGCCAGCAGCGCCTGATCCACATCTCCAGAGCAGGCGAGCGTTTCGGGGTCTCGAGTCATGACGCGCTCGACGGTTTCGGACGGATCCAGGCCGGCGGCCAGCACCCGGTCACGCAGGTCCTTGTCGGTGACGATGCCCTTCAGTTCATCACCCCGCATGATCAGGACGCTGGAAACGCGCTCCTCGCTCATCAGGCGGGCGGCCTCGCGAATGCTGCGCGCGGCCTGCAAAGTGACGGGATCGCGATGGATCAGTTCCAGGATTTGCGTGGCTCGGCCAGGCGGGTCAAGGGCCGCCCGCACACGAAACCGCGGCAGATTTTCGAAGTAAGCCGCGAACGTCGCGTTGTCTGCCAATACCCGCTCGAAATCCTCCTGGCTCAAATGCCAGATCAGGCTGTCCTCTGCAGCTTCAGCCCGGTATTCGCTTTCGCTTCCATGAAAGTGAATCTGATGTCCAAACAGACCACCCTCTGAACGTTTGTCCAGGAAGCTTTGATTTTCATCGACCAGTCGAACCGCGCCTTTGCGAATGATGGCCAGCCCGGGGGGTGGCCGGGAGGCGAGAATAAAGGTGTCGCGGGCGTAATAGGCGGCCGAGAGGCCGCGCGCGAGGGCCTCCAACTCGCCCGGGGAAAGGGCGTCGAATGGCGGAAATCCCTGCAGAAATCCTGTCGCCAGCGAGACATCGTGCATAGGGAAATTGTACGCCGGCGTCAGCCGATGAAAACCCGGCGGGTCAAGTAAAGCGGCGCTCGGGCGATCGCGCCATCGGTCTCTAATGGCGCTCGGGCGAGCCTGCGCTCCGTGGAATGCGAATATCTTCCACCAGGTGCTGGATCTCATCCGGGGGCGGTGCTGTGGCCCTGGAAACGATGTAAGCGACCGTGAAGTTGAGCCCGGCGCCGACGGCGCCAAAGGCCTCCGGTGAGATGCCCATGAGCCAGTGGTCGACAGAATCTTTCGCCATGGCGGTATCGGGTATGAAGAACCATCCCTTGAACCAGAATATGTAAATCAAGGTCGAGAACAGGCCTACGAGCATGCCCGCGATCGCGCCCTCCCGGTTCATGCGCTTGTTGAATATGCCCATCATGAGCGCGGGGAAAATCGAGGATGCCGCCAGCCCGAAAGCCAGCGCCACCACCTGGGCCGCGAAGCCGGGCGGGTTCAGCCCCAGGTAGCCCGCCAGGATGATCGCGGCCGCCATCGAAATACGGCTGGCCAGCAATTCCCTTTTTTCCGAAATGCCCGGCGCGATCATGCCTTTGATCAAGTCATGGGAGATGGCGGATGAGATGGCCAGCAACAGGCCGGCCGCGGTCGACAGCGCGGCGGCCAGCCCACCGGCGGCAACCAGCGCGATGACCCAGTTGGGCAGTTTGGCGATTTCCGGATTGGCCAGCACCATGATGTCACGGTCGACCTTGGTCATCTCGTTGCCTTGCCAGCCAAACGTATCCGCTTTGCCGCCCATGCCGCCTTCATCGTAATACTGGATGCGCCCGTCACCGTTTTTGTCTTTCCAGTCGAGCAGTCCGGTGGTCCTCCAGTGCTCCATCCACCTGGGCACTTGAGCGACTTCGATGTTGGCCGTTTCTTCCCCTACCGGCCCTGTCTGAATCGTGCTCATCAGGTTCAGCCGGGCCATCGCGCCCACGGCCGGGGCCGTGGTGTAGAGCACCGCGATAAACACCAGGGCCCAACCCGCCGATGCCCGGGCATCGGCGACTTTGGGTACGGTGAAAAACCGGATAATTACGTGCGGCAGGCCAGCCGTTCCGATCATCAGCGACAGCGTGAGCAGAAAAATGTTGATGGTAGGCCACTTTTGCGCCGTGAATGCCGCGAAACCGAGATCCGTCACCACCTGGTCCAGTTTTTCCAGCAGCGCGACGCCCGAACCGTCGGCCATGGTCGAGCCCAGGCCAACCTGTGGCAGAAAGTGACCGGTGAGGTTCAGCGAGATGAAGATGGCCGGAACGGTGTAGGCGAATATCAACACGCAATACTGCGCGATCTGGGTATAGGTGATGCCTTTCATTCCGCCCAGAACGGCGTAGATGAAGACGATACCCATGCCCACGTACACGCCGATTTCAAAGGGAACCTCCAGAAAGCGGCCGAATGCCACGCCGACACCGCGCATCTGGCCGATCACGTAGGTGACGGAGGCGACGATCAGGCAGATGACAGCAACCAGTCGCGCGCCCTTTGAATAAAACCGGTCGCCGATGAATTCGGGGACGGTGAACTTTCCGAATTTGCGCAGATAGGGCGCCAGCAGCAGGGCCAGCAGTACATAACCGCCGGTCCAGCCCATCAGGTAGACCGACGCGTCATAGCCAAGAAAAGCGATCAGGCCGGCCATGGAAATAAACGAGGCGGCGGACATCCAGTCCGCAGCGGTGGCCATGCCGTTCGCAACCGGGTGAACACCGGCGCCGGCGACGTAGAATTCACCGGTGCTCGACGCCCTGGACCACACGGCGATGCCGATATACAGCGCAAAGCTGAGGCCCACGACGATATAGGTCATTGTTTGAAGATCCATATCGTGCCCGCTCAGTCTTCGTGGACGTCGAATTTGCGATCCAGCTTCTTCATGCGATGGGTGTAGAAGAAGATCAGAACCACGAAGACGTAGATCGACCCTTGCTGGGCAAACCAGAATCCAAGCGGGTAGCCACCGAGGCTGAAGCGGTTGAGTTCATCCACCAGGAGTATGCCCAGGCCGTAAGACACCAGAAACCACACAATCAGGCATCCCGTCACCAGCCTGAGGGTGGCTCTCCAGTAGGCCCGCGCGTTGTCGTGTTCATTCATGAGCATGCTCTCCGCTGGTTGTTGCCCGAAACATATTACTGCACCATAGCCACCTTGGTTGGCCTCCGGGCTCACGGGCAGCATAAAAAAACGGGTGACCGTCAATGTCGGTCACCCGTTGTCTGTGCGGGACGGGGTTGCTGCTCCCGCCGCGCGCCGCCGATCAGGGCTGGTTCAGCGGTTCATCCTCTCACTGACCAGGTTATCTACCACGTCGGGGTCGGCCAGGGTCGAGGTGTCGCCGAGGTCGGTGTAGTCATTGGCGGCGATCTTGCGCAGGATGCGGCGCATGATCTTGCCCGAGCGCGTCTTGGGCAGGCCGGGCGCCCACTGGATGAGATCAGGCGATGCGATGGGGCCGATTTCCTTGCGCACCCACTGCCGCAGTTCCTGGCGCAGTTCCTCACTGGGTTCGACGCCGGCCACGGTGGTGACATACACATAAATACCCTGGCCCTTGATCTCATGGGGATAACCCACCACGGCAGCCTCCGCAACGGCTTCATGGGCCACCAGCGCGCTCTCGACTTCCGCGGTACCCATGCGATGCCCGGAAACGTTCAGCACGTCATCGACGCGCCCCGTGATCCAGTAGTACCCGTCCTCATCGCGCCGGCAGCCGTCACCCGTGAAATAGGTGCCGGGATAGGTGGCGAAGTAGGTTTCGACGAAACGCTCATGGTCGCCATAGACCGTGCGCATCTGGCCCGGCCAGCTGTCGGTGATGATCAGGTTGCCCTCGGCGGCGCCCTCCAGGGTATGGCCGTCGGCATCGACCAGCTCCGGCTTGACCCCAAAGAAGGGCAGGGTGGCGGAACCGGGCTTCAGCGCCATGGCGCCGGCCAGCGGTGTAATCAGGATGCCGCCGGTTTCCGTCTGCCACCAGGTATCGACGATCGGACAGCGGCCGTCGCCCACCACGTGGTAATACCACTCCCAGGCCTCCGGGTTGATCGGCTCACCCACGGAGCCCAGCAGTCGCAGCGACTGGCGGGAAGTGGCCTTCACCGGTTCCTCGCCCTCGCGCATCAGCGCGCGAATGGCCGTGGGCGCCGTGTAACAGATATTGACCTGGTGCTTGTCGCAGACCTGCCAGAAGCGGCTGGCGTCAGGGTAATTCGGCACGCCTTCGAACATCAGGGTCGTTGCGGCGTTCGCCAGCGGACCATAGACGATGTAGGTGTGTCCGGTGACCCAGCCGACATCGGCGGTGCACCAGTAGATGTCGCCGGGGTGATAGTCGAACACGTACTGATGGGTCATGGCGGCGTAAACCAGGTATCCGCCCGTGGTGTGCAGCACGCCCTTGGGCTTGCCGGTGGAGCCGGAGGTGTAAAGGATGAACAGCGGATCCTCGGCACCCATCTCAACCGGCGGGCAATCCGCGCTGACCTCGGCCATGAGCGAGTCCAGCCAGACGTCGCGGTCGTTGTCCCATCCGACTTCCGCGCCCGTTTTGCGCACCACCAGCACGCTTTCCAGCACATCCGTGACGCCGTCAATGGCCACCGCGGCATCCACATTTTTCTTCAATGGAATCTTGCGGCCGCCGCGCACGCCTTCGTCAGAGGTTATGACCAGCTTGGACTCGCAATCGATGATGCGCCCGGCCAGGGCGTCGGGCGAAAAGCCGCCGAACACCACGGAGTGGATGGCGCCGATGCGGGCGCAGGCCAGCATGGCGTAAGCGGCCTCGGGAATCATGGGCAGATAGATGGTGACGCGGTCTCCTTTCTCGATGCCCAGCTTTTTCAGAACATTGGCAAACCGGCAGACCGATTCGTGCAGCTCGGCATAAGTGATTTTTCTGTCAACGGAAGGATCATCGCCCTCCCAGATAATGGCGACCTGGTCCGCTTTTTCCGGCAGGTGACGGTCAATGCAGTTTGCGCAGACATTCAGCGTACCGTCGTGGTACCAGCGGATGTGGAGGTCTTCACGGTCAAAAGACACGTCCTTGACCTGCGTAAACGGCTTCATCCAGTCAATACGCTGGCCCTGCTCCGACCAGAATCCTTCATTATCTTCGATCGAGCGACGATACATATCCTCGTAGCCGGCCTTGTCGATCCAGGCGCTTTCGGCCAGTTGAGCAGGCACCGGGTAGGTCTTGTCCATTGATTAATCTCCTTTTCTGCGGCCGCCGTGTTTTCTCGAAAAGAGGCCGCCTGTTCCTGTCTTGTTCTGTTGGAGTGGATACCTTACCCAGATTGTCGGTCTGACCAAAGAATATTAGGGATTTTCATTGATCTTGAGCACCATATTTTTGAACCTGACCCCGGTTTGATGGGCTCAACAAAGACAAAAGTTGATCACGCTCGGCCCGGTGGAGACAGGCAGTCCAAGCCATCTGCTGCCTGCGGTTCGAGCCTTGGGTTCAATTCATGCCACTGTGGGCGTGAACGCCTGATTTGTTATGCTCTTCTCTTGTTGTGGCGGACCCATTGGGCGCTGGGAATCGTCAAAGCTCGCGGAGCATTTTGCAGTGGCCTGTCTGTTCAAGGAGTGACGCCCATCTCCAGGACAGACCATGACCTGGCCCTGCACTGGAGGAGAGAAGCCGCTTGAGTGCTGCTGAAAACAGGCCGATGTGTACGCGCTTCGTGATGCTGCTGCTGATCAGCGGGTTGTCCGGCATCAGCCCATTGGCGCTCGCGCAGTTGGAGCCCGCGCAGGAGGCAAAGCCTGGGGACGATGCCGTAGCACTGAATGAAGAGGAGCAGCACCGCGAGGACGATGATCTCCCCGAGAGGAGTTCCTGGCGCTACGGAAAAAAGGGATTGGAGTTCGACCCTGAGGGGCCAACCGCTCTGTGGCTCGGGTTTCGGCTCCAAACCCGTTTGGACACGTTTCCCACCTCACCCGTTGCCGCGCAAGATCTGCGGTTGGATGTAGATACCGAGCTTGAACTCAATCGCGCTCGCATCAAGGGCGGCGGCACGCTGTTCTTCGACTGGCTGGATGTGTATTTCGAATATGATCAACAGATCCCCGCGCTGCTCGATTTACGCACGACGCTTAAGTTCGGTAATGGGCTCGCGCTGAGGCTCGGTCAGTGGAAGTCGGATTTCAATCGCGAGCGGATCGACTCTTCGGGCAACATGCAATTGGTGGAAAGATCGCTGTCCAACTACTGGTTTGCCATCGATCGGCAGCCCGGTATCGCCCTCAGCGGGCGTCTTGCAAAAGGCAGCGCCGCCGACGCCTCCTGGTGGCTGGAATATCTCTCAGGTATGGGTCGCGGCGGCGGAACAGAATCAGACAGCGGTCTCTGGCTGGCCAGGTACCAATGGAATCCGCAGGGTCAGCCACTGCCATTCAGTCAGGGTGATCTTGTGCGAAGACAGACCCCGCTCGGCTCCATCGCGGTGGCGGTCGTCGATGGGAAAACACCATACACAAGGTTCGCGGGCTCAGGCGGCGGGCAGTTGCCGGGTTGGGACTACGCCTCGCATGATCTGAGACAGTACCTGTTTGAAACCGCCGTGCATTACCGGGGTTTGAGCTGGCAGCAGGAGTACCACGTCAAAAAGCTGAGAGACCGAAGCACAGGCCGGGCCCGGACCTACCGCGGTGGCTATATCCAGGTGGGAAGTTTCCTCAACGAGTGGTTCAACGCCATACCCCCTGAACTCGAGTTCGCAGGCCGTTTATCCCTGGTAGACCCAGATGAGGGTGGCGGGGATGACATGCAGCGCGAGTTCACGCTGGGCGCAAACTGGTTTTTCAACGGACACAGAAACAAGCTGACCGCGGAGTACGCCTGGCTGCGTTTTGACAGCGCGGCTGGAGGTGCGGACAAAAACCGTTTTCGTCTGCAGTGGGAGGTGTCGCTCTGACGCTAAGGCTGTGGCGAAACCTCGCTCAGGCACCGTCTCTTGACCGCGCAGGAGAAACGATATGAGTGCATGGTTTGAGGTGCTTGAGGCGTCATCAACACGCTTACCGCTATTTTGCTATTGTTCATCGAAAATTAATGACTTCTATAGTTTTTGAATTTAGCATTAGTTAATAAAAGAGAGGGATTGAAGTACGTGCATTCAGGCGGTTAGCAGCCCCTGGGCGCGTGCGATACCCGTTGGTTATCAGTCATTTACGGAAGTCTCAGAGCAAGGGGAAGTGAGATTGGCGTCACCTAAAAAAATCGTGCTGAGTCACAGGCTTTCCATGCGCCGATTTGAGTGGGAGCTTGGAGCGGCAGGGCGATGACTTCAGAAGAGCACACCCGAATACTGCTGTACAGCCATGATTCGTGGGGGCTGGGTCATCTGCGCCGCAGCCTGGCGATCGCTGGCGCAATCCAGCGAAAAAACAGCCAGGCAGCTACACTCATTGTCACCGGCTCGCCATGCGCTACCCAGTTTGAGCTATCAGAGGGGTGCGATGTGATGAAGCTTCCCGCTGTGAGCAAAGACGCCGATGGCAACTATGTGCCCCGCAAATTGGGTGGGCACGTTTCGAACGCCGTACAACTGCGATCGCGCTTGATCAGCGAGGCCTACCGTTCCTTCAGACCACACATTGTCATCGTTGACCATCAACTGACCGGGCTGCTCAACGAGGCGCTCGATATGTTGCAAATGGCACGACAAGATGGTTGCCTGCTGATTTACGGCATGCGTGATGTCTTGGATGAACCGAAGGTGGTGGAGGCAGCCTGGAATCAGCCGGAGCAGCAGTGGGCGCTGCGCGAGGCCTACGACCGGATTTTTATCTATGGCGACCCCATGGTGTTCGACCCCAGTGAAGCTTATGCCTCGCTCCGCCCCTATCGAAGTAAAATCGAATTCACGGGCTACATTGTCGCGCCCATCGATCTGGATGATCGGATGCCGGTGCCCTCTTTGCGCCGGCGGGTTATGGTCACTACCGGCGGTGGTGAGGATGGTGGCAGGCACATCAACAAATACATTGACGCGCTGGAACTGGCAGCAGTCCCGTGGGATAGTCATATCGTGACGGGACCGCTGGTATCGGACCCATGGGTCCGAGACATAAAAAGAAGAGTGTATGGTCTTGGCCTCGCTGAGCAGGTCCGCGTCAGTCAGTTCATGCCCAACATTCCAAGTAAGCTTCAGCAGTCCGACGCGGTCGTCAGCATGGCGGGATACAACACCTGTAGTGAGATCATGCAGAGTGGCCTTCCGTCTATTTTGCTGCCACGTCAGGTACCCAGGCGTGAGCAGTTGATCCGGGCAAAACGACTGGAACAGTTGGGCCTGGCCGACTGCCTGGTTGATCCCAGCGCAGAGGTGCTCAGGGAGAGGATTATGGCAGCGCTGGAACAGGGTCGGAGGCCATCCGTGTACCCGTCACTGGATGGCGTGGATAAGATCTGCGAGATGCTCAAGCGAGCCAGGGTGGAGACTGATAACACCATGCGTGGGGAGCGACCTGCGCTGCGCAGCGTGGTGCGCTAACCGATGCTGGCCGAGGCGGATGCCGAAATTGTTCGGCTGAACCGCACAATAAGCGGGCTTGCGCACTTGCTCGATACCGAGTTGATGCAGTCGATCCTGATTGATCATGGCCTGCTCAATCCAACAGACAGGCTGGCTGTCGACTACTTACGTTTCAAGCCAGGTGAGAATTGCATCGCTCGCCTGGTGTGTGAGTACGGCGATCGCACCGTTTTTGGCTACGCCAAGGCTCATGGTCAAAGCGCGGCCCAAAAGCTGAAAAAATCGGCTGAGCGCGCGCACCTGGACAGCAAGTTGGGTATCGGCAGGTTGCAAATCCCCGAACTGGGGATGGAGATTAACTTTCTACCCAACGACAACGCGTTGGCCAGCCTGGGGCAGATGTTTTCGGCAGTCGATAGAGACGCCATACTGCAACGTATTTTCAAAAAAGGGCCCAACTGGAGCGGCGCAAGCTGCGAAGTATTGAGTTACAAGCCTGAGCGGCGCCTGACCGCGGCTCTGTCGCATCCGGAAAATGGCCGGGTCGTGGCTAAATTCACGACGCGTCAACGTTATGAGCGGTCCCGGCATGTGCACAAACGATTGGTCAAGGTCGACGGCGTGGGTATACCTGCCCTGGCAGGCTGGTCCCGCTCATGCAACGCGATGGCGATGCAATGGATCAGCGGCGAGAGCCTGACCTCAGCCGTTGGGCGCGGGGATACCACAGGTTGCTCTGCCGCCGGTCGCGCACTCGCCCGATTTCATCTGAGCGCGAATAAAGGCTTCAGGACCAGCGAACAACGGCGGAACTTGGGCGATCTGACCAGGCTGGCTGATGATCTGTCTATGATCTCGCCCGGGCAAACAGAAAGGGCCCGCACCCTGGCGTTGGCGTTTGAGCAGTGGTGGCTTCAGCAGGAGGCCAGATCCACCCCGGTGCATGGAGATTTCAACTTCGAGCAGGTCGTTGTTTCCCAAAAGGGTGCGGCAATGATCGATTTCGACGAGGTCAGGATGGGGCACCCCATGGAAGACCTTGGGTCTTTTATCGCCAGGATGGAGTTTCACGCTCTGGACGGATCCATCAGCCCAACCGCGGCCGCGGAGTTGGTTTCAGCGTTCATGGAAGGATATCAGTCAGAGACCGGCATGCGCGCCAATGGTGGACTGCAGCGATTCATCGCCGTGGCCCTGTTCAGGCTGTTGCATCATTCCTTTCGTGTGAGGAAAGAAAACTGGCCGGAGGTCATCTCGGCATTACTGGAACGATGCGACTTGATCTGGCGCGAGGCGCGAGCGAGTCAAGAGGAAGTAACAGGATGTTGAATAAAAAAATCGCGTACGTGCTCAAAGTGTATCCCCGCTTTTCACAGACTTTTGTGATGAATGAGATCCTTGCTCATGAGGCTGCTGGTGTGAACATGGAAATTATTTCCATGCGCTTATCGGATGATGTCCGGTTTCACGAGTCCCTGGCGCGAGTCCGCTCCAAAGTGATCCAGATTCCCAAGCCGAGCGGCAAGGCCGCGGGTCTGCTCGACCAACTGCATCGCACTGCGGAGCGGTTCCCCTCTGTTTGGGAAGTTGTTGCGGACAATCCGAAGGTGATTCCTTCAGATTTGCAGCAGGCGCTGGCGTTGGCCTGCCTTGTCCAGGAACGGGGCATCGGCCATATGCACGCGCATTTCGGAACCATCGCCACTACCACCTCGCGGCTGGCCGCCAAGATCGCGGGCATCAGCTATTCGTTCACCGCGCATGCCAAGGATATCTATCACGAATCGGTGGACCCTGAGGTGCTGAACAGCAAACTGGCGGATGCCGCCGGTGTGATTACGGTGAGTGATTTCAACATTCGCTTTCTGCGCGATACCTATGGCGCGGCGGCGGACAGAGTAATACATATCGACAACGGGCTGCCGCTGGACGAATTTCCCTTTAGGGAACCAGCCAACAGGCCACCTTTGATATTTGCGGTTGGCAGGCTGGTCGAGAAAAAGGGTTTCACCGATCTGATCAGCGCCTGCGGCCTGCTTCGGGATCGTGGGCAGTCTTTCCAGTGCGAGATCGCGGGTGGCGGTGAGTTAGAGAGGGAATTACAGGCCCAGATTCTGGAATTGGCTTTGCAAGACCATGTCACCATGCTTGGCCCTCAACCCCAGGGCGTCATTCGTCAGAAGTTGCATCATGCCGCTGTTTTGGCTGCGCCCTGCGTCGTGGCGGCAAATAATGATCGTGATGGCTTGCCCACCATTTTGCTCGAGGCGATGGCCATGGGTGCTCCGTGCGTCTCCACCGACGTCACGGGCATCCCGGAGGTCTTGAAACACGAGGAAACCGGATTGGCCGTGCCGCAACATGACCCGGCGGGGCTCGCGACCGCCTGCGAGCGGTTGCTGCAGGATACGGACCTTGCGGTTCGCATCGCGAGAAACGCCCGGCAACAGATCGAAGAGCGTTTCGACATCGTTAAAAACGCAGGGCGCATCCGTCATCTTATCGAGAACATCCTGACGCGGGATGCCGCATGATTCGGATCGCCTCTGTCAACCAGGATTCAGGCATCTCTCCTGAGCGGGCGAAAGGAGCAGCGGTGCATCTGCAAGCGATGAGGCATGCTTTTCGGCAACTGGGTTGCGAAATCAAGGCGGTTGATACCCCTGATCCTGAGGCTTTGAAGCAGGCCCTTGAAGAGCCCGATGGGCCGACATTCGATATGCTTTACGAGCGCTATGCGTTGGGCCGGGACGAGGCTGCCCGCTTTGCTGCAGCCAACGGCATCCCCTACGTGCTCGAAATTAACGCGCCGCTGGCCGATGAAGCCGCGCGCTATCGGGACCGGCAGGAAACGGCTGTCGAGCGTGCAAGAGATCATTTCCTGTTCAAGCAGGCGGACTGCATTCTTGCAGTCTCCAGCCAGGTGGCTGAATACGCGTACTCGCGCGGCGCGTCCCCTGACCGGGTGATGGTCTGCCCCAATGGCATCGACACCGAGCGATTTCATGCTCAAGTGGACGGTAACACCATTCGCGATCTTTATGTTTCGCCTGGCCACCTGGTGCTGGGTTTTCATGGCCGGGAACGTCCATGGCATGGTTTCGAGCTCCTCGTGTCTGCGTTTAAGCAGTTGTTGGAACGCCGATGGCCGGTGCACCTGATGGTCGTGGGTAATGGTGGCTTTGAAGCGCTTTCGGAACTGCCCGAGGGTTCTTATTCGAGGGTTGGGTGGCAGGATCACGAGGATATTCCTTCATTTGTCGCGGCCTTTGATTTGCTTCCCTTAACGTACGGAACCGATGTTCCTTTCTACTTCTCCCCGCTGAAATTGATGGAGGCAATGGCTTGTGGTGTGGTGCCTATCGTGCCGAATCTTGGCGATCTGGACATGATCGTCGAGCATGAAAAGACCGGTCTGGTTTATCGTGCAGGTGATGCTCGCGCCCTGGTGCACTCGCTGGAGCGGTTGGTGTCTGAGGCGGATTTGTTGCGCGGCCTGGGACAAGGCGCCGCCAATTACGCCAAAGCCCATGCCTGGATAGATATCGCGCGCGCCGTGCTTCGGCGGGTGATGCCCAGCATGCAAGATCAATATCTCGAGGCAGGGAAATGAGCGTAGCTGAGACCAGTCAGCCGCTAGAGGCTATCCTCGCTGATGCGGAGACCAGACTCTGCTTTCCCGGATCGGAGGATCATGCCATCAAGGTGGAGGTCACCGGGAAAGCCGGGATCCAGATAGAGCTGGCAATCAGTGGCGCACGGCGTTGGTTTCAATGGACAGGGGAAGAATTTTCGGAGCTGATGCCGGAAAACGACCTGAAAGTCCCTTTGGCGGCCTGTCTCGCGGATGAGTGCTTCAGGCGACACGTCCGTGTTCTCGCTTATCGCCCGGGCAAGCGAATCACCTTGATCGATCGGTCAGGGCACAAGCCCCGCATCCTCAAGGGTTTCCGTCGAGGAAGACTGGAACGCATGCTGGAAAAGTACGAATTGGCTCACTCTGGATTGACGGGCATGGGTGTCATCACGCCAGAGGTTGTCGAGTATGAGATACCGACCCAATCCATGGTGTTGACGTATCAGACGGGCGAGCCCCTGACCGTCTCAGCCGAGAGCATGGATTTGTTCCATGTGGCGGGCGAAGCGTTGCGTGCTTTTCAAGAACACGCCACTTCAGTTGGCGAGAAAGACTTCCACGCCTGGGATGAGCTGGCGGTGGTAAAGACGCGAGCCAGCCGTCTGCAGGGTGCCGGCGCCACGCTGCCTGCGGGGTTCGAGGACTGTTTGGCCCGAATTGAGGCTGTTGGTGAACACTTGCCGGAGGGCACCCTTGGTCTTGCCCACCGGGACCTGCATGATGGGCAGTTTCTGCAACAGCCACGCAGCCTGGTTTTGATGGATTTTGATTTAATGACGCGTGCGGACAACGCGCTTGATGCTGGCAATTTTCTCGCTCATCTTGTGTTGCGTCAGATGCAAGGGGTGAGGGGCACGACGCAGCGCAGCGTTGACCAGTGTGGAAAAAAATTCCTGAGGGGCCTCGATCGTGCGGGAGATCCCGGTTTTTGGCGCAGGTTGCGCTTCTACCAGGCAACGACTTTCGCGAGGCTGGCCCTGGTGTATCTGGTGCGCCCCCGTTGGTCGAGTGTGATTGGAGATCTGCTGCGCATGTCCCATCGTTGCCTGGATGATTTCGACCGGATCAGGGAGGGCTGAACCGGTGGTAGGGATTGGGCGCCTGGGTTTATGGGCCGCTGTGGCGGTGATGGTGACTTCCACCAGAGCCGTGGCCTATGAAGAGGAAAACCCTGATGTGCTGCGGGTCGGACATTGGGTCGAAGTCAGGGGCGAAGTCACCGGAGACCGCCAGTTCAAGGCGACGCGTATCGAGCTGCTGGAGCCGGATCGCTACGAGGTGCTTCTGGGCACCATCGATAAGCTCGTGGGTAAAAGAGCCTTCAACATCATGGGCATGAGTG
The DNA here is from genome assembly GCA_011524975.1 of Lysobacterales bacterium. Taxonomy (GTDB): domain Bacteria; phylum Pseudomonadota; class Gammaproteobacteria; order Xanthomonadales; family SZUA-36; genus WTJD01. The sequence continues at coordinate 29,815 of WTJD01000037.1, forward strand.
TCGAATTGAATGACAAGACGACCTATCGCGAAATCGCCCCTGACCATTTGGAAGGCCAGCGGGTTAAATTGCAGGGTTATTACCTGGGGGACAGCCAATTTACATCGCGCAAGATATACGCGAGGAATCCCGGACGTGATGGTATCAGCGGCCGGGTGGATTCCATGCGCAAGGTGGGAGATGGTTTCGAGATCACCATCATGGACTACCGCGTCAGCATCGCGCCCCATATCGATGTGCGACGTGAAAAAGCCTTGGTGGATTATGCCATCAGCCCGCCCCGTGCGCTGGCCGTGGTGGACCGCAACCGGGATGAGGAGGACCTGTTCGGGGCTGGGTTCTGGCTGACTGAATCGCTGTTTCTTTCCGGGCAGTTGGAGGCCATCGGCCTGCTGGAAGATGACTTTGACATCAATGATGACGTGCCGCGCAAGCAGGATGAAGCGCTGGCGCGTGCCCGCGCCCGATTCGTTTATCAGCCGGCGGACTATTTTTTCGCGGTGGCGACATTCAGCTACGTCAAATTGTGGCGTGACGATCAGCGCCGCGGACGCCTGGAGCGTGAAGATTATCGAATGGGCGAGTCTTACCTGTACTTTCTCGATCCCTGGAACAAGGGTCTGAGCCTGCAACTGGGCCGGGTAGATTTCGACGAGCGCCGTGAGTGGCTGTACGACCAGGATCTCGATACGGTCCGGCTTATTCTCGAGCGCGGGCTGTTTCGCGCGGAGCTTTCCTACAGTGAAACCCTGTTTGACGGCAGTCCGATTGATGAGGCGGCGCGCAACACCATCATCTACCTCTCAAATCGTGACGCGGACCGCCACGTGGCCGGTTATGTGATCCATCGTGATTACGACCTGGCCAT
>WTJD01000037.1:30782-32711 GCA_011524975.1 Lysobacterales bacterium
ACGCGGACCGCCACGTGGCCGGTTATGTGATCCATCGTGATTACGACCTGGCCATCCCCGCCAGGCAGACCAACTATGGTTTCCGAGCGTTTGGTGAGTGGTTGCCGGACCACGACAGCTGGCTGGAAGTCGGCTTCATGCAGGGCAGAACAGGACGCGTTGATGCCAGGGGCTGGGCCGTGGATGTCGGCACCACGTGGGAAGTTCTAAAAAATTTTTTCATTACCGGCGGATTCGCGCTGGGGCAGGGTGATGACCGTGATACCCGGGTGAATGAGACCTTCCGGCAAACCGGGCTGCATGACAACAACGACAAGTTTGGCGGGGTCACGTCGTTCCGGTACTACGGGGAACTGGTCGATCCGGAACTGGCCAACATGCAAATAGCCACACTGGGTATCGGCTGGAAGCCGATGAGGCGGGTTTCGCTGGACCTTGTCTGGCACCAATATCGCCAGCACCGGGCCAGCCGCCTGCTGGTCGATACGCAGTTGAAGGCGCGACCGAATGGGATTGACAAGGGCCTGGGTCAGGAGTTTGACCTGATCCTGGGCTGGCGAACCAGCAGGACCTGGGATCTGGAAGTCATTGCCGCCTGGTTCGACCCGGGTAAGGCGTTCTTTAACCAGGATCCGGCCCTGATGGGCAAAATTCAGTTCAGATACCGTTTCTAGGCCAACAGCATATGATTCCGATGATTCAAGTGATGCGTAAACTGGCTGTGACCGCGATAGCGGCGGCCAGCCTTTTGCCCGTGCAGGCAACGGCGCAATATACCTTCGAAAGCAAGTTCGGCAGCTCGGGCACGCAGCCGGGGCAATTCGACGCACCCCGTGGTGTCGCGATGGATAATTCCGGTCAGATTGTGATCTCCGAGTCCGGCAATAACCGGATTCAGATCTGTAGTGACACGGGCAGCTGCACGGCTTTCGGCAGCTTCGGCCTGTTGTCGGGGGAGTTCGACAGGCCTCGAGGGGTAACGGTTTCCTCTGTGGGCAACATCCTGATCGCAGACAGGGGCAACGAGCGAATCCAGGAATGTGACGCCTCAGGCACGTGCACTGATTTCGATGGTTCGCCCCCTTTGAGTCTGCCATTCAATTCGCCGCGGGATGTGGTCACGATGCCCGATGGGCGCGTCGTTATCAGCGACACCAATAACGATCGGATCGTGATTTGTGATTTGGATGCAACCACCTGCACCACCTTCGGTAGCGCTGGGACCCAGCCAGGCCAATTTTTGGAACCGACCGGGGTTGCGGTCGACAGCCAGGGGCGGATCATCATCGCCGACCGTTTGAATGACCGCATCCAGATCTGCAATGAGACGGGCACGTCCTGCTCCGCCTTCGGCAGCCTGGGCACTTCGGTCGGGCAGTTTTTCAACCCCGCGGACGTTGACGTGGACAGCAACGACCGGATTGTCATTGCGGACCGCTTCAATAGCCGAATCCAGGTATGTACAGACGGGGGCTCCTGCTCTGCTTTCGGCAGCCCGGGGATGGGGGATGGTCAGTTCGACGAGCCCTGGGGTGTCACCGTTGATGCGAACAACCGCATTATTGTGGTCGATTCAGGTAATGACAGGATTCAGATTTTCAGTGAGGCTTCATCACCCGACCCGGTCAGCATTGACAGCTTCACGGCCACGCCCGCGAGCATCCAGGCGGGTGAGGCGACCACGCTGAGCTGGTCGGTGAGTAACGCGACCTCGTGCACGGCCTCGGGTGACTGGAGCGGTTCGAAGAACGCCAGCAGCGGCTCGGAGCCGGTGACCCTGAACACGGCCGGCAGCTACACCTTCAACCTGGACTGCAGCGGCGATGGTGATCCGGATACCGCGAGCGTGGGGGTGACGGTGACGGCGGTTCCGGCGGTCAGCATTGACAGCTTCACGGCCACGCCCGCGAGCATCCAGGCGGGTGAGGC
>WTJD01000037.1:32811-34128 GCA_011524975.1 Lysobacterales bacterium
CCAGCAGCGGCTCGGAGCCGGTGACCCTGAACACGGCCGGCAGCTACACCTTCAATCTGGACTGCAGCGGCGATGGTGATCCGGATACCGCGAGTGTGGGGGTGACGGTCTCGGTAACACCGCCCGTTGTGATCGACAACCTTACGGCGACGCCCGCGAACATCCAGGTGGGTGAGTCGACCACCATCAGCTGGAATGCGCAAAATGCCACCAGCTGCACGGCCAGTGGCGGAACGGGCGCCTGGGGTGGAGCGGTCGACCCGGCGTCCGGCTCGATCGAAATCCAGATCGATCAGGCCGGTGACTACTTGTTCATCCTCGCTTGCACGGATGGCGAGACCTCTGACGAGCGAAGCGTGATGGTCGGCGTCACGAACGTGGTGACGCCATTTTCTATCAATGCCGGACTGGCCGACGCGTGGTACAACCCCGAGACGCCGGGGCAGGGTTTTCTCGTGATTGTTCTGCCGACCTACTCCTACATGTTCATCGCCTGGTTCACTTTCGAGGTGGAGCAGCCGCCGGAGTCGGTGGAGGCCATCATCGGTGACCCCGCGCACCGTTGGATCACAGCGGGCGGTGTGTATTCAGGGGACACGGTGGTGCTCGATGTGGAGATCACCTCTGAGGGGGTGTTCAATCAAGCCGAGCCGGAGGTCCCGCAGGCCCCCGACGGTACGATTACCCTCACGTTCCATGACTGTGACACGGCCACGGCGGTCTATGACATGCCATCAGCGGGTTTGGCAGGCGAAATTCCGATTCAGCGCATCCTGGGCGATAACTCCGAGTTGTGCGAATTAATGGCGGACATGGAATGACCGTGAAGCACACAGTGAGCAAGGTGGGTTGATCCAATGGCAAGGCCGACTTCTATGAGGCAATCAATCCCCGGTCTGCGGGGCCTGTTACGCTATCTAGGGCCCTACATTCGCAAGCAGCGTGTTGTGCTGGCGGGTTCCTTTGGTGCCTTGTTTACCGGCGTGATTATGCGAGCGCTTGAACCGTGGCCTCTGAAGCTTGTTTTCGACCACATACTGCTCCCTCCGGATGGGGGAGTGCGGGGAGCGCCTGAATGGCTGGCCAAACTTCAGCCCCTACGCCTCCTCTTGCTGGCGGCTACGTTGTTACTCATCATTATTCTGATCAGGGCCATCAGCCATTACTATGAAAAGGTAGGCTTCGCCATGGTTGGGAATCGTGTCCTCACTGAAGTGCGTGGCGCCTTGTTCCGCCATATTCAGTGCCTTTCCATGTCCTTCCACAACCGCTCCCGAAGCGGAGACCTGCTGGTCAGGGTCATGGGTGATATCGGCA
>WTJD01000043.1 GCA_011524975.1 Lysobacterales bacterium
TCAGCGCCACCGACGCCAGCTTTACCGACAAAGTGGTCGTAACCTGGGATGACGTGACAGGAGAGGACTTCTTCGAGGTCTACCGCTGCAGCACCACCAACACCAATAGCTGCGGTGCCGCCATCGCCAGCCCCGGCGCAAGTGTTCTGCTTTACAACGATACCGGCGCCAACCCGGACGGCACCGTCCACTACTACCGCCTCAAGGCCTGCAGCAGCACCAACGGATGTTCCGACTTCAGCGCCGCCGATGCCGGTAACCGGGACGTGCCCGTTGTACCGCCTCCAAATACCCCCGATAACGTCAGCGCCACAGATGGGGCGTTCACTGACAAGGTGGTCGTGACCTGGGATGACGTCACAGGAGAGGACTTCTTCGAGGTCTACCGCTGCAGCACCACCAACACCAACAGCTGCGGTGCCGCCATCGCCAGCCCGGCGGCCAACGCCAGCAGCTTCGATGACACGGGGGCCGACGCCGATGGCACCGTGCACTACTATCGACTCAAGGCCTGCAGCAATGCCAACGGCTGCTCCACATTCAGCACCGAGGATGCCGGTAACCGGGACCCTGGTCCCCTACCCGATGTCATCCTCGAGGATGGGTTTGAAGGAAGTTGAAATTAAATCAGCCCGGTAGCCAGCACGAGCGCAATCAATATCAGCACAATGCCCGTCAGGCGCTGAATCCAGCGCATCTTCACCTTGTGCAGCCAGCGCTTGCCGATCAACACGCCGGTGAAGGCCGCCAGGATGCCGGTCACGACCAGCGAGATTGAGTCCTCAGGCAGTTCGATGCTTTCTCCCGCCAGCAGCACCAGTCCAACATAAGTAGCGATTCGCACGGCGTCCACCAGCAGGCCGATCACCGAACTGGTGCCGACGAAGGCCTCGGTGGTGAGTCCTGACTTGACCAGGAAGGCGGCCCGTAACGCGCCCTGGTGACCTGACAAGCCGCCGAAAAAACCGGAAAGCACCCCGCCCAGCGACAGGTACTTGCGCTCGAACTGCAACGCCTTGAAGCGCGGCAGCAATTCGAACAGCGCAAAGAACAGCATCAAGGCGCCCATGACCAGCCTGAGCGGCGTGGTCGTGCCCGCCAACCCGAATGCTGACCAGCCAATTTCCCGTTGCACGCCGGCCAGCGCGCCCAACAATGCCGCGCCTAAAATGGCCGCCATGATCGCAGCCAGACCGAATCTCAGTACGACCCCTCGATCCGCATACTTACCCACCAGCGAAACCTTGAACACATTGTTCGCGCCATGCACGACGGCCGTGGCCGCAACCGCCACCTCGACCGGGTAAAACAACGCAAACACGGGGAGCAGCAAAGTGCCGAGACCAAAACCAGAATACAGGGTCAGGCCCGCCGCAAACAGGGCCGCCAGAGCAACCGCAAGGTGGGCGGTCATCCTATTTGTCTTCCGTCGCGTTTCGGTTGTTAGCGCTTCTCCGCAGCACCCACCAACCTACGAAGGTCATAAAGAGCAGCATTCCAATGGGCCACAAAAGCCCCGGTGACAGCAGGGTGTCCACCAGCCCCGCCTGGGCGACTTCTTCGAGGTTCTTGAATTGTGCACCAATGCTGCAGATCACCAGCGCTATGGGGACCGTGCCCACCGTGGTCGTCCACAGGTAGGTGGACAGGGGGACGCCGGCCGCGGTCATGCTGACATTCAGGGCGAAGAACGGAAATACGGGAATCATGCGGGGCATGACCAGCAACAGGGTATTGCCTTGATCGATGAACTCGCGAACCCGGGTCTGCCACACCTCGGCCCGATGATCCAGCCAGCGGCCGAACGCCGTGCGGATCGCCAGGTGTGTTAACCAAGCGGCCAGGAATACGCCCAGGGTCACCAGGGCGGCGCCACCCAAGGTACCGAAAAGGAAGCCTGCTGAGGTGAGCAGGAACCAGCCACCCGGGATACCCACCGCCATCACCAGGCAGAACACGACCACGAAAAGCGGCGCGCTCAGCGCCGGGTTGGCCTGCAACCAGTCCACGAGTGCAAACAGGGATTCGGCCATGAGTCTAGGGCTCTGCGATCTCCCCAACCTGCAGCCACACGCGCATCAGGTTGCCGCCCAGTATCTTGGCGATGTCGGCCTCGGAATACCCGCGCCCGAGCAGCCCACTCACCAGGTTGGGAAAATCACTGACATCCTTGAGTCCCACGGGCAGCGTGTCCCCTACGCCGTCATAATCCGAGCCGATGCCGACGTGATCGATGCCCACCAGTTTGACCACGTGATCAAAATGGTCAATGACATCGCCGATCGTCGCGTAGGGAAATGGCTTGGTGCTGCGGTATTCGGTGGAGAAATGCTCCAGTTCCTGAGCGCCACGCTCCAGGCCGTTCGCCTCGCGAAATGCCCCATATTCGGCCCAGTACACATCGCTCCAATCACGGGCCTTCTGGGTCACGAAGGTGGAGCCGAAATTGATCTGGATGACGCCGCCATTTTTGGCCAGCGCGACAATCATCTCATCGCTCATGTTGCGCTCGAAGCCAGGCGTAAAGTGACGGGCCGATGAATGCGAGGCAATGACCGGAGCCCGGCTGACCTCTAGCACCTGGAAAAAGGCCTGGTCGCTCACATGCGAAATGTCGACCATCATGCCTACCCGGTTCATTTCCCGGACAGCTTCCCGGCCAAACTCGCTCAAGCCCTGCAGCGGCCTGTTTTCATCATAGGAAGAATCGGACAGGTGATTGCTCAGGCTGTGCGCCAGGGTGATATAGCTGATACCGCGAGCCCGAAAATGCCGGAGCTTGGCCAGATCGCCCTCCAGGGGCGTGCCGTTCTCCATACCCAGCGCCAGGCCGACCTTGCCTGCCTCAAAGGCGGCGTTGGCGGCTTCGGCCGTACTGACCATCACCAACTGATCAGGCGCCCGGGCCACCATGGCTTCCACGCTGTCGATCAAGCGGTTCGCCAGCTGGTAACTGCCGCCCTCCGCCTCCATGGACGCCGGTGTGTAAATCGACATAAACGGAATGTCCAGCCCCCCGGTAACGGCCCTGGGGAAATCGAACTCTCCTCTCTGGGTGGATTGTGTGACATCCTCCCAATCTTCCTGCAGGCGATAGGGCGCATCGATGTGGGTGTCAACCAGGATATGCTTGCGCGCGATTTCCCGGGCCAGCGCCTCGTTTGAATCCTCCGCCTGCGCCGGCAGGGCCGCCACGGCCAATATCAGCAACACCCTTCCCGCTGCACAGCTCTTCATAACCATTACTCCCGTCAGTCCTGCCGCGGCCCACCAGGCTCAACGTGATCCACCAGGCAGATTTCATGATCCAGCATCCGGTCATCGTCAAACACCCAGCGAGCCGAGAAGCGCTGACCCTGGATCAGCAGGGGCAGCCACAGGCGGTCATCCTCCCACATTTCATCATAAGGAATCTCGTCCAAAGCGGTCCAAAGCGGTACCGCCTCATCCGTCTCAATGGCCTCACCCTCATAAGTGAACGTCCTAAATACCCAGCAATGGATAGAGTAACCATCGACGAACTGGAACTTGTGCTCTCCCATGCAATCCAGCTCGCCCACCCGGATGCCCAGTTCCTCCTCACATTCCCTGCGCGCGCAGGTGACAGCATCTTCACCGGGGTCCAGCTTGCCACCGGGTCCGTTGACCTTGCCGAGGCCCAGGCCGCGCTTTTTGCGAATCAGGAGAATTCGATCCTGTTCAACAACGAAAACCAATGTCGCCGGGTCACGCGGCGTCCAGCTCTCCCAGTCGATATCCTTGAGCGTCTTCATTCCTTCTCGCCGTCCTTGTGCTGAAGGTGCGACCGGGCCTGATTCATGATGTTGACGAACGCGTCTTCATCACCCGCCGAAATGGCTTCGACCAGCCGGTCGAGCGATTGGGCGAACACGCCCGCGGCGCCGGACGCGGGGTGGGTGCCCGCCTGAATCTCGAAATACAGATGTGGGTTTTCAGAGACCACGTTAGCAGCCACCCGCATCTGGTGGTCGAAGGTCGTACTGGATATATCGCGCAACAAGGGTACACTCTCACCCGACTCACTGATGGCAGCGGCGAAGGCGATGTTCATCAGGTGCGAAAGACCCAGCACCCAGCCCATGACCTCGTCGTGCTCACGCAAACCCAGTTCCACGCATTCGGCGGCCGTGTGGGCAAACAGCTCGCGGGCCTCGGCCAGCGCATCCCCGTTGCCCACGTCCACCAGCAGGATGTGCCGGCCCGACAGCATCAGTTCGCCCGGCCCAAACATCGGGTGCACCGACGCAATCCGGCAACCGGCCTCGCGCATGGATGTCAACCCCTCTGAAAGGGGACCTTTGAGCGATCCAATATCGAACACCAAACCGGCCGGGCGCCGCTCGGCCAGCTGCTGAAGGATCAGGTTGCTGACGCGCAACGGCGCGCAGACGGCGATCAGGTCGTGATCCAGGTCCGAAGCGAGCCAGTTTTCAACACGCGGAAAAAGCGTCTCTCCCTCACCCGGGTCAGCAATCTCGACCGCGTAACCCAGTGAATCCAGGTAGCGAGCCAACCAGTCGCCCATGCGCCCGAGGCCGCCGATGACCAGTGCAGTTCGGCCGGCGCCGTGGCCTGAGGCAACAATCTGACGTTGCTCCTGCTTGCTCAGGGAGTGATGAATCAGGCGCTCCATGATGTCACGTGCGATGTCACCGCTGAGCCCCAGCGACTCTGCCCGCTGCATGCCCAGCTCGATCACTTCACGCTCACGCCGGAAATCACGCAGAGCCTTTCCGTCGCGGTGCTTTCGCTCCCCGATGCGGGTCACCAGCGCCTGACGCTCCGCAATCAGCTCAAGTATCTGCAAGTCCAGCGCGTCCAGGCGCCGCCGCATGTCCAGGACGGACTCGGTCAAATGATTCTCTTTATCGGACATCGGCCTTGCAGAATTTGCGCTTGCCGACCTGCAAAATGCCGCTGAAACCGGCGGGCAATACCAGGCCCCTGTCGGAGACCTTCTCACCGTCTATCCGAACACCGCCCTGCTGTATCATGCGGAAAGCTTCGGAATTGCTGGAAGTCAGCCCACAACCGGACAATGCCGCCGCAATGCCAATCCCCTCGCCATCGGTATCCAGCGTTTTTTCAGGCATGTCCTCTGGCATGGCGCCCTCGCGAAAGCGCGCGATGAACGTTTCTTGCGCCTGCTCGGCCGCCCGGGCCCCGTGGAAGCGGGAGATGATCTCCTCGCACAGGAGAAACTTGACGTCACGAGGGTTGCGGCCATCGGCCACGGATTGCCGCAATGCCGCCAGGTCTTCGTTGCTGCGAAAGCTCAGCAGGTCGAAATAGCGCCACATCAATTCATCCGAAATCGACATGAGCTTGCCGAACATCTCGTCCGGTGGCTCCACGATCCCGATGTAGTTGCCCAGCGACTTGGACATCTTCTGCACGCCATCCGTGCCTTCAAGCAATGGCACCGTCATCACGATCTGGGGCGGTTGCCCGTACTGCTGCTGCAGGTGCCGGCCCACCAGCAGGTTGAATTTCTGGTCCGTACCGCCCATTTCGACATCCGCTTCGAGCGCGACCGAGTCGTAGCCTTGCGCCAGGGGATAGAGGAACTCGTGCACCGCGATGGGCTGGCCCGAACGGTATCGCTTCTCAAAGTCATCACGTTCCAGCATCCGCGCCACCGTGTAGCGCGCGGCGAGGCGAATCATGCCCTCGGAACCCAGGGCATGCAGCCACTCCGAGTTGAACCGGATGCGGGTTTTCTCCTCGTCCAGTATCTTGAAAACCTGGGTGGCATAGGTCTCGGCGTTGGCCTTGACCTCCTCCGTCGTCATCGGCTTGCGCGTCACGTTCTTGCCCGTGGGGTCGCCGATCAGCCCGGTAAAGTCACCGATCAGGAAGGTCACTTCATGCCCCAGGTCCTGGAACTGGCGCATCTTGTTGATCAACACGGTGTGGCCCAGGTGCAAGTCCGGAGCGGTTGGGTCGAAGCCAACCTTGATGCGCAGGGGCCGGTCCAGCTGCAACCTCGCTTCCAGATCTTCCTGCTTGATGATTTCCTCGGTACCGCGCGCCAGCAGCGCGACAGACCTTTCCAGATCGCTCATTGTTTTCGAGAATTTGACCAGATCGGGCATTGTATTGCCTCACCCGTGCCACCACCACCCTGAAGGCACAATTGACCCCCGCGCGGCCTCTGGCTAAGGTATGGGCTGACTGGCGGCCACATGCTGATCCCACCGAGCCCAATTTCGCCGATGAAGCCCAAACTCACTCGCATACTGGAGCGGTTACCCCGCCCGCATCACGTCAGCGTTCGAACGCGGCTGGCCATGATCGCGGTCGCGTTGATCGTGTTCGGGGTGGCGCTGGGTGGACTGGAAAAGCCCATGCCCGGCCTCGGGGCCTCATACGACGCCGTGATGGAGCTGGACCTGCCCGGACGGCAGCAGGCGCCGTCCCTGTTCGAACCCGGCGATTCGCCTGACGGCTTTCCCGAGGATATCTGGCACCGCGTGCAGGTGAAGTCCGGCCAGTCCCTGGATGCCATTTTTCGAGCGGAAGGTTTCAGCCCGGCGACACTTCATGAAATTCTGTCACTGAACGAGGACACGCGCAGTCTCAAGCGAATCCGGCCCGGTGACGAATTCGCGTTCATGGCAAAGCCCGACGGCAGCCTGGAACGCATGCGGTATACCATCGACGATGAGCGCTACCTGGTGGTCGACAACCAGTCCGGCACGCCGAATGCCTGGATCCAGGCCCGGGAGATCACGCGGGAGATGGTAGAGACCGAAGGCACCATCGAGTCCTCGCTGTTTCTTGCCGGCAAATCGGCCGGGCTGAGCGATGCCATGGTCATGAAACTGGCCAATGTCTTCGGTTGGGACATCGATTTTGTTCTCGACATCCGCGCAGGCGATCGCTTCTTCATGGTGTATGAAAAGATCTACCGTGACGGCGAATACCTGCGTGACGGTGAAGTGCTCGCAGCCACCTTCATCAACCAGGGCGAGCGATTCCAGGCCATTCGTTACGACGCCGGCAGCGGAGCGCAATATTACGCCCCGGACGGTCGACACATGCGCAAGGCCTTTTTACGGGCGCCGCTGAACTTCTCCTATATTTCCTCGAACTTCAACCCGAAAAGGTTTCACCCGATCTTAAAGCGCGTTAAGGCCCACAACGGTATTGATTACCGGGCCCCCACGGGTACACCCGTCTACGCGGCCGGCGATGGCAAAGTCATTGAATCGGCCAAAAACCAGTACAACGGCAACTACGTGTTCATTCAGCACGCCAACAGCATCGTAACGAAGTACCTGCATTTCTCGCGGCGGGCCGTCAAGAAAGGACAGCGGGTTCGGCAAGGCCAGGTCATCGGTTACGTGGGCGCGACCGGACTGGCCCAGGGCCCGCATCTGCACTATGAATTCGTGGTGCGCGGCAAGCATCGCAACCCCAGGACTGTGGCGCTGCCGGCCGTGGAACCCCTGGAGGAAAGCGCGCTCACCCAGTTCGAGGCCCATGCCTCGCTTTATCTCGCCCAGCTGAACCGGCTCGAATCCGCGTCCCTGTACGCCAGCACGGAGTGAGCTCGGGTTATTTCATCGGTCTGATATCCGGAACCAGCCGGGATGGCGTCGACGCGGCGCTGGTGTTGTTCGAGGATGATCAGCCCCGCCTGCTGCACGCTTTGTGTCTTCCCTACCCCGAGCCGCTGAAATCAGACCTCGACGAATGGCTTGCGGCGCCCTCCGACCCAGGCCGGGCACAGGGCGGCATGATGGACGAGTTTCTCGGACGGCACTTCGCCCGCGCGGCGCGGACGGTTGCCGACCAGGCAGGCGTGGAGCTGAGGGACATCGCGGCCATCGGCTCGCATGGACAGACCGTCTGGCACGAACCTGAAGGTGATCCGCCGCGCTCGATCCAACTGGGTGATCCCGGCGTGTTGCTGCGCAGCACCGGAGTGCGCATTGTCAGCCGCTTTCGCCAGGCTGATCTCGACGCGGGCGGACAAGGCGCACCGCTGGCGCCGCTTCTACACCGTCAGTTGTTCCACTGCCCCGATGAGAACCGGGCTGTCCTGAACCTTGGCGGCATCGCTAACCTCACCTTTCTGCCCCGAAAAGGCGGCGTCTCTGGGTACGATTGCGGACCGGCAAATTGCCTGATGGATCTCTGGATGCGGCGTCAAAGAGGACCCCAATACGACAACAAAGGGGCATGGGCAGCAAGCGGTCAGGTCCAGCAGCGGATGCTGGATGCCATGATGGCCGACCCTTATTTCAGCCGCCCGGCGCCCAAAAGCACCGGGCTGGAGTACTTCAACGCGGGCTGGCTGGACCCCTACTTGAGGCGATATCCCGCATCGGGGGAAGACGTTCAGGCAACCCTCACCGAACTGACCGCCAGAACGGTGGCCTCGAGCATGACAGATTCCGGCACGGAACGGCTGCTCGTGAGCGGCGGTGGCGTGCACAATCTGTATTTGATGGGTCGGATCACCGACTTGCTGCCCGAGATCAAGGTCGAGTCCACCCGACACCATGGCATGCACCCGGACTGGGTGGAGGCCGTGCTGTTTGCGTGGCTGGCGCGAGAGCGTCTGGCCGAGAGGCCCCAGCATACCGGCCCGATCACAGGTTCATCGAAACCCGTGTTGCTGGGCGATGTCTGGCAGAATGGAAGCCGTTCCAACGGAGCCTCGATGAGATGAACACGCTGCTCAATGTCCTCTGGTTTTTGCTGGGCGGGTTCGTCCTGTTTTTCGGCTACCTGCTGGGCGCGCTGGTACTGTGCATCACCATCATCGGTATCCCTTTTGGGGTCGCCTGTTTCCGGCTGGCGGGGCTGGCCGCCGCGCCGTTCGGTCGTGAGATTCGTGAGAAGCAGCCGCCGGGCGGCGCCGTGGCGGTCATCATGAACGTTATCTGGATCATTCTTCCCGGGCTCGAACTGGCCATTTTCCACCTGATCATGGCGGGTATCTTCGCGATCACCATTATCGGCCTGCCGTTTGCCGCGCAGCACCTCAAAATGACCCGGCTGGCGCTGCTGCCCTTTGGTTTCGAGGCCCGACAAAAACTCTGAACACTATCCGGGGGCACCACCTGGGGCATGACCCCCGGTTTCGCTGTTCCAGGGTGCGACCTTGAGCAACAGCAACATACCTGGAACAGCCACCAGCGCACACAGGAGGTAAAACGCGGTCCACCCCACCGCATCCACGATAAAGCCCGTCGACGCGTTGGCGATGGTGCGCGGCACGGCAATCAAACTGCTGAACAAAGCGAACTGGGTCGCTGTGAAGGCCTTGCTGGTTTCACGGGCCATGTAGGCGGTGAGCGCAATGGCGCCTAGCCCTACCCCCAGGTACTCACCACTGACCACCACGAATAGCCCCACGAGATTGTGCCCCGCCTGGCTGAGCCAGACATAGGGGAAAATGGTGGCCAGCTGAACGAAGCCGAACAGCCAGAGCGCGCGATTGATGCTGACGCGCAGCATCACGATGCCACCCAGCACACCGCCGGCGATGCTGGCCCACAAACCGGCAAACTTGGCCACTGACCCGATCTCGGTCCGCGAATACCCCATATCGATATAGAAAGGCGTCGCCAGCGCCGTGGCCATGTTGTCCCCCAGCTTGTACAGGAAGAGAAACGCCAGTATGGCCAGCCCGCCGCGAATGCCATCACGCGAAAAAAATTCGGCGAAGGGGCTCACCACCGCCTCGCGCAGCGAATGCGGGGCGAGTTGGTCGTCGCTGACCTCTGAAATCACCATGATGGTGACGATGCCCACGCACATGAACGCGGCCGTGACCCAGTAGACAACGGTCCAGGGCATAAAATCCGAAAGGATCAAAGACAAGGATCCCGGCACCAGGCCGGAAATTCGGTAGGCATTGACCCAGATCGAGGTACCCGTGCCGAGTTCATCGTCGGACAGCAGCTCACGGCGATAGGCGTCCATGACAATGTCCTGGCTGGCGCTGAACAGTGCCACGAGGAACACCAGCACCACGATCAGGTTCAGTGACATGGCCGGGTCCAGGTGCCCAAGGGCCCCGATGCTTAACAACAGGCCCAACTGGGTCAGCAGCGCCCAGCCGCGCCTGCGGCCGAGAAACGGAAGCTTGTAGCGGTCCATGACCGGCGACCAGAGAAACTTCCAGGTATAGGGCAGCCCCACAAGGGCGAACAGCCCGATGGTGGCGAGGTCAATGTCGCTGCTGCGCAACCAGGCTGGCACCAGGCTGACCAGCACGTAAAGGGGCATACCGGAACTGAACCCGAGGAAGACGCAGGTCAGCATCCTGCGCGTGAACAGAATCTCCCGCCACGGGCGTCGCGGCGAATTCAAGCGGAAGTACCGCCGGGCTCGATGGCGAAATCGTAATCCATGATCAGCGGGGCGTGGTCGGAAAAACGCTGATCCTTGTAAATCGAAGCGGACCTGGCCGCCTTGCCAAGGCCCGGCGTTGCCACCTGGTAATCTATGCGCCAACCGGTATTGTTGTCCCAGGCGCGTCCGCGGTTGGACCACCAGGTGTACTGCTCCTCGCGGGGGTCAACGGAACGAAAGGCGTCCACCCAGCCCCAATCGCCGAAAAGCTCGCTCATCCAGGCCCGCTCTTCGGGCAGAAAGCCGGAGTTTTTCTGGTTGCCACGCCAGTTTTTCAGGTCAATCTTGCGATGGGCAATATTCCAGTCGCCGCAGATCAGGTAATCGCGACCGTCTCCGGACAGGTTTCTGAGATGCTCTTCCAGGTAATCCATGGAGCGAAACTTGATCTGTTGCCGCTCCTCTTTCGAGGACCCGGACTGGAGATACAGCGAAATGACGCTCAGGGAACCGAAATCAGCGCGCAGCCAGCGGCCTTCCACATCCATCACGTCCCACCCGATGCCGGGGTGCAACTTGTCCGGCTGTATCCTGCAATACAGCGCGGTTCCGCTGTAACCCGGGCGCTGGGCGTCATGGTAGTAGCAGTGATAACCCTCGGGGTGAAACACCGGATCAGTCAGCTGGTGAACCTGGGCTTTGGTTTCCTGGATGCAGACCACGTCAGCATCCTGTTCAGACAGCCAGTCGAAAAAACCCTTGCGGGCGGCTGCCCGTATTCCGTTGGCGTTCAGGCTAATGATTCTCATGGGCGCTGAGCATACCCGCCCGGGCGGGCGTTGTCATGACTGCCGCGTTGCAACGGGCCGCGGTGAGGGCGATACTCATCGTAAAGACGCAAATCTTTTTCATCATGCGCGAATACAAAAACAGGTTTTTCCAGCTGGCACTGGCCAAAGGCAATCTGAAATTTGGCCGGTTCACCCTGAAATCGGGCCGCGAAAGTCCGTATTTTTTCAACGCGGGAGGTTTTGACGACGGAGCGTCGCTGCGCGTGCTTGGCGAATGTTACGCGGCAGCACTGGAGGCATCAGGCATCGATTACGACATGCTCTTTGGGCCTGCCTACAAGGGCATCACGCTGGCCGCCGCCATCGCCATCGCCATTCATTCACAATCGGGGCGCAATGTTCCCTATGCCTACAACCGCAAGGAGGCCAAGGGCCACGGTGAGGGCGGCTTGCTCGTAGGCGCGCCGCTGCAGGGCCGGGTTCTGATAACGGATGACGTGATTTCCGCCGGAACCTCCGTGCGCGAGTCGGTGGGCTGGATCAATGGAG
>WTJD01000056.1 GCA_011524975.1 Lysobacterales bacterium
GCATCCACTTATGCAGATCCAACGCGATGGAGTCGGCGCGTTCGATGCCGCTCAGCAGGGGCTTGACGTTATCCGCGAGGATCGCCACAGCGCCAATAGCGCCATCAACGTGGAACCAGAGGCCCTCCGCGGCACAAAAATCGGCCAGGGCGTTCATGTCGTCCACCGCCCCGGTATTGATGGTGCCGGCGTTGCCCACCACGCAGAATGGAATCATGCCGGCTTCGCGATCTATGCGAACTTGTTCAGCGAGGGCGGCCATGTCAATGGTGTAGTCCGCGTTCACGGGGACCTTGCACAGTCCCTCACTGCCGAGCCCCATGGTTTCCGCCGCTTTCTGATGGCAGCTGTGAACTTCGCTGGAGGCATAGAAGCGCAGCGGTCCGGGTGTCGCCCTGACACCCTGGTGGCGCACGTCGTAGCCACCGTGGCTGTTGCGCGCGACCACCAGCCCGATCAGGTTGGCCGCCGAGCCGCCGCTGGTTAGCAGGCCGCTGGTGGAGGCGGGCATGGACAGCATGTCGCGCATCCAGCCGACCACCTGTTCTTCGACCAGTGGCGCGACATGGTTTCCGCCGCCCAGGTTGGGGTTCATGATGGCGGCCAGAAAATCTCCCATGGCCCCCATCACGGTGCCGTTACCCATGTACCATGCCCAGAAACGCGGATGAATATTGCCCATGGGATAGGGCAGAACATCGCGCGTGAACGCTTCATAGACTTCGACCGGCGCCGTCGGCTCTGCCGGGGCGGGGGCCTTGAGCCGTTCGCGAACCTCTTCCGGCACCGGCTGCCACACGGGACGGTCGTTCACATTCTGCAGGTAATCCATGGCCTCATCGACCATGCGGTGGGCCAACTGGCGCATTTCGTCCCAGTTTTCCGGATCCAGCGTCTCGAAAGGTTCCTGTGACATGTTCCTGGGCAGGGGGTAAAAACGCTATTCAACCACGTTTTAGACGGGCCGTCAGTGCGAGCGGGAAAAAAGCGGTGCTTATGGGGTGTGGGCGGGCACGAACGGATGGACCTGCAGTTCACTCAATGCGCTGTAGTGCCGCCGCCGCCCGCCATTGCGCGCATCCTGCTCAATACCCCCAGCCTGTCCTATCAGGCGAATGGCCCGGGTTTCCACCGGACTGAAGCTGAGGAGATGGTCGATATAGCTTCCCTTGAGCCACTGAGCGTTTTCCAGGTTAATGGGCGGCGTCACGTTGAGGTCATTGACGCTGTTCCAGTGACCCTCCTCATCGAGGTACTGCACGTCGAGCGAGGTGAACCAGCCGCCCCATTCTTCAGGCAGGCCGGTGTTCAGCCACAAGGCCCCGATGCTCTGGGGCTGATCCCAGCGATAGCCATAGAAGTTGCTCCTGGGCTCGGTGCTCAGGGTTCGGTTGTAAAACGTCTGGCCCCGGCGCTGACCATCGCGTATGACCGCGACAAGGTCAGTGCTGACGTTGTCATTGACGAGGACCTCCGTTGCATCCGCGGCGATGTTTGGAGGAAGCACCAGGATGGTGTAATCACCGGTGACGGGTGTCCCTTCCGCTGATCCCTCCAGGGTGAATTCATATCGTCCGGTGCGCTCAGGACGGCCGGTGATGGCGCGGCCATCGAATGCCAGACCCGGCGGCAGCGTTCCAACGGGCACGGCCGGGCCGTCAAGCCCGCGTGCTCCGAACCATGGCTGGAATTCGAAAAGCTCGTCATGCTCGGTCAGCAGAACGGGCGCGCGCGCCAGTTCCCTGGGCGGGGCAAACCCGGCTGAGCGGTCGATGACCAGGTAGTCCGTGCCATCAATGTTTTCGACGCGCCCACCATGGCGCGTGACCACTTTCACGCCCTGCATGGCCGTGCGCCTGGCCAGGTCCCGGATGGAGGCATCCGGTAAGTCGTATCGGCTGACATTGATGTAGCGGTCGTTAAAGGGCGCTTTCCATTGCGCATCACTCAGCGGATGCAGCCGTTCATGCGGGATGGCCTCGAGGCCGTTGAGGATACCGAGCAAGCCGCTCATGGTGGCCGCCTGGTTGTCCGCATCAAAACCCAGGCCGCTGGCCATGTCGAGTGTGCGCTGGAAATCGCCCGCGCCATAAAGCAAGGCGAGAATGCCGCAGGCGCCGTTGAGCAGCGCGTCCACCGCTGGCCAGGCATGACGGTTGTATTCGAATGCTCCTGTGCCGAGTTCCCCGGAAGTCTGCCCGGAGTCTCCATAGTAGTAGGCAAGGGCCATTTCCCGCCGAGCCGCCTGCCAATCGTCCGGGTATTGGCGATGCAGCTGTTTCATATGCTCGACGACCTGCGCGAACCGGCTGCCCGGCGGCAGCGCCCGTGTGCCGATGTCGATCAGGCGCAGAAGGTCTTTTTCGAAAAAAGCGGCTGCGTACATGGCCGCGTAGTGCATGGTCGGTTCGATACCAAAATCGTCGTTGGTGATCCTGGCGGCCCAGGCCGATTTATCGACGGCATATTCGATCATGCCCGGGGCCGTCACTGCCCAGATCTCATTCACCAGTTGAGGGTCAATCTGAAACCATTGCGGATTGTAGGACCGATGCCCCGTGAGTGGCGGCCCGAAGCCCGCGCGCATCAGGTTCAAGGCCGCGCGATTGGCCACCCAGACCTTGTCCCGGACGTGATGTGTCCAGGCGTCGGCCAGTTGCTGATAAGTCGGCTCGGGGCCGTGGCGCTCCATCTGCAACAGGTACATGTACTCGATGTCGGTGTCGTCGTCGGAAAACGCGCCGTTGATATCGCGCACCCGGTCCAGGGAAGGGCCGTAGCCATAGGGGAAGTGGTCCGGCCCGGGTGTCCCGATGAACTGGAACTCGTAACTGAGGCCGTAAATGTTGCCCACGATTTGCCCGAGCCAGGCGGCATA
Source organism: Lysobacterales bacterium (assembly GCA_011524975.1). Classification (GTDB taxonomy): domain Bacteria; phylum Pseudomonadota; class Gammaproteobacteria; order Xanthomonadales; family SZUA-36; genus WTJD01. Next base: position 2,879 of record WTJD01000056.1, read on the forward strand.
AACCCTGTTTTCATACTCGGTCAGCGCAATCCGGGCCCAAGGCGTTTGACTGGCCGGGTCGGCCTGTGCAGGCGAAGCCGCCAGCAGGCAGCAGGCGAGCGAAAAAGCGCTGATCAGGGTGTGTTTGAAGGGTGATGCCATCGCTGCTTCATTGTAAGCGCTTACAGATGTGGCAGAAAAGTCATGCTGCCAAATGTTAAAAAAAAGTTGACGCGTTGCGGGCAAGTAAGTTACGTTAAGGAAAGCGCTTACATATTTCAGGAAAAGCGCGAAGAGAAAAGAAAGCGCTTCCAAAGCGCTGAGACAGACCACTTTTTCATTTGCGAGCTCGGGGAGCACCACCGTGAAACAACGAACGTTTAACAGGTCACCTTTAACGCTAAGTATCGCCCTGGCACTGGGCGCGGTGGGCATTCAGCCCGCCATGGCACAGGACACTGATGCCGACGCCGATGACGACGACGCCATGCTGATGGAGGAAGTTCTGGTTACCGGCGTACGCCGCAGCCTGATCGATTCCATGGATCGCAAGCGCGACGCCAGCGGCTTGCTCGACGCCATCACGGCCGAGGATATCGGCAAGTTCCCGGACACCAACCTCGCCGAAGCGCTGCAGCGGATTCCTGGCGTGTCGATTGACCGTTTCAACGGCGAAGGCTCGCAAGTCACCGTGCGAGGCTTCGGACCCGGGTTCAACCTCACCACGCTGAACGGCCGTCAAATGCCGACAGCCGGCGGTCGGTCGTTTGACTTCCTCGATATCGCCACCGAGGGCATTTCCGCGGTAGAGGTCTACAAGACCCCACGGGCAGGCTTGCCCACGGGTGGCATCGGCGCCACGATCAACATCGTGACTGCCCGCCCGCTCGACAACCCGGGCTTCCGGGCCGTCGCTACCGCGAAGACCCATCACGAGTCCTCGACGACAGACGCGAAAGGCCTGGATGAGTGGACGCCAGAAATTTCCGGCATTTACAGCAACACGTTTGCCGACGACACGTTTGGTATCTCCATTTCCGGTTCCTACTCCGAGCGGCACAACCGTGAGGAAGAGGCCCACGTGGCACAGTGGTTCGAAAACGGCTATACCGGCAACTATGACGGCGTGCAGAACAACAACCAGCGCGCGGACGGCCGTAACTGGTATCCGCAGGACGTGGGTTACGGCTGGGCTGAGAACGAGCGCGAGCGGACCAATGCCCAGGTCGCCCTGCAGTGGGCCCCCACGGATAACTTTATCGCCACGCTGGACTACACCTACTCTGAAACCGAGTTCCGCAAGAACTCCGTTGGTTTTGGTATCTGGTTCACGGGCGGCACGGGCGGCGGCGCAACGGTTGGCGGCACCGTCAACGAGCGCGGCGTCTGGACCGAGGTGACCGAGGCGGGTGGTGACTACGCTTTCGGCCATGGCCGTGATCACACCATCAAGGAAAACGACTCTCTCGGCCTGAACCTCGAGTGGCAGGTGACGGATGCGCTCAGCCTGGAACTCGACTACCACGATTCGTCCTCCAATCTGCGAGGTGGCGGTCTGGGTAGCCTGCCTGGCAGCTCCGCCAACGTGATTATTGGTAACTCCTTCGACGGCGCGTGGTGTGCCTTCGATCCGGTGTATCCCTCGGATTGCGCGGTGGCCAACATCACCACAAAGACCGGCATGTACTATTCCAACGGCATTCCACGTTTCGACATGGGTTTTGTCGGTGCCAACGGCGGTCCGCCGCAGGATGAGCTGTACGCAAGCGATATTGGCTCATTGTTTGGCCAGGCGTTCGACGTGGACACACAAAATGACATCCAGCAGCTGCAAATCAACGGCAGCTGGGAAGGTGACGGCGGCTCCCTGCGCAGCATCGATTTCGGCTTCTCGCACATCAAGCAGGATTTCCGTTCACAGAACGCATACTCGGGCCAGCTGCCCGCGGGCTTCTGGCTGACGTCCGCCGCCTGGTGGGATGACAGCATCTTCAGCAGGGAAGAGTTTGGCGGGCTGCTGAGCGATTTCGACAACTCCGGCAGCTACCCCATTGACTGGTACTGGACCGCGCCGTTCGACGTACTCGTTGACGGTTGGGAAACCGTCGGCGCGCAAGACCCTTACCTTGCCGGATGCTGCTATTGGCCGGCATGGCCGGAGCAGTTCCAGGATGACGGGCGTGGCCGGTTCTGGCCGGGACCTCTGACGGGCGATTCCGTGCTGGAGGAGACCATCACCTCTGTTTACATGCAGGCTAACTTCTCCGATGAGTTCAACGGGATCCCCGTGAACGTCGTTGCGGGTATTCGCTATGAAGAAGCAGAAGTTGACTCCCGTGGCAGCGAGGTCGTACCCAACGCGATCGTCTGGATCGGCGGCAATGAATTCATCTATACGTACTCTGATGAGTCAAGGCTGTCGTCCGGTGGCGCGACGAACGAGTACTTCCTGCCCAATCTGGATATTGACTTCACGTTCGCGGAAGACTTCGTGACCCGGTTCTCTTACAGCCGGTCGATAGCACGGCCACCCATCGGTCTCATGGGCTCTACCCGTACGTTCCCGGGCAACCCTAAAGTGGGCAGCCGTTTTGCCTCGACGGGTAATCCGGAGCTCGAGCCCTACGTGTCGGATAACTTCGACATCTCGCTGGAGTGGTACTACGCCGAGGGTAGCTATGCTTCCGTCGCTTACTACCGCAAGCTGGTGGATAACTTCATCGTGTCATCGACGGTGGAAGGCACCTTCCCTGAGTTGAATCTGACCGACCCGTACATCGGCCCGGTCGCCAACCAGGCACGCCAGGATCTGATCGATCAGGGGCTTCCGGTCACCGACCCGAACCTGTTTGCGCAGATCAATATCAACCTGGGCAATCCGCCTAACACGTTCCTTACCGGGCTGCCCGGCGACCCGCTGGCCACGTACCAGATCTCGACCTTCTCCAACGGTGAGAAAGGCGAACTGTACGGCTGGGAATTCCAGTTGCAGCACATGTTTGGGGACAGCGGCTTCGGTGTTGTGGCCAACGCCACCATCGTTGACGGCGACGTGAACGTGGACCGCGAGGTTGCGGGTGAGTTCTTTGCCCTGGGCGGCCTGAGTGACAGCGCCAACTTCTCGGTGTTCTTTGAAAACGACCACATCTCGACGCGAGTGTCCTACAACTGGCGCGATGAGTTCTTCAACGGCGGCGTGAATAACGGCTCGCCGGTATTCACCGAAGAATATGCCCAGTTGGACGCCAATCTCTCCTGGTTTATCGGAGATCACTGGACGGTGTTCGTGGAAGGTTATAACCTCCTTGATGAGGTACAAAGAACCTACGCGCGCTACTCCGAAATGTTCCTGCGGGGTAACCAGTGGGGCTCTCGGTACAGCCTTGGAGCGACCTATCGCTTCTAATCGGCAAGCGTAGCCAACAGATAAAAGCCGCTGCGTTTGCAGCGGCTTTTTTTTACGGTCATCGTGAAGTGTATGGATAAACCTGTGACAAAGGTGGTGATCGCCGGTGGCGGCAGCGCGGGCTGGCTGACCGCTGGTCTGCTGGCCGCGGAGTTGGCCGGAGATACGGAAAACGGTGTACAGATCACGCTGGTCGAATCGCCGGACGTGCAGACCATCGGGGTGGGCGAGGGCACCTGGCCCACCATGCGTGACACGCTGCGAAAGATCGGTATCCCCGAGTCCGATTTCCTGGTGCACTGTTCCGCGTCCTTCAAGCAGGGCACGCAATTTATCGGCTGGACCGACGGATCCGCGGAAGACCGCTACTACCATCCCTTCAGCGCGCCGATTGCTTACGGAGAAATGAACCTCGCGCCTTACTGGCAGGCGCAGCGTGACAAAGTGACGTTCGCCAATGCCGTGGGCGTGCAGGGTTACCTGTGTGATCGTGACCTTGCGCCCAAGCAGCCGGCTACTCCTGAATACGCGTTCGTGGCCAATTACGGCTACCACCTGGATGCGGGGAAGTTCGCAGAGCTGCTGCAGCGGCATTGCACGGAGCAACTGGGTGTACGGCACCTTCGGGACCATATCACCCACGTCAACGGCAGCCCGGAGGGAGACATCACCTCGTTGACCACCAAGGCCTCGGGCGACATCGAAGGCGACTTGTTCATTGATTGCACGGGTTTCAAATCACTGCTTTTGGGGCAGCACTACGGCGTGCCATTTGTCAGCCGATCCCGGGAGCTGTTCAATGACTCGGCACTGGCGATCCAGGTGCCCTATGCGTCGCCGGACAGCCCCATTGCCTCGCAGACCAACTCCACGGCCCAGGCCGCTGGCTGGATCTGGGACATTGGTTTACAAAACCGCCGCGGTGTGGGTTATACCTATTCCAGTGCGCATACCAGCGAGACGGATGCGGTCCAAACGCTGCAGCGTTACGTGACGGCCACAGCCAAGGGCGTAAGTCTTGACTTTGAGCCGAGGAAAATCAGTTTCGAATCGGGGCACCGGGCGCATTTCTGGCATCGAAACTGTGTGGCCGTGGGCATGTCCGCCGGTTTTCTGGAGCCGCTCGAGGCCAGCGCCCTGGTCATGATCGAGTTGGCCGGCCAGATGATATCCCAGCAGTTTCCGGCCAACCGCGCGCTGATGGATATTGTTGCCCGGCGCTACAACGATGTGTTCCGCTATCGTTGGGATCGCATCATCGACTTTCTCAAGCTGCATTACGTCCTGAGCCAGCGGGACGACTCCGAGTTTTGGCGGGAAAACAGGTCCCCCGACAGCATCCCCGACAGCCTGGCAGAATTGCTGGCGCTGTGGGCGTTTCGGGCGCCCTGGCACGATGATTTTCCTCAACAGGAAGAAATCTTTTCCGCCGCCAGCTATCAATACGTGCTGTATGGCATGGGTTTCACCACCCGCGAGCGGCCAACGGAGCGCAACCGGCGCGGCTCAGATAAGGCCATGCGGCTTTTCCGGCAGAACCATGAACAGGTGAACCGCATCATTGGTCAGCTGCCCAGTAACCGGAGCTTGCTTTCAGGGCTTCGAACCGCTGCCTGAGCGCGGACGGATCACACAGCAGGACAGAGCATGACCCAGCACGCCATTCTCGACAATATCACCCATAAAGACGTGAAGATTGTGCCCGGTTACCGGCCAGGGCAAGGCTTTGAAGTCAGCGTGGCCAGGGTATTTCCGATGGAGTTCAGCCAGTTGCAGATGGAATACCCCATCGTGTTCACGCGCAACAAGGAAACCGGCCACTTCGAGCCGATCGCGATACTCGGTTTGGAACGGGAGGAAAATCTGTTTTTAACGGACGCTGGCTGGGATGCACGCTACATTCCACTGACCATTCAGCGTCAACCGTTTCTAATCGGGTTTCAGGAATCGGTGGAGGCCGGTGTGCCCCAGCGAAATCCGGTGGTCCACATCGACCTGGACCATCCCAAGGTCAGTCAGACCGAGGGAGAGCCGGTGTTTCTGTCCCACGGGGGCGAAAGTGAATTGCTGGAGCGCATGAGTTCAATCCTGATGACCATCCATCAAGGCGCTGATGTCAATGAGCGTTTCTCAAAGGTCCTGGTGGGGCTGGATCTCATTGAGCCATCGACGATGGAGATGGTTCTGGACAATGGCGAAACCCTGAACTTGTCCGGCCTGCATATTATCAACGAGGATCGGCTGAAAGCGCTGGTGGGGCCGGCGCTGGAGGCTCTGCATCAGCACGGTCACTTGCAGGATGTCTTCATGATGCTGGCCTCGTTGCCTAACTTTCGCCGCCTCATCGACCGCAAGAATGCCCGGCTGAAGGCGCAGGGCGACCTGCAAAGCTGAGCTACCGACATGACTGCGCCCCATGTACTGGATGCAATGACCGCCATGGACGAGCGGACGCTGTCACCCGGCGACTCGCTCATGGCTGCCGTCGCTGACAGCGACCAGCCTTTTGTCATCAGGGGCCTGGCCAGTGATTGGGCTTTGGTCAGGCACGCCGGGGTGTCTGATGACGCGGTCCTGGAATACCTCGGTGGGTTTGCCACGGACGTGCCCGTGCTGGCCTGTATGGGCGAGCGCGCTGACCAGGGCAGGGTGTTTTACAACGAAGACCTCTCGGGGATGAACTTTAAGGAAGTGGAAACCCGGATGCAGGCGGTCCTGGACAAACTCGCAGAGATCATGGGCGAGGCCCATCCGCCCACGGTTTACCTGGGGTCCACCGAGGTGGACTATTGTCTGCCCGGCATGGCGGCGGACAACGCTCTGGATCTGGCCGGTGTTCGCGCGACGGTTCGGCTATGGCTCAGCAACAGGCACCGGGTGGCCGCGCATTACGACGTGTTGGAGAACATCGCCATCACCTGCGCCGGTCGCAGGCGATTCATTCTGTTCCCGCCTGAGCAGTTGGAGAATCTGTACGTGGGTCCGATCGAATTCACCCCGGCGGGTCAGCCGGTGAGCATGGTGGACTTCGAGAACCCCGATTTTGAGCGCTTTCCCCGATTTGCCGAGGCGATAAAACACGCCCGCGTGGCCGAGATGGAGCCGGGCGACGGAATTTACATACCCAGCATGTGGTGGCATCACGTGGAGGGTCTGGCGCGTTTGAATATCCTGGTGAATCACTGGTGGGTGCCTGTGCCCATGTACTTTGGGGCGCCCATGGACGCCCTGATGCACGCCATACTCAGTATCCGTGACTTGCCTGAGTCACAGCGGGAAGCGTGGCGAGCGTTTTTCGATCACTATATTTTTCGACCGGGTCCGAAGACGGCAGACCATCTGCCCGTTGATCGTCGCGGCATGCTGGATCCGCTGACTGAAAACGCCGCGCGACGCATACGCATGCTGCTGCGCAACAAGTTGAACAAGTAAGGAGTAGGCTATGAGCCGGGTTCGCCGCGTCGTGATTGTGGGTGGAGGCACCGCTGGCTGGATGACGGCCGCCGGCCTGTCCAAAAGTCTCGGGCCGGTGCTGGATATCACGCTGGTGGAGTCCGATGTGATTGGCACGGTAGGCGTCGGAGAGGCGGTTATTCCGCTGATCAAATCCTTTCATGCCTTGCTGGAACTGGATGAGGCGGAGTTCATGAAGGCGGTCAACGGCACCTTCAAGCTGGGCATCGAGTTCGAGAACTGGGGCCAATTGGGGGACAGCTATTTCCACCCCTTCGGTCCGACCGGCGTCGAAGCCTGGGCTGCACAGTTCCACCACTATTGGCTGAAGGCCCGGCGACAAGGCCAGGAGACCGATGCTTTGAGGCGATTCAGCCTGGAGGCATCCATGGCCAGCGCCGGTAAGTTCACCCTGGCCTCCGACCCGCAACCGCAGTTTGCCTATCATTTCGACGCCAGTTTGTACGCTCGATTGCTGCGGAGGCTCAGCGAAGACAATGGGGTGCGCCGTGTCGAGGGCAAGGTCGTGGATGTGGATGCTCATCCAGACAGCGGCCATATCCAATCCGTACAGATGGAGTCCGGCGAGACCATCGAAGGCGATCTGTTTATTGATTGTTCCGGTTTTCGCGGCCTGCTGATTCAGCAGGTGCTGGAAACACCGTGGGAGGACTGGTCGCACTGGTTGCGCAATGATCGCGCCGTGGCTGTGCAGACCGAATCTGTCGGCGCCCCGGCGCCCTACACCCGTTGCACCGCCAGGCCCAGCGGCTGGCAGTGGAAGATTCCGTTGCAGAATCGGGTCGGAAACGGCCTGGTTTATTGTAGCCAGTACCTGTCTGATGATGACGCCAGAAAGAGTCTGCTGGACAACCTCGAAGGCGATCCCATTACCGAGCCACGGCTCATCCGGTTTCGCACCGGCCGACGCGCCAACCAGTGGGTTAAAAACTGCGTGGCCGTTGGTCTTTCCAGCGGCTTTCTCGAACCGCTGGAGTCAACCAGCATTCACCTGATTCAAAACAGCGTCCTGCGCCTGGTGAGAATGTTCCCGGCCGATGGCATCGATCAGACTGAGGTGCGACAGTTCAACAACGAGACCACGACGGAAATCGAGCAAATCCGCGATTTCATCATCCTGCATTACAAGGTCACCCAGCGTGGCGATTCCCCGTACTGGATCGATTGCCGCGACATGGAGGTACCCGAGCATCTGGCGCACAAAATCGCTCTTTTTGAGAGCAACGCCCGGGCGGTGAGGGAAAATAACGAGATGTTTCGCGAGCGTTCCTGGGCCGCCGTTATGCTGGGGCAGGGGATCGAGCCCACAGGCTACCATCCGTTCGTGGACAACCTCAGCGATCCGCAACTGCAGGGGTTGATGCAGCAGGTCAAGACCAACGTCGCCCGGATCGTCGCAGCCAGCCCATCACACCAGGAGTTCCTCCGCGGCTATTGCGCGGCGGGCGAAAGCTGAGACCGGCACTGGGGATTTCGCGCTACACACGCGGAAACAGCCTTCATTTCCCTGTCCTGATCACGGACCTGAACGGTGATCATGACCGACGGGCGCAGCCGGGTGCCATCCCTTTGGCCGGGCCGGGCAATTAACCTTTGTAATTGGCGGGCAATACGGCTAAGATGTAAACGCTTACATAGATAATGATAATCAGTCGCCGTTATGGTGAAACCTGATTTAAATTAAGCGGTTGCAGCGATGAATTTGAGTTTATCGACAGATTTTTCCACTCTGGGCTTATGCCCTGGTGCCAGTGATGTCGGCGCAGACCACGCGACAAACGGCTGCTTCTGTCCATCGGATGGCCCGATACAGGGCGGCGCGCGCTGATCATGGCCACCATTTACGAGGTTTCCAAGCTGGCCGGCGTTTCCCTCGCAACCGTTTCACGCGTCATGAATGACAG
>WTJD01000179.1 GCA_011524975.1 Lysobacterales bacterium
GCTCTTCCAACTGTGGCAATGCAGCTTTGGGCACCCAGGTGTGCGGAAACAGCACATTGTCCCGTTCTTGAGGGTCGTTCATCAGGTTGTAAAGGCGGGGCATGGTGTATTCGCGCAGTGCGCCATTCCACCCTGTTTGTTCTTTGAAGTGGAGTTTCCAGTCGCGCCATTTCACACCAAATACGTCATTACCCATGTAGACAATAAAGCCTTCTCTACCTGATTGTTTTTCGTCACCAAGGAAAAAGCCGGACATGTCGATGCCGTCAATGACACGGTCTGACGGGACTTTGCCGCCAGCAATCCGGGCCAAAGTTGGATAGAGGTCCATAGCATGCACGATCTCATCGCTTACACGACCTGCCTCGATCTCTGCTGGCCAGCGAACGGCGAATGGGACGCGAAGCGCTCCCTCGTATCCGGTAAACAGTGTAGAGCGCCACGGGCCGGCAGAACCATTGATGCCTGTCTCCACGGTTAAAGAAGTTTCGCCTGCACTCAATGCCTCTGGACCATTATCCGCCGTGAAGATGAAAATTGTGTTCTCGGCAATTCCCAAATCGTCAATCGTGTCGAGTAGATTGCCGAGGTAGCTGTCGATCTGCGTAAGGAGGTCGCCCCAGGGCCCGTTGCCGGATTTACCGACGAAGTCTGGGTGCGGCATTGTAGGAAAGTGCGTGGCCGTGTACGGCAGGTAAATGAAAAACGGGTTGTCGGTCTTCGCTTGGCGCTGCATGAATTCAATGGCTCGGTCTGTTAGGTCACGATCTATCAGTGTCCGATAATCCAGCCGATATGGACGAACCTTTTCCGGCACGCTGCCTTTTTTGCCGTCCATAACCCAGGTTTCTGCGACGCCGCTGTCCGCAAATTCCGCCAGTGACGAGTAGACGGACTCGTCTGTCGAATTGGGGACTCCATACCACTCGTCGAAGCCCTGATCGGTTGGGAAACGGCCCTCAGTGCGGCCCAGGTGCCATTTACCGTACATCGCGGTGGCATATCCTGCATCGGCAAGCATCTCGGCCATGGTCACTTCCCACTGCACAAGACCATAAACGCCCTCACCCAGCGGTACTGTGCCGTTACCGCTGCGGATGCCGTAGCGCCCAGTCATCAAGGCAGAACGAGAGGGCGTGCACTGCACCTCCACGTTGAAATTGGTCAAACGCAGCCCCTCGGAAGCGATCTGGTCCATCCGCGGGGTCTCGGCGCCTCTGATGATTCCGCCGCCATTGAAACCCGGTTCTCCCCAGCCGAAGTTATCCAGGAAGACGAGCACGATGTTCGGTTTTTCTTGGGCGTAGGCTAGAGGTGCCAGCAGGCAGCACAGGGCAGTGATTAAAAGTGACCTAGAGCGGCTTGATGACATCAGTTCAGTTCTCCAGTTTATTAAAGCAAACAGCCTTGATTTCCGCGGCCTAAGGCGTGTACCAGATAGGCGAGGTATAGGCGCGTTCCTGACCTTTCATGGTGATCGTCTCCGGAATATCTGAGCCAAAAAATTTTCTGTCATAGGCTGGCCATGTCGGAGTTGGAATTTCGAGGACGCGAGCGTAATAGAATGCCTGCAACTCGGGATCAAAATCCGGATCGGTCCACACGGCGCGCAATTCCGCATCTCCAATATTGTTGAAATAGGTCGCATTCTCGATGTCGACCGTATCTCCCACCGGAGTACGGCAACGGCCATCGGCATCTATGATCCGCCCGTCTGAAACCGCCACGTCGTAGATACGCTCTTGGCGTTTGCCGCTTTTGTCGATCCATCCCTTGATGATCTGTATCCGATCCAGATTGCCGGACCACGGGTCTTTCATGGCCCCAACCATGAAAACTGGCGCTCCCTTGTCAGCCGGCCTGTCTTGCAGGTCTCCACCCATGGGCACACCCTTGCGGTAGCCGATCGAAACAGCATTCGGCAGGTATACCTCCTCCTTGCTGTACTCCCACCCACCGAAGAAGCGCACCACGATTCGAGTGCCCGTTGTCGCATAGGTCTCCTTTTTCTGCATGGCGTTGAAAATGCCTTCACGGGTGTTTTCGCGCGCCCAGACCGCAGCCAGGCCCGCACCAATCGATTCGTAAGAATAGCTGGACAACTCTGGATCACCAGCGAGCGAGCCAATGATCACGTGCTCCCAACGATCGCGTTCGGGTTCCAGATGCGAGGCTTTTCCGAAGAAGTTTTCTTCACGTGTCGTTGCCAGGGAGTTGTGCGCGTCGGTACTGCCAATCATTCCGAATTTGTATGGATTAGTCCCGAATTCCTGCTCCAGTTGCATCCCTATTTGCAGGGCGGAACGAGCATACTCGTACTGAAGCATCCTGTCCTCTTTGGGCCTTAATCCGGCAATATCTGACTTATCCCAGGTACCGTAGTCGGCAAACTCGTCGTCGGGCGAAAGGAAAGGGTGGGCTTCACCGTCGCCCTTGATCTGGGTAACCTCATACAGCGGTTCATAGCGAGCGCGCATTTCGACGACGTCGCGATTGAGCTTCTTGCCATTTAAACGCGTCACCGAAAACATCTGGCCGTTGGAAACGTTACCGTTGTGGGCGATCGCCAAAACGCTCCCACCGGTGGTTTTCTCGTACCTGGCCATGTAATCCCAGAGCTTTTCAGGGTCGATGGAGTCAAATACGGAAAACGGCAGAACCTGTGAAACTTTGTCCCGTCCGTCCTTGAAGATGACAACTCGGTGCAGATTGCCCGGAATCTCGTTCGTGGCAATGGACGTCCACTCGAAGCCGATCAGCGTGGTGAAGCGGCCGGGATCGTTATATTCTTCAGCGAAGGTTATTTCTCGATCCCACGCCGTGCGAGTCATCCTTGGGTTGGCAATGGGATCCGTGCCGGGGGTGACCGCCTCACCAATCCATTTCTGAAAAGCACCACGAGAGTCACCAGACTTGACCATGTCGTGCACCGCCCTGCCCCATTCGCTCTTGAGCAATTCGGGATTCGACTCCGCGATAAAGGGCGCCAGACCGAGGTTCTCGGCGTGGTCCGCTACAACCAGGAAATCCAACGGTCTGATTAGCCGTACCCGCATACCGTGGGAGGCGATGACCTCCTCGCCCCTGGCAAAACGGTAGGCATCGTCCGGCCCCAGTGTATTGCCCATCATTCCAGCATCAGTGGAGTAGCTGGTGTGCAAATGAGTATCACCCCAGTAGACTCCCTCAGCGAGGTTTGAGTCCGCCGCCGTGCGCTCGATATACGGGGAGTAATGG
>WTJD01000281.1 GCA_011524975.1 Lysobacterales bacterium
GGCCAGGGCAGCGCTTCAGCGGCCCAGGAGGTCACCGAACAGTTCGGCATCGAGGTGGTCTCCATTGCGGGCCTCGAGGACATGATCGACTTTCTCGAACACGGAGCAGGCGTGGATGTCGACATCGACGCCATTCGGCGGTATCGTGATCGCTATGGCTGCACGTAAATCGATTGTCTGGCCATCACTGCTCACCCTCTTGGTGGGCCTGGCCGCCGTTCCTGCCGCTCTGGCCCAGGAGAACCTCGTTTATCGCTGGGTGGACGAGGAGGGAAAAGTGCACTACAACACGACGCTGCCGCCAGCGTACGCGAACCGACCTCACCAGATCCTGCGCAACGGGATCGTCATCAAGACCATCGATGACCCCACGGCCCCGGAACTGACACCCGAGCAGATAGAGCAGGAAAAAGAGCAAGCCAACAGCGAAGACGCGCAACGGGAGCGGCAAATGAGAGCGGACCGCCTCTTGGTGCTCAAATATCGGTCTGAGGCGGAAATTCTGGAAGCGATGCAGGTCGAGATCGACAACCTGGCATATGACTCACGCATCATCGAGCAGGGCCGGCTGAGCGTCATGACTTCACTGACGGGCCAGATCCGGGAGGCCGCTGATCGGCAGCGTTCCGGCTTGCCGGCAGATTCCGAGATCGGCCAGAACATTGCCCAGCTGCGCGCTCGCCTGGCACAGGGACAGGAGTCCCGAGACAGCCTCGACAAGCGGGAGCGCCAGATTCGCGGTTTGTTCGAGTCGGAACTGAAACGTTATCGATTCCTCCTCGAGGGCGGAGCGCCTGGCGCTATCGACCCTTCCGAGCCGGTCAGCGACACCGGCTCCTGATGTGTCCGGTGATGCGCCTGACGCCCGTCGGGCAGGCCTGAGCCGGCTGACCCTCCATGTACACCCGATGCCCTGAGTGCGACTCTTCCCACGTGGTCAACGCGTCTCTGCTGGCCCAGTCTCGAGGCAGGGTGCGTTGCGGGCGCTGCGGTAAAAAATTCGACGCGCTCGAGCAGCTGTTCGATGAATGGCCAGCGCTGGAGGACATGCCCCCACCCGCGGGCACCCGATACCGCCCGCCAGTACTGGGCAGCGCGTCCGATCTGAGCGCACCTTTCGGCCCCGCGTATGTCCACCACCCCTCCGCCGAGCCATCTTCCGGCTGGTGGAAAGGCGCTTTCGTCGTGATGCTCCTGGTCACCGCTGCCAACCTGGCGTGGACCTTCAGAGCGGAGCTTCATTCGATACCGCAGCTCGACGCGGTCATGACGGAGTTCAACTGGATCAGTCCGCCCGAGGAGAGGGCGTTCGGCGACCCGGCGCAGATTTACGTCATCAGCCGGGACCTGCACTCTCATCCAACGCGCGCGGGCGTGTTGATTCTCAGCACGACTTTCGTCAGTCACTCCGATCGCGCCCAATCCTGGCCTCTGCTCGAACTCACCTTGTTGGACCTGGATGGAAAAGCGGTGGCCGTCCGCCGGCTGAATGTGGCGGAATACCTGCCCGGCCGTGGCGCCGAGGGCGACCTGTTGCGGCCCGGGGTGCATGTTCCGGTGCTGCTGGAGTTCGCCAATCCGGGCAACGAAGCGACCGGATTTGAAATTCAGTTTCATTGATTGACCTGTCGCAGATGCGCCGGCATCAGCGGTGTGCTAACGTTGCTCATCCACGGATAACGGACACGCTACCACCCCACCCTCATGGCGAAAAAATCGCAAACCACCTCGTTGAGGGAAGAAGTCCGCAAAACCATACGGCAATTTCTGGTGGACATGGGCGACACCGAGCCGGAACATGTGCATCGGAAGCTGCTCGCCGAGGTTGAGCCCCCCCTGATAGAAGAAGTGCTGTCCTACACCCGTGGCAACCAGTCCCGCGCCGCGCGAATTCTTGGGATGACCCGGAACACGCTGCGAACACGCATCCGTCGCTATGGCATACAAACCGGTAAAAAGTCGGCTGTTACGCGGCTCAGGTGAAAACCGGTCGCGGGCGGGGCTGTTGGGACCGCATCCAAATTCCTTGAATCTCAAAATCTGCTAGCCGGAGAATTTGAATATGAACCGTTCCGCCAACCCTGGAAAACGCCTGGCCCTGATCAGCGTTTCCGACAAATCCGGAGTGCTGGAGTTTGCCCAGGCGCTCGAAGGCCTGGGCTTTACCCTGCTGAGCACCGGCGGCACCGCCCGATTGCTGGGTGATAACGGGGTCAAGGTGACCGAGGTCGGTGAACATACCGGATTTCCGGAAATCATGGACGGCCGAGTGAAGACCCTGCACCCCACCATCCACGGAGGCATCCTCGGGCGCGAGCAGGACGCGGAGGTGATGCGCCAGCATGGCATCGAACCGCTGGAGTTGGTGGTCGTCAACCTATACCCCTTCGCGCAAGTCACAGCCAGGCCCGACTGCACCCTGGAAGAAGCCATAGAAAACATCGATATCGGCGGACCGACCATGGTGCGCGCCGCGGCCAAAAACCACGCCCGCGTCGCGGTTGTGACCGACCCCGCCGACTACTCGTCGGTTCTTGAGGAGATTCGGGAAGACGGCGCGGTCAGCCGGTCGACACGTTTCCGCCTGGCGGTGGCCGCCTACGCGCATACCGCCCGTTACGACGGCATGGTATCCGGCTACCTGAGCCGGCACGAGCCAGGTAAAGAGCACGAAGATGACCTGCCGATGATTCATACACCCCAGTTCGAGCGCGTGCAAACGATGCGCTATGGGGAGAATCCTCACCAGCAGGCCGCCTTTTTTGTGCCCGGCGGAAGCGATGGCGCCATGCCTTCCTGGGCCGAGCAACTCCAGGGCAAGGCGCTGTCCTACAACAACATCTCGGATTCCGATGCCGCGGTCGAATGCGTACATCAGTTTGAGGGCGCGCCGGCATGCGTCATCGTGAAACATGCCAATCCCTGCGGCGCCGCGCAGGCGGACACCGCCACGGAAGCCTATCGACGCGCCTTCGAAACCGATCCGGTGTCGGCATTCGGCGGCATCATCGCGTTCAATACCCCGGTGGATGCCGCGACAGCCAGTGCGATCATCGAGCAGCAGTTCGTGGAAGTTATTGCCGCGCCATCGTACGAAGACGCTGCCCTCGAGATTCTTGCGGGCAAGCCGAATGTCCGGGTCTTGCGAGGGCAACCGCAGGCGGGCGCACTGGATCGACTCAGTTACCATCGCGTTGCCGGCGGACTGCTGGTTCAGCAGTATGACCAGGGCATGGTGACACGCGAAGAGTGCCGTTGCGTGACCCAGCGGGAGCCGGACGCGCGCGAATGGGCAGACCTCCTGTTTGCCTGGAACATGGTGCGAATGGTCAAGTCCAACGCCATCGTCTACGCGAAGGACAGCCGCACCCTGGGCGTCGGCGCCGGGCAGATGAGCCGCGTCGATTCAGCGAGGATTGCTGCCTGGAAGGCGTCCGAGGCGAAACTCAGCCTGGCGGGCGCCGCCATGGCCTCTGATGCGTTCTTCCCGTTTCGTGACAGCATTGATGCCGCAGCCAAAGCGGGTATTGGCTGCATCATAGAGCCCGGTGGCTCCATGCGTGATGACGAGGTGATTGAGGCCGCAAACGAGCACGGTATGGCGATGGTCTTTACCGGCATGCGGCACTTCAGACACTGAGGTCTCACACTGACGAACAGATCTTATCGTCGATGGGCCCGCCCGAGCCATTACAATGGCCGACCAACGGCAAGATGCTGACACGGGGCCCATGGCGAAGCCCCATCCCGGAGAGCTATGAACGTACTTATCATCGGCAATGGAGGGCGTGAACACGCCCTGGCATGGAAGGTCTCACTTTCATCGCGCGTCACGCGGGTTTTTGTCGCCCCCGGTAACGCGGGCACCGCCCTGGAACCCGGCATTGAAAACGTGCCGCTGGGCGTAGATGACCACGACGGGCTGCTCGACTTTGCGCGGGAACAGGGTATTGCCCTGACCATTGTCGGGCCCGAGAACCCATTGGCGGCGGGCATCGTCGATCGATTCAATGACGCCGGTCTCCCCTGTTTTGGTCCGGTCGCGGCCGCCGCTCAGCTGGAAGGATCAAAAGCCTTTGCCAAGGATTTCATGTCACGGCATGGCATTCCAACAGCCGCCTACGGTCAGTTCACTGAGATCGAGCCTGCGATAACGTTCATCCGCGCCCACGGCGCACCCATCGTGGTCAAGGCCGATGGCCTCGCGGCCGGCAAAGGCGTCATCATCGCTCAAACCGAGCAGGAGGCGGAAGCCGCGGTGCGGGATATGCTGGCCGGAAATGCCTTTGGCGACGCCGGGCACCGCGTGGTGATCGAAGAGTTCCTGACCGGCGAGGAGGCCAGTTTTATCGTCATGGCCGATGGCAAAACGGCCCTGCCCCTGGCCACCAGCCAGGATCACAAAGCCGCGCACGATGGCGACACCGGGCCCAACACCGGGGGCATGGGCGCTTATTCGCCCGCACCCGTGGTGGATGCCGACATGCATGAACGCGTGATGGAGACGGTTATCCAGCCTACGATCAGGGGGCTGGCGCAGGAGGGCACGCCCTTCACCGGTTTCCTCTACGCGGGCCTGATGATCGGGGCTGATGGCGAACCACGGGTGCTGGAGTTCAATGTGCGATTTGGTGACCCGGAGACCCAGCCTGTCATGCTCCGGCTGCGCTCGGACCTGATGGAGCTTTGCCTGGCCGCCCTGGACGGGCGGCTGCATGAGACCCGGGCGGAATGGGACTCCAGGGCAGCGCTGGGCGTGGTACTGGCGGCCGGCGGTTATCCGGGCAGTTACAACAAGGGCCACCCGATCTCCGGGCTGGACAGCGCATTCCCTGATCACGTCAAGGTGTTTCATGCCGGCACCGGACTGGAGGGCAGCCAGGTCGTGACTTCCGGCGGCCGGGTTCTGTGTGTCTGCGCCCTGGGCGATACGGTGGCGGCGGCACAGAGCGAGGCCTACCAGGCCTGCCGGGCGATCAGTTGGCAGGGTCTCTATTTCCGTCAGGATATTGGCCACCGGGCCGTGGCCAGGGAAAATCGCTGACGCTCAATGGACGTCTCTCACCTGCTTGACGAATTGAACGATGCCCAGCGCGAGGCCGTTACCGCGGACGACAACCACGTGCTGGTACTGGCGGGCGCGGGCAGCGGAAAGACCCGGGTACTGATACATCGGCTCGCCTGGCTGATCCAGGTGGGTCATGTCTCTCCCTTGAGCATCCTGGCGGTCACCTTCACCAACAAGGCGGCGGGGGAGATGCGCGAGCGCGCGCAGGACCTGCTGCAGGTTTCCACCCGCCCGCTCTGGATCGGAACGTTCCACAGCATCGCGCACCGGATGCTACGCATGCATTGGCGCGAAGCGGAGCTGGATGAAAATTTCCAGATCATCGATTCAGATGACCAACATCGATTGCTGAGGCGGTTGATCAGGGAGGAAGGACTGGACGAAAACCAGTTCCCTGCGCGTCAAGCTCAGTGGTTCATCAACGCCCGCAAAGACGAGGGTCAGCGGCCACCGGCCATTGAGCATATGGATCACCCACTGACCGCAGCCTGGGTGCACCTGTACGAGCGCTACCAGTCTCACTGCGAACGCACGGGCCTGGTCGACTTTGCCGAACTGCTGCTGCGCGCGCACGAACTCTGGCTCAAGCAACCGGACTTGCTGGGGCATTATCGCCGCCGGCTGACCCACCTGCTGGTAGACGAATTCCAGGACACCAACACCATTCAATATGCCTGGATCCGCATGCTGGCCGGCGACACCGGGCAGGTGTTCGTGGTTGGAGATGACGACCAGTCAATCTATGGGTGGCGCGGGGCCAGGGTGGAAAACGTAGAGTTTTTCGTCCGCGATTTCCCTCGGGTACAGACCGTCAGGCTGGAACAGAACTACAGATCCACCGGTAACATCCTCGCGGCAGCCAATGCCCTCATTGCAAACAATGAGGGTCGAATGGGTAAAAACCTCTGGACCGCGGGCGAGGAAGGACAACCCATCCAGGTCTACGCGGCGTTCAATGAGCAAGAAGAAGCGCGATTCGTGGTCGAGCGGATAGAGCGCTGGATGAGCGAGGGGCGCCGGGCAGAGCAGGCCGCCATCGTGTACCGGACCACGGCGCAATCGAGGCTTTTCGAAGAGTATTTGCTGAAGGCATCGATTCCCTACCGGGTCTATGGCGGACTGCGCTTTTTCGAACGCGCCGAGATCAGGGATGCCCTGGCTTACCTGCGCATGCTGCATAACCCGAACGACGATGCCGCTTTCGAGCGGATCATCAACACCCCGAGCCGGGGCATCGGGCAGAAAACGGTCTCGCTGTTGCGCCTGCAGGCGCGGGAAACCGGCTTGCCCCTCTGGCAGGCCGCTATCGAGTGCGTCAAACAGGACACGCTGAACGGCCGCGCAAAAAATGCCGTCAGCGCCTTCCTCGAACTCATCAGCGCCATGCGGGAACGGATGTCAGACTGGACGCTGGGCAACCAGGTGGAGGGGGTCATCGAGCAGAGCGAACTGGTTCGGCACTACGAAAAAGAACCGCGGGAGAAAATGGAAGCCAGGGTCGAAAACCTGCGCGAGTTGACCAACGCTGCGGAGTCCTTCGTGCTGACCGCCGAGGATGAGGAAGCGGGCCTCAGCCCCATGCAGTCGTTTTTGAGCCACGCCGCGCTGGAGGCCGGAGAGACCCAGGGTGAGGCCTGGGATGACTGCGTACAATTGATGACGCTCCACTCTGCGAAAGGCCTGGAGTTTCCACTGGTATTCATGGTGGGTCTGGAAGACGGACTGTTTCCCCACCAGCGCTCTGTGCAGGAGTCGGGCGGCCGCCTGGAGGAAGAGCGGAGACTGTGTTACGTCGGCATGACCCGGGCCCGCGAATTACTGTACCTGAGCTACGCGGAAGTCAGACGCATGTTCGGTTCCGAATCGCACAGCCGGCCCTCTCGCTTCCTGGATGAGATCCCGGCACAGCTGATAGAAGAAATTCGCCCCCGCATGGGAACGCGCAGCCCGTGGGTCAGCGCCCGGCCCGCCGTGGCCTCCCGCGGCGGTGGGCTCGGGGAGCCAGGGCAGCCCTTCCGGCTTGGCCAGACGGTGCGGCATCGGAAATTTGGTGAAGGCACGGTGGTCACTTTCGAGGGATCCGGCGAACATGCTCGCGTCCAGGTGAATTTCTTCGATGCCGGTCCCAAGTGGCTGGTGCTGGCCTATGCCAACCTTGAATCCGACTGATGGACTCCGGCCGGGAAAGACCACTGAACACCCGATCAGGCCGCTTTGCGGCGCTTGAGTGGCGCAACTCGGCCGGCCCGCGCACCCTTTGCCTGCATGGCTGGCTCGACAACGCGGCGTCATTCATTCCGTTGGCCCAACAGCTGCAGCCGCTGGACCTGGTGGCGCTGGACCTCGCCGGACACGGCCATTCCCAGCACCGTCCACGCGGCACCAAATATTACTTCATGGATAACCTCTGGGACCTGGACGCCGTGCTGGACGAACTGGGCTGGCCGGACTGCCACCTGCTGGGTCACTCCATGGGAGGCGGGGTGGCCTGCATGTTCGCGGCCGCCGCCCCCGAACGTGTCCGGAAACTGGTGCTGCTCGACGGACTGGGGCAGGTATCGGCCAGGCCGGAAGAGGCGCTGGAACGATTGCGGAAATCGCGCGATTCCGTCCGCAACGCAACCCGGAAATTGCGCGAGTTCCCGGACATCAAGGCAGCGGTGGCCGCGCGGCAAGCGGTTTCTCAACTGTCGGATATGTCCGCCCGGTTGCTGTGCGAAAGATCATTGGAACCCTTCCAGGACCACTTTCGCTGGCGCACCGACCCGGCCCTGAACTGGCACTCGCCATCGCTGATGTCCGAACAGCAGGTGCTCGCGCTGCTCGCCGCCATCGAGGCGCCCACCCTGTGCCTGACGGCGCGGCCCCTGGTCCGCTGGATCGACCCCGATGCCGCGCGACGGCGTTTGGAAACCGTACCGGATTGCCGTAACCTCTGGATCGAGGGACACCACCACTTTCACATGGAATCAGCTGTCGAAATCGCGCCCGCGATTCTGGATTTTCTACTTGGCAAGGAGACGGATTGATGTACCCGGTAAAAACAGATATTCCCCCCCGCGAGCGGCTGATATTTGCACTCGATGTGCCGGACACAAAAGCCGCGTTGGAACTCATCGATCAGCTGGATGATTCGGTAGCGTTCTACAAGCTGGGCCTGGAGATGTTTCTGTCGGGTGGGTATTTCGAGCTTTTGTCCGAACTCAAGTCGCGGGGAAAACGGGTGTTTGCCGATCTCAAACTGTTCGACATTCCGGCAACCGTCGCCGCGGCCGTTCGTCAGCTGGCCAACCACGACATCGATTTCTGCACCGTGCACGGCAACGATGGCATGCTCAGGGCAGCCGCCGCGGAAAAGCGCGAGATGAAAATCCTGGCAGTGACCGCACTGACCAGTCTCGATCAGGGAGATCTTCAGGACCTCGGATTCCAGTGTGACGTTCGAGCGCTCGTGCTTTCCAGGGCCCGGCGCGCGTTAACGGCCGGTTGCGATGGCGTGGTGTCCTCCGGGCTGGAGGTACCCGCCTTGCGCGAGGACGTCGATCACGCACTGGTGACCGTCTGCCCCGGCATTCGGCCGGTCGAGAATGACGATGACCAGGAGCGCGTGGTCTCGCCCGGCCAGGCCATTCGAAACGGCGCCGATTACCTGGTCGTGGGCCGTCCGATACGAGACGCCGAGAGCCCCAGGGAAGCCGCAGAGCTTATCCAGGCGCAAATATTACAAGCGCTTCCATCCTGATCATTCGACCTTGCTTTTCGTCATGCCCCGATCAGGGGGCATGCCCCTGAATAAGCAGTTGACAAATCTTAATCAGTTACATTACGATACGCCCGTAACTTAATAATAGCATTGACTAAATACAGATTTTTTATCCAACCGATCCTCTCCGGCTCCGCCGGATTTCCGGGCAGGCTACGCGCCTAGCCCGGATTTTTTTATCTGCCGCTCGCCCGCTGCGCTGTGCTAATGTAATCGCCCGATTGCGAACATGAGCCAGGCGGGATTGCGTGGCATCCTGTCCCGCCCCAGCGAAACACGCCGAGCAGCGCCCGATAATGAATGATCAGCCCGCCAAGGTGAGACGCAGCACCCCGATACGGAATCACTGGCATCGGCTTTTGCGCGGCATCCTGCATCTGTGGGTTCGTGCGAAAGTGCTTCCGGACTCGTCAGGCAACACCGGCCCGGATCGCAAGGGCCCTGTCTGCTACGTGATGAATAACTATGCGCTGTCCTCCGTCCTGATCCTGGACCGCTGTTGCGAAGAGCTGGCCCAGCCCAGCCCTCTTTTGCCCATACAGGGTGTGGACATCGAGGAGTCGCGCGCATATGCGATTTTGCGCCGGATGAAGGGCCTCCTGATCAGGAGACAGACCCCCCGAAGGTCCTCAGACATGATCCGGCAACTGGTGGAATACAGTTATGCCCACCCCGAGGAAGATATCCAACTGGTGCCGGTCACCATTTTCATCGGTCGCGCGCCGGATAAATCCACCGGATTTACCAAGGCGCTGTTCGCGGAGCACTGGGAAGTGGCGGGGCGTTTCCGTCGGCTTCTGAGCACCTTTGTCAACGGACGCGACACGCTGGTCCAGTTCAGCAGGCCCATTTCCCTTCGTGAGTTCGTCGCCGAAGGCCCGGACCCGGAGCGCAGCCTGCGAAAAGTCTCCCGCATCCTGCGAACGCACTTTCAGCGGGTTCGCGCCGCCGCCATCGGCCCGGACCTCTCTCATCGCCGGACACTGATTGACCAGGTATTGAACGCGCCGGATGTGCAGCAGGCCATAGCGCTGCACTCCCGAAAAAATAAAGTTCCTTTGGACAAAACAGAACGGCTGGCAAGGAAATACGCGCTTGAAATTGCCGCGGATTATTCTTATCGCTTTGTACGCGTGGCCTTTTTCATCCTCCGGTGGTTTCTGAACAAGGTATACCGGGGCATCCAGGTAGAGCATTTCGAGCGATTCACCCAGTCGGCCCTGGATCACGAGATCATCTACGTGCCCTGTCATCGCAGCCACATGGACTACCTGCTCATGTCCTTTGTGCTTTACGAGCGCGGGTTTGTCCCCCCGCATATCGCGGCAGGGGTCAATCTGAATTTGCCGGTCATCGGCAAGCTGATCCGTGGCGGGGGCGCGTTTTACCTGCGCCGAACCTTCCGTTCATTGAAGCTGTACGCGGCCGTCTTCAATGAATATCTGCGCACCATCCTGAGCAAGGGCGTATCCATCGAGTACTTCGTGGAGGGCACCCGCAGCCGGACCGGCCGCCTGTTGCAGCCGCGCGGCGGGATGCTGGCCATGACGGTACGGGGATACCTGGCCTCACCGGTCCGGCCCATCATGTTTCAACCCATCTACATCGGCTATGAGCAGATGGTCGAGGCCGAATCGTACACCCGCGAATTGAGCGGACGAAAAAAGCGAACCGAAAAGCTCTCGGATCTGCTCAAAGTGTTCGGGATACTCAGGCGGGACTACGGGGATGTGCACATCAGTTTTGGCCAACCCATCTATCTGGATGAACTGCTGGATGAGCGTGATGGCACCTGGCGGGAAACCATCCATGCAGAGCGGCGTCCACCCTGGCTCAACCCGGTGATCGATGAGCTCGGCCAGCGCATCATGCGCCACATCAACGCCAGCGCGGACATCAACCCGGTCAACCTCCTGGCGACCGCCATGCTCGCGGCGCCCAGGCACCGCATGGACGAGCAGGACCTGCTCACCCAATTGACGCTGTACCGCCGACTGCTGCTCGATGGGCCCTTCTCAGAGACGATCAGCATCACCGACAACGACGGCGGCGCCATTGTCGAACTCGGCCTCAGGATGGGGCTGCTGGAGAAGCGCGAGCATCCACTCGGCGATATTCTCGCCCTGACGCCCGATTCCGCGCCAGGACTGACCTACTTTCGCAACAACGTAACCCATCTACTGGCCATCCCCTCGCTGATCGCCTGCTGCCTGCTGAACCAACGCAAATGTCCGATGGACCAGTTCAGGCGCATCGCCACCGAGGTATACGCTTTTTTGCGGATCGAGTATTTCCTGCCCTGGGCTGAAGAGGCGCTTCCAGCGGTGCTGCAAACCGGCGTTGAACAGCTGGTGGATGCCGGACTGCTGGAGACCAGCGATGATGGGTTGATGCTCTCTCGCGCAGAGGGCGGCAGCGAAGCGGCAAGCCAGCTGGGCATGCTCGCGCAGGTCATACTGCAAACGCTCGAGCGCTACTTCATCACGATCGCGATATTGCACAAAAACGGCTCGGGCGTTTTGAACAGGGGCCAGCTGGAGAAGCTGTGCATGCTCACCGCCCAGAGAATTTCCCAGCTACAGGAATTTGATGCCCCGGAATTTTCTGATCGCTCACTGTTCAAACAGTTCATCTCGACGCTGCGCGAAAGGGGCTACCTCACCAGCAACGGGTCCGGCACGCTGGAGTTCGATCAGCGGCTGGAGCAGTTGGGCAGCGACGCAAAACTGATTCTCTCGAAGGAAATCAGGCACGGCATCATGCGCACGGCGCCACAGCATGCCGAGGTGATCTGATCAGGCGTCGAGGTCGGGTATCAGGCTGGACTCCAGCCGCGAGATCCAATCTTTGAGTTTGAGCTTTCTCTTCTTCAGGCGTCTCAGCCGCAACTGGTCAACCCAAGGCTCTTCTGACATGCGCTGGATGGCCTCGTCCAGGTCCCTGTGCTCTTCGCGCAATCCAGCCAGTTTTTGTGCGAGGTTTTCCTGTTCCCCGGCGCTCATCTTGTGTCCAGTGGCGGGCTTGGCCGCTATCCATTAACCTTCCCACTATAGCACCAAGCCCCGGCTGCGGGCACAAGAACCGAACACGCAAGGTAAAAATCATGAAACGAAGAAAATTCCTGGCCAGCGCGGGTCTCGCGGGCACTGCCGGTTTGATGGCCGGTTGTGGCCGTCAGCCTGAAACCGCGGCTGAATGCGCTCAAAACAGAGCGCAAGAACAGTTCGAATGGAAAATGGTGACCGCGTGGCCCCGGGATTTCCCAGGTCTCGGGACGGGCGCCAACCATCTCGCAGAGCGTATCGGCCAGATGAGCGGGGGCAGGCTGAGCGTCAAAGTTTTCGGTGGCAACGAACTGGTTCCGCCCTTCGAAGTGTTTGACGCGGTTCAACAGGGCACGGCGGAAATGGGGCATGCTGCGCCCTACTACTGGAAAGGAAAGATTCCCGCGGCGCAATTCTTCGCAGGGGTGCCCTTTGGCATGACGGCGCAGGAGCTGAATGGCTGGTTTTACTACGGAGGCGGCATCGATCTCTGGCAGGAAACCTACGCGCCTTTCGGTGTAGTGCCGTTCCCGATAGGGAATTCGAGCGGGCAGATGGGGGGCTGGTTCAACAAGGAGATCAACAGCCTGGAAGACCTCAAGGGCCTGAAGATGCGCATTCCCGGTCTCGGCGGCGAGGTGCTCAAGCGAGCGGGGGGAACGCCCCAAAATATCCCCGGCGCTGAAATTTTCACCGCGCTGCAGACAGGCACCATCGACGCCACCGAGTGGGTTGGCCCATTGAATGATCAAGCCTACGGTCTGCAGCAGGCTGCCAAATACTATTACTATCCCGGCTGGCATGAAACCGGCACGGCCCTGGAGGCCATCATCAACCAACAGGCCCTGGACGCGCTCCCCGAAGACCTTCGGCAGATCGTAAAATACGCCTGCCAGTCGGCCAACCTGGATATGCTGTCCGAGTTCATGGCCCGAAATGGCGAGTCACTGGCGCAGTTGCGCGAATCGGGTGTCGACATTCGGGCATTCCCCGAGGATGTTCTGCGTGAGCTTCAGCGCCTGACCGGCGAGGTGCTCATGGACATTGTGGAAGACGATCCGGTTTCAGCCCGTGTTTATGAATCGTTCACCGGGTTCCTCAATACGGTTCGTGACTGGAGCGCGATCAGCGAAAAATTCATCCTCAACCTGAGGTAGCGCCATGATGGTACGGCCGTGATCACTGCGTTCGTACCCGCTGGAGCAAACACTTTGGGCGTCGGTACTCAGCCACCGTAGACGTATTCAGGCAGCCATGTGGCCAACCCCGGCCACATGGCCAGCAGCGCCAACATCAGCAACTGGATCGCAATGAACGGAATGACCCCCCGGTATATGGCGGTGGTGGCGACGGAATCGGGCGTCACGCCACGCAAATAGAAAAGAGAAAACCCGAACGGCGGCGTCAGAAATGACGTCTGCAAGTTGATGGCAATCATCACGCCCAACCAGATCGGATCGATGCCCATGGCCAGCAGGACAGGCCCTACGATAGGAACCACCACGTAGGTGATCTCGATAAAATCCAGAACGAAGCCCAGCAGGAACAGGGTGGCCATGACCACCAGCAGCACGGTTGAGGTATCGCCGGGCAGGCTGGTCAAAAAGGACTGAACCTGCTCATCTCCCCCAAACCCGCGAAAAACCAGGCTGAACAGGGATGCTCCGATAAGAATCATAAAGACCATGGCGCTGACTTTGGCCGACTGGTACACCGTCTCTTTCAGCGTCTGCAAGCTCAATTGACGCTGCATTGCCGCCAGCAGCAGCGCACCCATGGCGCCGACAGACGCTGCTTCGGTCGGAGTCGCGATGCCCTTCAAAATCGAACCCAGTACGGCCACGATCAACAAAAGCGGCCCCGCCATCAGGCGCAGTAATTCAAACACGCCCACCCCGCGTTCCTCTGACGACTCAGGCACTGGCATGGTTTCGGGTCGCGCCAGCGCCATGATGAACAAGTAGATGACGTAGAGACAAACCAACATGAGACCGGGGAGCAGCGCACCGGCAAACAATTCACCCACCGATATGGTTTCCGGCACGAAGATTTGCAGCTGGAGCTGTGCCTGCTGGTAGGCGTTGGAGAGCACGTCCGCCAGCAGAATCAATACAATCGAAGGAGGAATGATCTGACCCAACGTACCCGCCGCACAAATCGTACCCGTGGCCGCGGCCGGCTGGTAACGATGTTGCAACATGGTCGGCAGCGAAAGCAGCCCCATGGTGACGACCGTGGCGCCGACGATACCGGTGCTGGCGGCCATCAAAACCCCCACCGCCATCACTGAGATTCCAAGCCCACCCGGGACGCGGTACAGCAAGCGAGCCAGTGCCTGTAACAGTTGGTCCGCCAGCTTCGATCGCTCGAGCATGACCCCCATAAACACAAAGACGGGCACCGCGATCAGGGTTTCGTTACTCATGATGCCGTAGACCCGGCTGGGAAAAGCAGCCAGGAAGGCCGCATCCAGGGTATCGGTGGCAACGCCCAAACCGGCAAACAGCAGGGCAACGCCAGACAAGGTAAACGCAACCGGAAACCCTGCCATGAGGGCTGCTGCAACCGAAAGGAAAAGCGCCAGGGCCATGATTTCGCTCATATTTGCAACACCGTCAATTACGCCGCCACACCTCGTGCCGGGCACTGCACAGAAGCGTCGCATCATAGCATCATGCCTGGGCGATGGTTTATGTGCTGTTGCTGTGTATTTATTCACAGCTCGCTCAAAATTAGAAAATCATTGACTTATTACGCCACCTGCCACCCTGACTTGAATAAGCCCTTTTATATTATTGTTTTATATGTATTTTTATGAAGCCATCTCATTTCTCATTTTGTGCAAAAGGACAAAGAAGCGTGGTTCAGGCACCCGCTGACCAAATCATTCACAGACTTATCCACAGGTTTATATCGGAATCCCCAACATCACGAACCACCATGGGCAGCTGGACGCCAAATAACCCCCCCCAGATCACACATCAGCGGCCAGCAAAGGTATACAATACTGGCCTTTGAAAGCAGGCCCGGCGGCTCTTTGCGGCCGGTGACAGCAAAGCATTGAAAGACCACATCGAAGAGCTGCTGAGCCAGGCGTTGCTCCACCTGAGACGCGACGGAATCCTTCCGAAGGAATGCGACGTTATTCCCCAAGTGGAAAGAACCCGCTCGCCTGAACACGGCGAATTCGCGTCCAACCTCGCCATGGTGCTGGCGCGCGAAGCCCGCAAGCCGCCGAGAGAGTTGGCTGGCGACATCGTTGAACGATTACCAAAATCCCGCCAGGTAGATCGGGTGGAGCTGGCCGGGCCAGGCTTCATCAACTTTTTCATTGACCCGCTGGCGTTGAGCGGCGTGGTCCGGGATATCCTGAGAAAGAACAAGCAGTACGGGCATGCCCCAAAACGGCCCGACCACGGTGTTACGGTCGAATTCGTTTCAGCCAACCCCACCGGGCCGCTACATGTCGGCCACGGACGCGGCGCTGCCTATGGCGCCAGCCTTGCCAGCCTGCTGGCGGCAGCCGGTTATGCCGTGCAGCGTGAGTACTACGTCAACGACAACGGCCGGCAAATGGACATCCTGGCGCTCAGTGTTTGGCTGAGATACTTGGAACTGTGCGGCGAACACGTCAGCTTCCCAAACAATGGCTACCGGGGGGACTACATCTATGACATCGCCCGCATGGTCCGCAGCGAAGAGGGTGACAAGTGGCGCCACAACAACCTCGAGGTTACCGACGGACTGCCGGATGACGGCAACGGCGGCCAAGCCGAGCTCTACGTTGACGCGCTGATCGAGCGCGCCTCTCAGCTTCTGGGCCACAAAGGCTACGAGGCATTTTTCAACACCGCGCTGGGCAACATCCTGGGTGATATCGAGGACGACCTGGCCGGTTTCGGGGTTCACTTC
Organism: Lysobacterales bacterium; assembly: GCA_011524975.1. Classification (GTDB taxonomy): domain Bacteria; phylum Pseudomonadota; class Gammaproteobacteria; order Xanthomonadales; family SZUA-36; genus WTJD01. The sequence continues at coordinate 15,788 of WTJD01000281.1, forward strand.
GACCACTGGTTCTCCGAGGTTGGGCTGGAAGAAAGCGGCGCCATCAAGCACGCGATCGACCGGCTCCGCGAAAACGGACACCTGTATAAGAAAGACGGCGCCATCTGGTTCAGGGCGTCTGAACTGGGCGATGAAAAGGACCGGGTCATCATTCGTGAAAATGGCAGAACCACCTATTTTGCTTCGGACATTGCCTATTTCCTGAATAAGCTGGAACGGGGTTTCGAACGCGCCATCTATATCTTTGGCGCTGACCACCACGGATATATCGCTCGTCTGCAGGCGGCCGCGCGCGGTCTCGGAGAAGACCCAGAGCGGCTTGAAATTCTGCTGGTTCAATTCGCGGTTTTATACCGGGACGGCAAGAAAGTGCAGATGTCGACCCGATCGGGGAACTTCATCACATTGCGTGAACTGAGAGAGGAGGTGAGCAGCGATGCCGCCCGTTTCTTTTATGTCATGCGCTCACATGACCAGCACCTGGACTTCGATCTCGACCTGGCAAAGTCCCGCAGCAATGAAAACCCTGTGTACTACATCCAGTACGCGCACGCGCGCATTTGCAGCGTCTTTCGCAACCTGGAACAAATGGATCTGCTGCACAACCCGGCCATCGGCGAGGCGACACTGGATCAGCTGGATGCTTCGCATGAGATCAATCTCATGCGCACCCTGAGCCGGTATCCGGAGGTGATCGAATCTGCCGCCAGGCTCAGGGCGCCACACATCATGGCGCATTACCTGCACGCGCTGGCCAATGACTTTCATGCCTACTACAACGCCGAACAATTCCTGGTCGATGATGAAAACCTCAGAAACGCCCGCTTGAACCTGGTACTGGCCACGCAAAAGGTACTGCAGGATGGCCTCGCCCTGCTCGGCATCTCAGCGCCGGAAGAAATGTAGCCATGGCCCAACGCAAGACCAAAACGACGAGAAAACGGGGGGCTTCCAGGTCCCGGCGCTCGGGTGCTTCGCCGTTTGCCTGGTTCGTCGCGGGTTTGGTTACCGGTCTCGGAATCGCCGGCTTTGCCCTATTCAAGGGCATGGTGCCGGAGATTCAGCAAAACCTGTCCAGCGGACCCGCCATGTCGGCGTCTCAGGATGAAGAAGCATTGATTGAATCCTCACCCCTGGGCGAGACGGACTCCGCGAGCCCCCGATATGATTTCTTTACCGTATTGCCTGAAATGGAGGTCGTGGTTCCGGAACAGGAACTGGCAGGGCAATCCCGGGAGGGCGGCCTGACGGAACCAGCCGAGGCTTCGGGCAGCTATACCCTGCAGGCGGGCTCATTCCGCAGCCCTGCTGACGCCGAGCAGTTGAAAGCACGCCTCGCGCTCCTGGGCGCCCAGGCAAACATTGCGACCGTTACCGTCGATGAAGTGCGCTGGCACCGGGTTCGGATAGGGCCGGTTCAAGGGGCACGCAAAGCGGATGAATTACGCCGCATGCTCAGGGATAACGGGATCGAGACACTGATCCTGAAAGACACTTCCTGATTCGGGTCGGCTTCCGCCGAGGGTGATCAACGGGCCCGCGCGTATAGGTCAGGCGCAGCCAAAGCATCCTCAGAGCCGTTTTTGGCCTGTCGCCCCTGCCAACTGGAAAATGCCTCCCACAGTGCGGTTCCCGACCATCCCTCACCGCCGGCAGGCCGGTAGCCATGCGCCTCGAACGCCAACAAAGCATCCCGCAGCGCCGGCTCCTCCACCACCTCAGCCAATTCGCTGATGCTGCCGTGGGCGGCGGGCGGGCCAAACATCTTCAGCCATTGCCGAAGTAACCTGCGCGTTTCCCCAGCCTCATGACGACGGCATGATAACCGGAGTGCTTTCATTAAATCGGCTTCTTCCGCCGGCAGCGTTGCAGCACGCTCGGAATTCACTCGCGCCGGATGCCGCCGCGTCAGAGACCACCAAAGCGTGCCCAACCAGAGCAGACCGAGCACCAGGGAGAGCATTTTCCAAAATGCAGTTTGAGCAGCCGGCGTTCGGCCCTCCTGCCCGGGGGCATTTGCCGGGGCAACGCCGTCCGCCGTAAGGTCCGGTCTGGTCTCCGGGACCAGTTGCAGCGGCGCCACCGCTACTTCAAGCTCGGGCAACACGGCTGTGCGGGCCTGGTTATTCACGGTATCCCACCAGTCCAGCCGGAGCTCGGGAAGGACCAGCGTTCCGGGCTCCTCGGGCACAATCGCGTAACGAAACTCCTTGTGGCCACGCACCCACTGGCCGTCATCACGGCTGATTCCCTGGGGCTGATCCGGATACATGCGCGCATCGGGCAAATCCGGCCAGGGCGGCTCTTCGAGCATGTTTTCCTCGAGACCCAGCGCGTCAATGATGACGGTTCGCGTTACCGGCTCACCGACGCGCAAAGCGTCCGCGTCCGACACCTGCTGGGAAAGCGTCACCTGCCGGGCTGGCAACCAGTAAGTACCCTGGTAGCCCGCGGGCTTCGGCTCAATCTCAATCGTGAGCGGCTCGCTTTCCTCGGTGATTCGCCGCCCCCGCACGTTGGGCTGCCACAGCCGGCTGCCTGATCGCTCGATCAGACGTCCGGTCAGGCGCAGGGGCGGAATGACCAACGTGCCGGACCGCTCCGGGAACACCGCGTAACTCCGCTGCAAAACGCGGTACCGCGTCCCATTTCGTTCCGCCGGATAGGGCACTTCATCGAGCAGACGCACGGAAGCCTGCTCTGGCGTGGGCGGGTTGATCGAGGCTTCGGTCAGGTTCTGCTGATAAAAAATCTTGACCGTCAGAGAGAATTGCGCGTGAACGTAATAAGGGCCTTCAGCCGGGTCCAACGAAACCTCGATGAACACCGGTGGCATTTCACCCGGCGCCAGTTCCGGCGCCGGCTGAACGGTCAGGGTCAAAGCGTCCGTCACCGCACCGGGAAAACTCAGCGATGGGACTCTGAGCGTGCCGGTCCTTCGGGGCTCCAGCGTCAGCAGCAGGCGCACGACGGAGGTCTGCCGGCCGTTGACGATGGACATCTGCGTCTCAGAGCGTCGGTCCAACAGTTCGAAATCCGCCTCCAGCACACGCAGGTCGGCTTCCAGGCTCTGCTCCGCGTCGTTCGTCTGGATCACCAGGGTCACGGTTTCCCCTGCCACGATCGTGCTTCTATCCAGCCGCGCGGTGATTTCGGCAGCGGAAGCTGCCTGCACGCCCAGCAGGCAACACAGACCGACCATCAGCCCGGCCACCATCCTCAGAGTAATCCCGCTCTCGCTCACCATGTTTGCTTCTCGTCCTCGGGCGCGCCGCGCTTCTGATGTTGACTTCGGAACTTCCTTCTCAGAAGCCCGCCCGGGTCGTCAGGAATACGACGCAACCATTGCTCCATGGCCTGTGCGTCCTCCTCTGACCATGCGGCCTGCATTTCCTGCTCGCTGCGCTCAGCCGCTTCCTCCTGTCCTTCCTGCTGGTTTTCATCCTCTGACTCACCCTCATTCTGCTCGCCGTCCTGGGGGTCACCCTGCTGATCCTCGGCATCTGAAGACTCGCCGTCCTGGGCTTCGGATGAATCCTCACCCTCCTGCTGTTGCTGGTCCTGCTGTTGCTGGTCCTGCTGTTGCTGGTCCTGCTGTTGCTGATTCAGCATCTGTTCGACCAGCGCCCGGTTGTACAGCGCATCCTCCATCTCGGGCTCCATGGCCAGGGCAGTGTCATAAGCGGCGATGGCGCCCTCCAGGTCGCCTCCGTGAGCGAGCGCGTTACCGCGATTGTAATGAGCGTCGGCGGTCTCCACGCCCGACCAGACCTGGTTGGCACGCTCAAAATCCTGCGCCCTGAACCAGGCTTCACCGGCAATACGCGGGTCTTTGGCCAAAGACGCCGCCGATTCGGCATCCTGGGCCGACAAAGCAGCCTGGGCCTGCTGGTCGCGCGTCTGCCACAAATCCTCCCACATGCCCGCTTGAGCAGCCGGGCTGATCATCAGGGCGGGGAGCAGTGCGAAGGGCATTAGAAACAGCAAACCCCGGCGGAATCCAACCGCCATCATCGGCAGCAGCAAGAGGACAAGATACGGGCCAGCGTCCTTCCAGCGCGCGCCCAATGCGTCGTCGCGCTGAGTGAATTCGCTGCCGGTCGAAGCGGACCAGGCTTCGCCGGCCTTGCCCGCGCTGTCCAACACGCTGAACTGGCCCTCACCGGCGAGCGCCAGGCTGCGCAGGGACTCCCCCTCAAGGCGCGCGATGACCACCCCGCCGCTGTCATTGACCACAAAACCCTTGCCGCTGGGAATGGGCGCGCCCTCGGGGGTGCCAACGGCAAGCACGGATGTCTGGATTCCGGAACGGGACAGGCGCTTGGCCGTCGCAATATCCGAGGCGGACGCGCTGTCGGTTATCAACAGTATCTGGCCTCGCGGCTGCCCGGCCCGTTCGAGCAGCTCGGCGGCCATTTCCAGGCCACGGTCCGCCCGGCTGCCTGCCACCGGCATGATGGTCGGCTGCAGCGCGGGAAGCATGTTGGCAATCGTGTTCATGTCGCTGGTCAATGGCGAGACGATATAGGCATCGCCCGCGAAAGCGACCAGCCCCAATTGCCCCTCATCGATTTCCTGCAGCATGTCGGACAGACGAAACCGCACCCGGGTCAGGCGGTTGGGTTTCAGATCCTCGGCCAGCATGGAGGCAGAAAGATCGAAAACGATCACCCTGGCGTCGCGGGCTGAATATGAAGTGTCGGGCAGTTTTTGCCAGCTGGGCCCGGACAACGCCAGGGCCGCGACGGCGATCACACCACCCGACCACCACGGGCCCAGCTTGCCGCGCCCGGTGTCGGACTGCCCCGCGCTCAGCCAACGCAGCAGGTGCGGGTCACAGATGCGAGCCCAATCCCCGGATGGCCTGCGCAATCGGCGCCACGCCCACGGGATCAGCACTGCCAGCGGCAATGCCAGCAGCCAGGCCGGGCGAATGAAATGCAGTGTCAGCGTGTCCGCCATCAAGCCGCTGCTCCTTCCAGTCGCATCGGACGCAAGACCGCGGCGGCGGCGATCCCCGCAAGCAGATAGGCCAGGCCGAGCGGCCAGTAGAAGAGCTCATCGACCGGGCGAATGGACTCCACGTCGCTCTCGACGGGCTCCAGTTCATCGAGCAGGCGATAGATTTCGGCAAGACCTGCAGCGTCCCTGGCGCGGAAATATCGACCGCCCGTGCGCTCGGCAATGGTCTGAAGCGTCTCCTCATCGAGGTCTGCCGAAGGATTGACCACTCGCGAGCCGAAGAAATCCCGCACCATCATCTCGTCCGCGCCCACGCCGACGGTATAAATCGTAAGCCCTTCCCGCGCGGCAAACTCCGCGGCCTGGAGCGGCTGCACCTCGCCGGAAGTGTTGGCGCCATCGGTCAGGAGTATCAAAACCCGATCCGATGCGGAATCCTCACGCAGTCGCTTGACCGCCAGGCCGATGGCATCGCCGATGGCGGTTTCGCGACCTGCAAGACCAATTTCGGCCTCACCCAGCAAGGTAGCGGTGGTCTCGGTATCAAACGTCAGTGGCGTTTGCAGATAGGCTCGGCTGCCAAACAAAATCAAACCGACCCGATCGCCACGTCGGCGCTGAATAAACTCACCCGCGACCTGTTTCACCGCAACCAGGCGGTTGACCACGCGGTTTTCAAGCACCATGTCCTGGGTATCCATACTGCCCGAGATATCAACGGCCAGCAGCAGGTCGCGTCCCGTGACCGGTAGTGTGTCGATTTCACCTACCCATTGAGGCCGCACCGCGGCGGCAATCAGCAGCAACCATACCAGGGCCGCCAGGGCCGCCAGCGCGGGCCGCCTCAACCAGCTTCGCCGCTCTCCCGCCACCACGCCGAACCAGGGCACCTTGAGCGCCTGCATGTCGCGTTGACGGGCCTCAGGCAGCACATAACGCAAAACCCACGGCAACGGCAGCAGCGCAATCAGCCATGGCCATGCGACGGCAAAGCCAGTTGTCAGCTGCGCTTCACCCATGCCGCAGGATCCATCTGCGGGCCAGCCGGCTCATGGCTTCAGGGTCAAACACGGGCCGCGGCTGATAGGGTCCAAGCGCCAGTACCTTCAGGTGCTCCGCGTCTGGCGTGTTGCACATCGATTGCTGGAGAAACCCCGCCCATTCCTCACCCTGGAGCCGGGCGCATGATTGCTGGGGAAAGGCCTGTATCGCGACGACTTTGAAAACGCGATTCATGGCCTCGAGAAACTCTTGTGGCGCAGTCCGCGGGTCGATACGCGCATCGATATCGTCGACCCAGCGCAAAAGGCGCAGACGCTGGCGTCTTCGCCGCCATGCCCTGAGCCCTTTCCTGGCCACCAGAAACAGTAAAAACGCGAGCACGGCGAACAGCACCCACCACCCCGGCGCCGGCGGCCACGCCGGCGCGGCCGGCGCGGCATGAATGTCACGCAACTGTGCCAGCAAATCCGCGCCTTGCGGGTTCATGCCGCTCGGCCCAACAGGATTCGGAGCTCTCGCCCAAGCACATCGACCGGATCATCATCGGTGCGCATCACCAGCCAGCCGCACTGATGTTTGAGGAAGAGGCGCTGCGGATCATGCGCGTGCTGTCTGCTCATCTGGTCAAATCGCTCGCGAGCACCCTGCCGGTTGGTATCCAGCATGGCATTGCTCTGGCCGTCCGTGATCGGAAAGCGACCCGTTGGCAGCGCTTCCTCAGAGCGATCGATAACCTGGCATCCGATCACGTCATTGTGCTGACGCAGCCGTGATATGTGCCTGTTGCAGTCTTCGTCCAGGTTGAAAAAATCACTGATGACGATGACCAGGCTACCCGGACGCACCGCATGCCTCACCCGCTCCAGCGTGGCCGAGAGCGGAGCCTCTCCCGAACGCACCTGCTCCGGATCGAGCCACTCCACCAGTGACTGGATCACCCGCATGGCGCCGCGCCGCCCGCCGGCGGGGCGCAATTCCCGGTGCCCCTCCGGTGAAAACAGAAAAGCCCCGATCCGGTCACCCCGACGCACCGCTGTCCAGGCGATGGAGGCCGCCAGCAAGCCCGCGGCCACCGACTTCAGGCGTTTTCGCGTGCCAAAAAAAAGGCTGGGCCCCGCGTCCAGCACCACCAGCACCGGTCGCTCCCGCTCTTCCTGGAAAATCTTGGTGTGTGCCCGTCCGGTGCGGGCCGTGACGCGCCAGTCCATATTGCGGATGTCATCGCCAGGCTGATAATTGCGCGACTCGAGGAAGTCCACGCCCCGGCCCCGGAAGCGCGAACGATACGCGCCAGCCAGTGCTGAAGCGGCAGGACTGTGCATGGGCAACGCCAATGCGTTGCAACGGGGACGAAGCGAGATCAACTCCGCTGAATCAAGATGAATGCCGTCGCCCCTAATCTCGGGGTTCATGGAACCGGGACCAGATCCAGCAAGCGGTCTACCAGTTCATCGACAGAGACGCCATCAGCCTCGGCCTCGTAGGACAGCAACACACGATGTCGGAAAACATCATGAATGGTGCTGTGGATGTCGTCCGGCGACACGAAATCCCGTCCGGACAGCCAGGCGCGGGCGCGGGCGCAGCGGTCCAGTCCGATGGTCGCGCGAGGGCTGGCGCCGTAACTGACGAGCCGGCCCAACTCGGGATCCCACTTTCCAGGCTCCCGGCTGGCAAGGACCAACTGCACGATGTACTCCTCGAGCGCCGGCGCCAGATGCAGATCGAGCACCTGGGCCTGGGCCGCGAACACCTGCGCCTGCGTCACCAACACGGGCGCGGCGGGCGGCTCGTGGAGTTCGTCACGTGCCTGTTGCCGCGCCAGGCCAAGGATATCCTGTTCGGCTTGCGCGTCCGGATACCCGATGGCCACATGCATGAGGAAACGATCGAGTTGCGCTTCGGGCAGGGGATAGGTGCCCTCCTGCTCGATGGGGTTTTGCGTTGCCATCACCAGGAACAGCTGGGGCAGTGGGTAGGTGACGCGTCCAACGGTCACCTGATGCTCGCCCATGGCTTCGAGCAAGGCTGACTGCACCTTGGCCGGCGCACGGTTGACCTCGTCGGCCAGTATCAGGTTGTGAAATATCGGTCCGCGCTGAAATTCGAAAGTCCCTTCCTGTGGGCGGTAAATCTCAGTGCCGGTCAGGTCGGCCGGCAGCAGATCGGGCGTAAACTGAATTCGGTGAAAATCGCCCTCGATACGATCCGCAAGCGTTTTGATGGCCGTCGTCTTGGCCAGCCCTGGCGCGCCTTCTACCAGGAGATGACCATGGCATAACAACGCCATCACCAACCGCTCCATCAGCCGCTCCTGGCCAATAATCAACTCGTTGGCGGCCTGGCTCAGCGCCTTGAATGCTTCAAACTCTGTTGCGGCAATCACTGATTGCTCTGGTTCTGGTTGAATTGACTCCATGCAAAAACCTGTATTTGTCTGATTTTGCGGGGACGGGGATTTTAAACCCCTGAACGATCGCTCTACAAAGCGCCCCATGATGCACCACCTTCTGCTCAGGGGGCGAGTGTCATTCGTCACGCCTTGCTTAATAGGCGCATTGGATTAGAATTTGGTGACTGAGGCCGATTTTTCAATGACTTGCTGTTTGGGTTTCGGCCTCGAAGACGATGATCACCCAAGATCATCTGAATGGGAGGAAGGTATGAAGATCATTAACATGATGTTGCTACTGGCCGGGGTCGCCCTGCTCGCTGGATGTGCGAGTCTGGCTGAACCTCAGAATAGACCAGACGAACAGTGGAACAGCGCCTATATCCAGGCCGTCGAGCAAGCCGCTCGCAATGAGCCCCGGGGCATGGACGTGATCTGGGTTCGCCCGCCGGTGATCAAGCAGGAAAGCGAAGACTCCGACAACTGAACCGGACCGGAGCCGCCCTGCCACCGCTCACTGCACGCCTCACGGGCGTGGAAGGGCGCGCCTTGCCATAACCACTAGAAGTCCTGGGGGTCGACATCCACCGCCCAGCGCACGTTCCGCGCGCCACGCAGCCGCCTGATGGCGTCCAGCCAGGGGGCCAGGGAGGCCTGGAGGCGTCCCCGGGACGATGCCTGCACCAGAAGATACCATCGCACCCGCCCACCCCTTCGCTCCATGAGTGCCGGAAAGGGTCCGTGGACGTGCGCGCCCGGCCCCTGGTAGGCCTTTCGGGCATCAACCAGGAATGTCTGCACGGCATCCCTGCTGGCCGCTTCAGCGCGAAGCGTCGCCTGCGCGGAATATGGCGGCAGCGATACCATGCGACGCTCCTCGAGCATGGACAACGCAAACCGCTCGTAACCCTCCCGGAAAAGAAGATCAAGCATGGGATGGTCCGGATGGTGGGTCTGTAGTATGACCTCACCCGGCTGCTCCGCCCGGCCGGAACGGCCCGCTACCTGGATCATGACTTGTCCCATACGTTCCATGGCCCGGAAGTCGGCACTGTAAAGCGCCTGATCGAGATCCACGATAACCACCAAGGTGACCCGCGGGAAATGGTGTCCCTTGGCCAGCATCTGGGTGCCAATGAGAATGGCCGGTCGCCCGTTTCTGACCTCCTGGGCCAACTGCTCGAAAACACCCTTGCGCCGGACGGCATCCCGGTCGAATCGGTAAAGCGGAAAGCTGCTGAACCGTCGCTCCAGGAAACTTTCCAGCTGTTCGGTGCCCGCACCCGCGCCCTGGAGCGCGTCAGCCCTGCATTCCGGGCAGAACCGCGGCACGGCCTTGCGGTGGCCGCAGTGATGGCACACCAGCGACCGCTCGCCACGATGCCAGGTCATATTGGCGTCACATCGATGACAGGCGCCGTGCCATCCACAGTCATGGCACAACAGCACAGGCGCGTAGCCGCGCCGATTGAGGAAAACCAGTACCTGCTCTCCCCTGCCAAGCGTCTCGCCCATCAAATCCAGCGCCCGCTCCGACAAGCCGGCGGTCACCGACTGCTGCTTGAGATCGAGCACCCGCCAGGAAGGTTGTGCGGCGCCGGTCGCGCGTCGCCTCAGGCGGTGCCAGTGATATTTCCCGCTGCTCGCGTTGTGCAGCGTCTCCAGACTGGGGGTCGCGGTTCCCAGGACGATGGGTATATCCAGCATGGCCGCTCGCTTTACGGCCACATCACGGGCAGAGAAGCGGAAACCATCCTGCTGCTTGAACGATGGGTCATGGGACTCATCCATGATGATCAAACCTGGCGCGCGCAGCGGCAGGAACAATGCGGAACGGGTGCCCAGCATCAGAGGGGTCGCTCCGCGCTGCGCCCGCTCCCAGACGGCAGTGCGCTCACCCTCTGCCAGCGCAGAATGCGATACCGCGGGCGGGATACCCAAACGTCGGGTCATTCGATCAATCAGTTGCGTGGTGAGCCCAATTTCCGGCACCAGCACGAGCACCTGCCGGCCCGATCTGATCACCTTTTCGATCAACCTCAAGTAGACCTCTGTCTTGCCGCTGCCAGTGACACCATCGAGCAGGTGACAGTGAAACGCCCCGAGGGCCCCGCCGATCGCGTCAAAAGCTTGCTTTTGCTCTGAATTCAGCTGGGGGCCAGGCTTCACGTCGAGCGCCGGTGGCGGCGCTGTAAGCGCCTCTACCCAGCCGCTCTGCATGACCTTTCGCAACAATGGCCTCCATCCGTCCCGCCATCCGCTCAAGGCTTGTGCGCCCATGCCTGCATCGGCAAGCTGCCGCAGCAGGTCCCACTGCGCGGGGGCCCGGCCTGCTCCCTGCTCCAGCCGCTCACGACCCGCCGTCGTGAGGCGGTACTCCCGTTCGGCATCGGGCCATTTGCCGCTGACTTTGCGAAGCGTGGGCGGGAGGGCGTTACTGACCACCTCACCAGGCGCATGGTGGTAATAGCGCCAGGCCCACTGCAGGAGGTCAATCAAGCTGGCGTCCAGAGCGGCGCGTTCACCATCCGGTGCCGGCTCCACGTGATGAAGACGCTCCGGGTCGACCTGGCTGCTGTCAGCGTGCTGCACCACCACCCCAATCAGCCTTCGCCGGCCAAAGCGCACCATCACGCGGGCGCCCAGCGGTGGCACGGGGCCATCGACAGGCGGCAGGTAGTCGAACAGGCTGGCCAGGGGGACCGGAACCGCGACTTTCAGAATGCTCTGGCCGGATGAAGAATGCATCCCTCGCATTCTAGCCAATCCGGCTCACTTAAGCGCCGGCGGGCAATGGGCTACACTAGGTGGCGCGGGTTTGGGACCAACCAGCCCGCGGCAACTCCAATCAAGAGGGACAAGCACATGAGTCTAGGTTCAGAATTCAAAGAATTCGCCATGCGCGGCAACGTGGTTGATATGGCGGTGGGTATTATCATTGGCGGGGCTTTCGGAAAGATCGTCTCTTCATTCGTCAACGACGTTTTGATGCCGCCCATTGGCATGCTGTTAGGCGGAGTCGATTTTACGGAACTGGCGATTACCCTCAAAGAGGCCAGTGGAGATGCCGCCGCGGTAACGATCAATTATGGAAGCTTCATCCAATCGGTGACCGACTTCGTCATCGTCGCATTCGCCATCTTTATGGCGATCAAGGCGGTGAATAACCTGAAGCGCGAGGAAGAGGCGGCGCCGGAGCCGGATCCAGAGCCGGAAAAACCCTCAGAAGAAGTAGCGCTGCTGACCGAAATTCGGGATTCCCTCCGAAACCGTTAATCGCGCGCTGATTGACCCATAAAAAAACCGGCCGGACATTCGTCCGGCCGGTCAATGTTTCATGATTCTCAGTTGATGGTGCCGCTGTCCGTCTTTTCGATGACGATAGCAAACTCGCTGGAAAGCAACTGGCCGTCCTCGCCCAGCTCAATCATATCCGCCACAATCCGAGCCGTCTCACGCAACAGGAGGTCCGGAGTGTCATCCTCTTCCGTCGCCTCCTCGTCCTCGCCCTCGTTGACGCTGTCTTCTTCATCGGTCAGCGCCACTTCGCTCTCTGGCACCAACGCGGCGCCATCGCCGCGCTGCTCTTTGCGCACCTTGCGCTGAGCTTCCTTCTCTTCCATTTCGGCCCGTCGTACCGTCTCTACCAGCGAAACACTGGTCCTGCCCTGCTCCGCGTTGAATTCCTCGATGTCTGACATCAGCCAGCCAAACTCGGGGTCCACGTCGCGGCGCTTCTGATATCTGAAGTCCGCCACGGCCATCATTTGGCTCAGATCTCCTTCCGGCCGGAACTCCGCGGCGTCGATTTGGGTCCAGGGCAAGGCATTGTCCAGCGAGCGCTCCCCATGCTCTTGCGGGTCGCCTGCCGATGGGAAGCTGATGTCGGGCACGACGCCTCGATTTTGGGTGGATCCGCCATTCACCCGGAAGAATTGCGCCATGGTGATTTTAAGCTGACCGATACTGGGTGAATCTGTGGGGGCGTAGTCATCCAGGTCCAGCAGGCTCTGGACGGTGCCTTTGCCGAACGTGGTTTCGCCGACCACCACGCCGCGCCCGTAGTCCTGGATGGCCGCGGCGAAAATCTCAGACGCGGAGGCACTGTAACGATTGACCAGCACCGCAAGGGGACCGTCCCAGGCCATGCCTGGCTCGCTGTCCTCTTCCATGCTGACTCGCCCGGAAGAATTGCGCACCTGTACCACCGGGCCCTGGTCGATGAACAGCCCCGTCAACGTCGTTGCCTCCAGCAGAGAACCACCACCGTTATTTCTCAGGTCGACAACCAGGCCGCTGATGCCCTCGGCTTGCATTTCCGAGATCAGGCGTCGCACGTCTCTCGTGCTGGAACGGTAGTCCGGTTTATTGAGCGCTCGCCCATTGAAATCCAGGTAGAACACCGGCAGGTCGATCACACCGATTTTGACCGGGTCCAGGCCCTCCCTCGGTATCTCGATAATTTCGCTCTTGGCGGCTTGCTCCTCGAGCTTGACTTCGTTTCGCACGATGTCGATCACCGCACTCGGCCCATCGATGCCGACATCCTCGGGCAACACCTCGAGCCGTACCACGGTATCCTTCGCCCCGCGGATCAGGTCCACCACGTCATCGATACGCCAGCCGATGACGTCAACCATCTTGCCGTTCATGCCCTGGCCCACCGCAATGACCCGATCGCCGGCCTTGAGCCTTCCGTCCTTATCGGCCGGACCTCCGGGAACCACGCTTTGGATCATGGTGTATTCAGATTCCCGCCCGAGCAGGGCGCCAATGCCTTCCAGTGAGAGACGCATGGAAATCTCGAAGTTCTCCGAGCTGCGCGGAGACAGGTACGAGGTATGCGGCTCAATGGCATGGGCGAACGCGTTCATGAAAAACTGGAAGATGTCGTTCGAATTCAGCTCGGTAATCCGGCGCTGCAAATTCTCGTAACGCTCATCCAGCGTGGTCAGGATGTCCTCATCTTCCTTATCGGTCAGCTTCAGGCGCAAAACATCGTTTTTCACCCGCTGGCGCCAAATCTCATTCAATGCTTCCTGGTTGAGCGCCCAATCGCTCTCTGTGCGGTCGAATCGATATTCTTCCTCAATGGTGAAGTCCATCGGCTGGGTGAGCAGCACCTGGGCATACTCGACACGTTCCGTCACGCGATTGCTGTACAGATTGAAGATCTCGAAGGCCGGCGCCAGGTCGGAGTGCCTGAGGGCGTCGTCCAGGCCGCGCCTGAAGCGCTCGAACTGTGCGATGTCAGCCGCAAGAAAATAGCTCCGGTTGGGATCGAGTAATTTGAGATAGCCGTCCAGAATGTCACTGGACAATTCATCATCCAGGCGAGTGTCTTTGTAATGCCAGTTGGTCAGGAACTTGGTTGCAAGGTTGCTGGCAAAGCGCTGCTCCATGCTGGGTTTGAGTGTGACGGGCTGTTCCGCCGGCAAGCCTGCCCAGGCAGAGCTCACCATCAAGGACATCAGAATCAGTTTTTGCAATCTCAAAATCATCGGCTCCATCAAATCGGTCTCGCCCAACGCCGAAAGCGGTGGGTCTAATAGTGACCGCATTTACGAGTAATGGTTGCAATTAAGCCAGTAAAGCCGGGGCCAACGCAAGGGTCGATGGTCAGGGGCCTGCCCCCAAACCATAAAGATCAGCTGCTTTCAAGCAGGCCTGAGTCCTCGGCCGCGCGATCCGCGTGATAGGAGGACCTGACCAGCGGGCCGGAGGCGACATGGGCAAAACCCAGGGTTTCTCCAAATATCGAGAGCTGCTCAAATTCCTCGGGGGTCCAGTACCGCAACACCGGATGGTGATGCGCGGTGGGCTGTAGGTACTGCCCGATGGTCACCAGGTCGACATCGTGTTGTTTGAGGTCAGTGAGCGCCTGTTCCACCTGGGAGCGCGTCTCGCCCAGCCCTAGCATGATGCCCGACTTGGTCGGCACATCGGGGTGCTGCCGTTTGAAACGCTGCAACAGCTTGAGGGACCAGTCGTAGTCGGCGCCCGGACGCACATCGCGGTAGAGCGGCTGCACCGTCTCCAGGTTGTGGTTGAACACATCAGGCGGTGCATCGGCCAGCGTTTCCAGCGCCTTTTCCATCCTGCCCTTACCTCGAAAATCCGGAACCAGTATTTCCACCTGGATGCCGGGGTTGAGCTGCCTGATTTTTCGAATGCACTCGGCAAAATGAGCGGCGCCGCCATCGCGCAGATCATCGCGGTCAACGGAAGTGATGACGACATATTTAAGCTGCATGTCGCGGATGGTTCGCGCGAGGCTCTCGGGCTCCCCCGGGTCGGGCGGCCTGGGCCTGCCGTGAGCGACATCGCAAAATGAGCAGCGGCGCGTGCAAATATCGCCCAACACCATGAACGTCGCCGTGCCCTTGGAAAAACACTCGTGGATGTTGGGGCAGGTGGCCTCCTCGCATACCGTCACCAGGCTGTTGGCACGCAGCCGGGACTTTAGCGACTGGACAGCATTTCCGGCCGGCAGACGAACGCGGATCCAGTCCGGCTTGCGCAGCCTGGGGGCCGTCCGGTCAAACCGGGCGGTGTTGCGTGCCATCTTGTCCGCGCCGAGTTGCCGGGCGCCTGACGCCTCTTCGACGACCTCGATGGAAATTTTTCGTTCATTGCTCACAGACGTGCTTCCTGTTCGCCTCAAGGCAGATTCGAGGGCCCTTCCACGAAGGCGTCATTGTACCCGAGGGCTACCATGAGGCGCTGCAACAATCGTGCTTCCACTTCGCCCGGGGCCACGTTCACCAGGTCGTTCAGCTGCGTAACCTTCAACCCCTCATAACCACAAGGGTTGATCCTTTCGAAGGGCTCCAGGTTCATGTCGATATTGAAGGCCAATCCGTGAAAACTGCATCCTCGCCGAACACGGAGACCCAGTGCCGCGATCTTGGCGCCCTCGACATAGACGCCGGGCGCATCGCGCCGGGCTGCACCCTCGATACCGTAATGGGCCAGCACATCGATCACGGCTTGTTCCAGGCGCTCCACCATGTCCCGGACGCCGATACCCAGACGCCGGAGGTCTACCAGCGGGTAAACAACCGCCTGGCCGGGGCCATGGAAGGTGACCTGCCCTCCCCGATCGACCTGGATGACGGGAATCTCTCCCGGCGCGAGCAGATGCTCTGGCCGTCCGGCCTGTCCCAGCGTAAACACCGGAGGATGCTGCAGCACCCAGATTTCATCAGGCGTCGATTCATCACGCCGGTCGGTAAAGTCCTGCATGGCCCGCCAAACGGGTTCGTACTCGACCCGGCCCAGGCGGCGAAGCACAGGGGCGGGTAGGCTGGGCGATAGGTCGGATATGGCCGGGCGGGAGATCATCAAAACGCGTGGCGGTTGCGCAGCGACAACGGGCGTCAAAGCGCCATCAGAATCTGTTCGCAAGCGGTCAGGTCCTGGTAGATGCGATCCAGCTGGCTTTTGGAAGTGGCCTCGATGGTCACGGTCACTGAGACAAAATTGCCCTGGGCGCTGGGCTGAAGACGGACAGACTCACCTGCCATGGGCTCAGCATGGCGATACACAATTTGCTTGACGACCTCTTCAAAATCGCCTTCATTCCGTCCCATGGCCTTAATCGGGAAACGGCACGGAAACTCGAGCAGTGTGTCGGGCTCACTCGTCATCGCCAAACATCCCATTGATCCAGAGATGCATGCCGTCCCACGCGCGGCCAAAAAACCCGGCGGGCGCAACCGGCTCCAGTGCGACCAGGCTCGTCTCAGCCACGGGGTCACCATCCAGTTCTATGCGGACTCGACCCACCTCAACACCTTCCTCCAGGGGAGCGAGAAGGTCGGTCTGCATCTCGATCTTTGGCTTGAGGTCGTCGTAGCGCCCCCGTGGGATGGTCAGAAAAATATCCTCAGCCAGGCCCAGGGGCACTTGCTCCGTCAGGCCTTTCCATACCCGGGCGTCCGTCAACTTGTCTCCGGCACGGTACACCTGAACGGTCTCGAAGAAACGAAAACCATAACTCAGCAGGCTCTGGCTCTCACTGGCGCGTGACTGCTCCGACGCCGAACCCATCACCACACTGATCAGCCGCATGCCCTCCCGCTTGGCCGACGCGGCCAGGCAGTAGCCGGCGGCCTCGGTGTGGCCCGTCTTCAGGCCATCAACCGCCGGATCTCTCCAGAGCAGGTTGTTGCGATTGTGCTGCCGAATATTGTTGAAGGTAAATTCCTTCTCAGAGTACCAGCGGTAGTAATCCGGAAAATCCCGGATCAGCGCCTTGCTCAAAATCGCCACGTCACGAGCGGTGCTGTAGTGATCAGCGTTCGGCAAACCCGTTGCATTGGTGAAGTGGGTATTCGACATGCCCAACTGCTCGGCGTAGAAATTCATGATGGAGGCAAAGGCTTCCTCTGTTCCGCCAAGATGCTCGGCCAAAGCCACACACGCGTCGTTACCCGACTGCACCACCAGGCCCAGGATCAGCTGTTCGATGGTCACTTCCATGCCCGGTTCTACGAACATGCGGGACCCGCCCGTCCGCCACGCGTTTTCGCTGATCACCACGGTATCTTCCAGGCCAATGTTGCCTGATGCGAGCTCCTGGAATACCACGTAGCTGGTCATCAGCTTGGTGATGCTGGCGATGTCCAATCGCGTATCGACCTCGTGCGCCACGATCACCTCATCACTGTCGAAGTCCATCAGGATGTAACTGCTGGCGCTCAATTGCGGCGCGGCCGGCGTTGGCATGCCGACAGGGGGCGGCACCTGTGCGGCAGCGCCGACGGGTAAGGTCAGGGCGAGATAAAAGAAGACGTGCAGAATTCTCATCAGAAATCCTTGGTTCCGGCGATCCATGATACGCGCCGGCTCAGATTAAAAAAATAACGGTCCATTTCAGCGCTTAACGGAATGAGGTCGCTCCAGGCCAAGTTCAACAACCCGCCGTGTGGCATAGTCGATGTCCCGCTGGCTCTCGTAGGGCCCGATCCAGACCTTGTAAAAGCCGCCGTCGCGTCTCACCGACACCGGCTGCAGGTGTTCTTGCATCATGAGCCCCGCCAATGCCTCTGCCGAACCCTCGTCACGATACGCGCCGACCTGGAGAAAGGTGCCACCATTACCCGCGGCAGCCAGACGAATCGGCGCGGGCTCATCGAAACTGATGGCGCGAACGTCCACTCGCGCTGTTCCGCTGCCGACCATATCCAGCCGCACCGCCGCGCCATAAGACAGATCGATCAGCCGGTCATCGTGAAACGGCCCTCGATCATTGATTTTGACGATGACCTGCCTGCCGTTCTCCAGGTTGGTGACCTCGGCATAGGTCGGTAGAGGGAGGCTGCGGTGCGCCGCCGTTGCGAGGTGCATGTCAAACACCTCGCCGCTCGAAGTGCGGCGGCCATGAAACTTGCTGCCGTACCAGGAGGCAATCCCGCGCTGGCGATATCCCGCGCTGCTCGCCATGACGGTATAGCGTTTACCC
>WTJD01000118.1 GCA_011524975.1 Lysobacterales bacterium
GTATAGTTGTACATAATTTGTACAACTATATTTTTGGAGAAAATTCATGCGAATCGTCTTGGCAATCTTATTAGTCTCAGCAGTCAGTGTGTCCCAGGCTTGCGACAGTGACCTGTTAAACCATGACTTCAGAAAGCTGGCCTCCGAGGAGCAGGTGAACCTGTGCGAGGCGTATTCAGGGAAGGTGCTGCTGGTCGTTAATACCGCGTCCAAGTGCGGCAACACGCCTCAATACGACGGCCTGGAAAAGCTGTACGAGGAGTATGGCGAGCAGGGGCTGGTCGTGCTTGGCTTCCCATCCAACGAATTCTTCGGGCAGGAGCCCGGTACCGAGGCGGAAATCGAGGAATTTTGCCGGCTGACCTATGGCGTGCAATTCCCGATGTTCGAGAAGACGATGGTCAAAGAGAAAAATGCCAACCCCTTCTTTGCCGCCCTGGCCGACTCCGCAGGTACCTACCCGACGTGGAACTTCCACAAGTACTTGATCGGCCGCGATGGTGCTTTGATTTCCGAATTCAGCCCGCGCACGAAACCATACGACCCGGAAGTCGTAGGGGCGATCGAGTCCGCACTGGTTCAAAACTAGCAGCCATCAGATTTAGCCTGTCTTTGAGCGCGAGAGGAGTTCATCCTTCTCGCGCCAAATATCGCCCATCCAGGCTTGCAGGGCCTGACGGAAGTCAGAATCTTCCCTGAAATTCCGGCCGCGCAATTCGGTCGGAATGGGTCTCAGCTCTGCACGAACAATAATTTTGCTGACGCGCCCGGTGACCAGTTCCCACAGTGTGGGCGCCGCGGCATTGCCAGCATAGGAAATGGTCACATCAATCATGCCGTCCAGGGGCTCTGCCAGGGCGTAAAGCACCTGTCCGACCCCCCCGATTCGTGGCGTCAGCAGATGCTCGTAAGGGCTGTTTGAAGCGTCGCGCTTGCGATGGCTGAAGCGTGTGCCCTCGGGAAAGTTCATCATGGCCACGGGAATGTCACGGAATTTCTCGCAGGCTTTGCGGGCATTCTCAAGATCCCGGCCTTTCAATGAAGGCTTACGCGCGATCTGATCCTTGGATGCCCGTTTCATGAATGGGAAATCCAGGGCCCACCAGGCCAGGCCGAGGAAGGGCACCCATATCAGCTGGCTCTTGAGAAAAAAACGCAGCAGGGGCAGCTTGCGGTTAAAGCTGCGTTGCAGGATGGGGATATCCACCCAGGACTGGTGATTGCACAGCACCAGGTAGCATCCCTGGACATCCAGGTCCTCGGGGATCTGGATGTCCCATTCTGTTCCTCGATACCACCCAAGCACGGTGCTGTTAATGCTGATCCAGGTTTCGGCAATGCCGGCCAGCCAAAGGCGCGCGCGATCCCGCAACGCGGGCGAAGGCGCAAGCAGCTTGCCGATGGCGACCAGGCACAAAAAAAGCGTCAGCACGATGGTGCTGACGCTCAGTGTGGCCATCGCCGCCAGGCCTTTCAGGGTCGCTGTCACCGGCTATGTTCGCCCTGCGGATGGTAGCGGCTTCGCTGCGGCATCAACCGAAGTTGCCTGCCACGAAATCCCAGTTGATGATGCTCCAGATCTCCTCCAGGTATTTGGGGCGGGCATTTCTGTAGTCCACGTAATAGGCATGCTCCCAGACGTCGATGGTCAGCAGTGGCGTATGGCCATCGCACATGGGGTTGGCCGCATTGGCGGTGTTGACGATTTCCAACGAGCCGGATGCATTTTTAACCAGCCAGGTCCAGCCTGAGCCGAAGTTACCAACGGCTGATTTGATGAAGGCCGCTTTGAACGCGTCGAATGAGCCAAAGGTGTCATTGATGGCCTCGGCCAGCGAACCGCCCGGCTCGCCGCCCCCGTTCGGGCTGAGACCATTCCAGTAAAACGTATGGTTCCACACCTGGGCCGCGTTGTTAAAGATACCGCCTTTACTGTTTTTCACGATGTCTTCCAGCGTGCTGTTTTCGAACTCGGTGCCCGGCACGAGGTTGTTCAGATTGGTCACATAGGCCTGGTGGTGTTTGCCGTAGTGATAATCGATGGTCTCGGCCGAAATAACAGGCTGAAGCGCGTCTTGCGCATAGGGCAGCGGGGGTAATTCGTGAATCACGGTGGTCTCCTGAAATAGGGTCAAGCGAAATGGCGAGTTCACTGTTACATAGGGTCGAATCGCACGGGATCAAAGTCCGTACCGGCGTATGCGAAAAAAAACCCCGCCGATGGGCGGGGTTTTTATGGGTGCTAAACCGTGTGAGCTGCCCGGATCACCAGATCTTCACACGCTCTTCCGGCGGCAGGTAGAGCGCGTCGGTCTCGGCAACCTCGAAGGCCTCGTAGAATTCCGGAATATTGCGCACAACGCCGTTGACCCTGTACTGGCGCGGCGAGTGCGGATCCGTCTGGATCTGGGTGCGGAGTGACTCGTCGCGCTGAATCCCGCGCCAACCCTGGGCCCAGCCGATGAACACGCGCTGCACACCGGTGTAGCCGTCCAGAACGGGGGCCTCTTCGCCGTTCAGCGACAGTTCGTAAGCCTTGAGGGCGATACTCAGCCCACCCAGGTCGCCGATGTTCTCGCCCAAGGTGAATTCGCCGTTGACATTGAGGTCTTCCAGCGGTTGGAACGCGGAGTACTGGTCGACCAGTCGCTCGGTGCGCTTCTTGAATTCATCCCGGTCCTGGTCGGTCCACCAGTTACGCAGTACGCCGTCTCCGTCGAAGGTGCTGCCGGAGTCATCGAAACCGTGACCGATTTCGTGGCCGATCACACCGCCAATGGCGCCGTAGTTGACGGCTTCATCCGCGCCTAGGTCGAAGAAGGGTGGTTGCAGTATCGCGGCAGGGAAAACGATTTCGTTCAGCGGCGGGCTGTAGTACGCGTTGACCGTCTGCGGCGTCATGCCCCACTCGGTACGGTCCACCGGGCCGCTCTGGCGAGCCACCTGGCGATCGTATTCGAACAGCGCGGAGCGGCGCATATTGCCGACCAGGTCATCCCCGGCAATGGCCAGCGCGGAGTAGTCACGCCACTCGTCGGGATAGCCGATTTTCGGCGTGAACTTGGACAGCTTGTCCAGCGCCTGGGCGCGGGTTTCCTCACCCATCCACTCCAGGTCCTTGATGCTGATCTCGTAGGCTTTGATCAGGTTATCGACCATGTCTTGCATGCGGGCTTTGGCCTCGGGCGGGAAGTGGCGGCTGACATACACCTTGCCGACCACCTCACCGAGGTTGTTGTTGACGTTGGAAACGGCTCGCTTCCAGCGCGGCAGTTGCTGTTCAATACCGTTGAGGGTCTTGGAGAAGAATTCGAAATTCTGGTTGTCCATCTCCTCATTCAGATAGGCCGCGTAATGGTCGACCGCTTTCCAGGTCAGGTAGGTTTTCCAGGTTTCCATGTCGACATCGGCGATGATCCCGTCCAGCGCCTTCATGTAATCCATCTGGGTGACCACCAGCCCGTCTATGCCGTCGATGCCTGCCACTTTCAGATAATCAGCCCATGCGAAACCGGGCATCAGGTCCGGAAGTTCGCTCAAGGGGACCTTGTTATAAAGGGCCACCATGTTGCGCGTTTCTTCTTTCAGCATGTGCTCGCCGGCGAGTCGTGTCTCCAACTCCATGATGGCTTCAGCCGCGGCGGAGCCATTGTCCAGCCCTGCCAGCGCGAACATTTTCTCGATGTGCGCGGTGTAGGCCGCCCGGATGGTCTGGCCTTTCTCGCTGTCGTCGAAGTAATACTCACGATCGGGCAGGCCGAGACCGCCCTGCCAGGTATACATCATGTAGGTGTTGGGATCCTTGAAATCGGCGTATTGCCCCAACGCAAACGGCACGCCGATACCCAGCTTGTTGGCTTCGGCGAAATAGACCGCCAGGTCGCCCCGGTTTTCCAGGGCATCGATGGCGTCGAAATCCGGGGCCAGGGGGGCGGCGCCCAGCTCATTTCGGGTGTCCATGTCCATGTAGGCGGTGTAGAGGTCGCCCACCTTCTGCTCATCGCTGCCCTCGGGGAAGTCACCCTCTGCGGACGCTTCAATGATGAGGCGGACATTCTCGGTGGCTTGCTCATGAACTTCCAGGCCAACGGTGTTGCTGGCGCGGTCCGGCGGGATTTCGGCCGTGGCCATCCAGCCGCCGCTGACGAACGCGTTGAAGTCGTCACCCGGGCGCACCTGCTTGTCCATATAGTCCAGCAGCAGGCCGGAATGAAGTTCCTCGGCCTGCTCAGCTACAGGTGGAGGCGGGGTGTTTTCGGATTGGGTGACTTCTGAGGCGCGGTCGGAACCACAGCCGGTCATAAAAAACGCGAGCGCCAGGCCCGTTGCTAATTTTTGCATGGTTTGTCTGCCTAGATGAGAGGATCGCAGTATAAAAAGGTCAGGGGATGGGTCAACTGCCATAGGTCATGCTGTGGAGCGTCAGGTTGAAGCATCTACAACAGACCTGTGGGTCATCCCCACAGGTCATCCCATGGCTCATACCATAGGTCAGCCAATTTCGACCAGTTCGATGTCAAAGTTCAGGGCCTTGCCCGCCAGTGGATGATTGGCATCCACGGTGATGGCCTCCTCGCTCACGGCGGTCACCGTGAGGCTGACCACGTTGCCGTCGGGCTGCTGTGCCTGCAGCGCCATGCCTTCCTCGGGCGCCAGATCGGGCGGCAGCTGGCTCCGTGGCACCTCCTGGATCATTTGCTCATTCCGATGTCCGTATGCATCCTCGGCCGAGATATTGACCGACTTCTGATCGCCCACAGCCATTCCCTCCACGGCCTTGTCAAAGCCGGGGATGACCTGGCCGGAGCCCAGCTGGAATTGCAGCGGCTCCCGGCCGGCGGATGAGTCGAACTGCGTGCCGTCATCCAAGGTGCCGGTGTAGTGAATTTTGACCGTATCGCCTGCTTTGGCGTTGCTCATAGATCGCTCCTGATGGTTTGCTTCGCACGCCCTGTCTGCGCCAACGGCTCGGTGCCGGCAATGATGTGCCTGTCGGAAAAGCCCCGTGATGCAAGGGTGCGCGGTGATGGTTGTTAGCTAGGAATGGGGGCAGTGCTCCCGGCTTTAAACCCGAGCGGGGGATCGAAGGCCGGGCTATGGCCCGAAGCTCGTCATGCGGATGTCTTCCAGCGTCACCAGGCCGCCGCAGTTGGCCTGCTCAAACAGGTCAGAGACACGCGCACGGAAAGCCTCTGCTTTTTCAGCCTTGTCCACCATTTCGATGACCATCGGGAGGTCAGCCGAAAGGTCGAGCAATTTGGCCGTTCGAATATGTTCGGTGGCTCCGTAGCCGAGAACGGCCTTGAAAACGGTTGCCCCGGCCAGCCCCTGGTCCCTGGCCTCCCTAACGATGGCCTCGTACAGCGGCGTGTGGCCCAGCTTGTCGCTTTCGCCGACAAAAACGCGCAGCAATACCGCTTTTTCTTCGACCTTCATCGCATTACCTCACCAAAAAAGCGCTCAGCACCAGGCCTGCCAGGAAAGCCAGCCCCGCCCCGGCCAATGTGACCGCAAAATAGCCGGAGGCAAAGAAAAATTCCTTGTCCTGGATGTACTGGCCGAGTTCGTAGACGAAGGCGGACATGGTGGTAAACCCGCCACAGAACCCCGTGGCCAGCAACAGGCGCGCCTCGCTGGAAAGCAACTCTGACCGCGCGCCGAGCCCGGCAATGACGCCGATCAGCAGGCAGCCGAGCATGTTTGAAAACAAGGTGCCCCAGGGCAGGCTGAAAGGGGCGAAATCCCGTGTCGCCACGCTCAATCCATAGCGGCTGACGCCGCCCACCAGGCTGCCTAAACCTACCAGCACAAAGGGAGTGAGGGCTTGCATCCTGGTGTGGTCCGCTCGACGGCAAAATTCAGAGCATAGTTTAACCACAAAAAATGGATTCCATGGGCCGCGTGCTAAAATTTTGCCTTCGTGCTCGTCAACGGGGTTCAGATTGACCACATACCTGCTTTACCTGACCGCCGGCCTGTTTCTCCTTTACTTCGGCGGGGAGGGGATGGTGCACGGCTCCACGGCATTGGGCCTGAGACTGGGTATGACCCCGCTGCTGACCGGCCTGACCATCGTTTCATTCGGGACCAGCGCGCCGGAATTGGTGGTGAGCCTGCAGGCCACCCTGAGCGGCACCAGCAGCCTGGCAGTGGGTAACGTCGTCGGCTCCAACATTTGCAACATCGGCTTGATCCTGGGCCTGTCCGTCCTGTTCCGGCCCATCGAGGTGGAGGCCAGGCTGGTCCGTCATGATGTTCCCATCATGTTGGCTTGCGCGTTCCTGCTGGCATTGCTCCTGCTCGATGGCGTTCTGTCACGGTTCGAGGCGAGCATGCTGTTGTTGGCGCTGGTGGTGTTCATCGTCTTCACCATTCGGGATACACGCGCCCCCAAACGCGCGCTGCAGGTTGAATTCGATCAAGCCCTTAAGAATGACCACGCGCCCATGCCCATCGCCATCATGTTGGCCGCGGCAGGTGCGGGGCTGCTGGTTTGGGGTGGGGGTCTGTTCGTCGAAGGTGCGGTGGGAATCTCCGAAACCCTGGGTATCGCGCCGGCGGTGATCGGGCTGTCGGTGGCCGCCATCGGCACCAGCCTGCCCGAGCTGGCAACCTCCGTGGTCGCTGCGCTGCGTGGCCATGGGGATATGGCGGCCGGCAACGTGGTGGGCTCGAATATCTTCAACACCCTCAGCGTGCTGGGGATATCGGGGGTCGTGTTGCCGCTGAACGCGGCCGGCGTGACATGGGTCGACCTCTGCACCCTCATCCTGTTCAGCGTGGTGACACTGCGGCTGCTGTGGACGCATTCGGCGATGGAGCGCTGGGAGGGCGCGACACTGGTGGCCGCCTATCTTGGATACATGGCCTGGTTGTTTCGTTAGTGCCAGCCTGATGAAAATCCTGGTTGCTTCATTCAATCCCGTCAAGGTGGCCGCGGTTCGCCAGGCTTTTATGGCCTGTTTTCCCGCCGGAGACCTGAAGATTGAGTCCGTGAACGTGGCCTCGGGGGTGCCTGATCAGCCAATGAGCGATGCCGAAACCCTGGCCGGGGCCCGCAATCGTGTCCGCAACGCGCGGGAAGCCCATCCTGAGGCGGACTTCTGGGTTGGCCTGGAAGGTGGGCTGGATGTCATAGAGGGCGAGATGGTGGGCGTGGCCTGGATGGCGATTGGCGACCCGCGCGGACGCATTTCGGAGGCCAGGACGCCCACCCTGCCCATACCGCCGTCGGTCAGGCGGCTGGTTGATAGCGGCCTGGAACTCGGTGAGGCTAACGATCGGGTGTTCAGCGCGGTCAACAGCAAACAGGGCGGGGGCGCATTCGGGCTGCTGACCGATGGCCGTCATACCCGCGAGAGCGTCTACGCGCAAGCGGTGGAACTGGCGCTGATTCCATTTGTGCACCCGCTGTGGGGTGACCCATAGCCATCACCGAACCACCCGCCTACCAGCGACCCCGCTGGCGATAATCACCCTTCGAGCCCCGGGCGCGGTGTGTAGCGATGCGCTGGTTTTTGCCCGCCAGTATGCGCATCTGGTAGAGCGACTCCCTTGCCAGTACCTGGCCTTCACCGCCCCAACTCTTGCGATAAAGCCGCTTGACGGCTGCGATGGCGTCCGGTGACCGCTGGCTCAGTTCGACCGCGAGATCCTGGCTGGCCTTGAGCGGGTCGGGCGCAATCGATGTAATCAGCCCCAGCTCAAGCGCCCGCTCGGTGTTCATTTCCTCGGCCGACATGGCCAGTTTCATGGCCTGGTCACGCGGCATGATGTCACGCAGCGCCAGGGTTCCGCCCATGTCGGGGATCAGGCCCCAGCGGCCTTCCATGACAGACATCGATGTTTTCGGATGGGCGATGCGAAAGTCGGCCCCCAGCGCGATCTGCAGACCGCCACCCCAACAACGGCCATGCAGGGCGGCGATCACCGGCACGGGCAGGCGTCTCCATCCAACGCTGACGCGTTGTGCCAGGTTGGCCTGCCAGGGCAGCCATTTCCAGAGCAGGCGCAGCGCATCACGCCCGCTGCTCATGACCGACTTGACATCCAGGCCCGAGCAGAAATCCGGCCCTTCACCCGAGATGACCACGACCCGCAGTGATCGATCCTTCCGCAATCGCCGTTGCGCGGCGTCGATGGCCCTGAACATGGGTATGTCCAGGGCGTTGCGCTTGTCCGGCCGGTCCAGCCTGACGAGGGCGGTGCCATCTTCCCGCGTCAGGCGAACACGTTCACTCATGACCATGGCAGCCTTTCGCGGCCCCGCTCAGGAACGCAGTGTCATTCGGCATCGGTCTCCACCGCTTCGATGGGCTTGTGCGCGGAGAGGAAATAGAGCACCGTGCCGACCGCGAAAAAAGCCCCGGTTGCAAGCCAGGCGTGCAGCGAAGCATGGGTGATCAGCCACAGGCACAGCAGCATGGCGATGCCCGGAATCAGCAGTCCGCCGGGCAGGCGAAACTGGTTGGCGTGTGGCTCGATGGTGCGGTGAAGCCGGGGCAGCGCTGAGATGCAGATCATGTAGGTCAGCAGGCGAACCAGTGTGCTGATCACCGCCAGCCAGACGAAAGTGCCGGTCAGCGCCATCAGCAAGCAGATGGAGCCGTAGAACCAGATGGACAGGTGCGGGGTGTGATAGCGCGGATGAACCCTGGCGAACCAGGCCGGCAACGAGCCGTCCCGGCCCAATGCGAAGGTCATGCGCGGGGCTGAGAGCAACGAGGAATGCAAGTTGCCGCCAATGGAAAACACGGCGCCCAGGGTCAGAATGACCGCGCCCACCGGGCCGAACATGATGGCGGCCACATCGGCCAGCGCCTTGTCGCTCTCGGCCAGGTTGGGCATGGTCGACATGGCGACCAGCTGAACCGTGATGTAGATCGCGCCGATGATCAATATCGTGCTGATCAGGGCCTTGGGCAGGTCGCGCCTTGGATTTTTGCCCTCGCCCGCGGTCACCACGGTGCCTTCGAAGCCGACGTAGGCGTACAGCACCAGCAGAATGCCTTCCCCCAGCTCGCCGATGTCCGGCGCCTCGGCGCCCATCAGCATGCCCAGGTCAATTTTGCCCAGGCCGAACAGAATCAGCAGGGACAGGGGCAGCAGCTTGAGCGCGGTAAAGGCATAAAGCAGCGCCACGCTGTTGCGAACGCCCAGTACGTTGAGCCAGGTGAGGCTGGTGAAAATGACCACCAGGGCCGCGGAACGCCATGGCTGGCCATCCAGTGGCGCCCAGAACCAGCTGGCGTAGGTGACCAGCAAGTTGGTATTGGCGCCCATCGCCGCAACGCGGCTGAGATAGGCCAGCCACCCTGTCTGGAAGCCGACGAAAGGCCCGTAGGCGTGGCTGGCGTAGGTCAGCGCGCCGCCCGATTTCTTGAACATGCTGGCGGCCTCGGCAAAAGAGAGCACGACCGTCAATACCAGGATGCCTGACAGTACAAACAGCCAGGGGCTGAAAGCGCCGCTCAGTGCCGCAGCGGCCGCCGGCAGGCCGAAAATGCCTGCGCCGATCACACTGTTGAGATTAATAACGCCGAAGCCGAAACCGCCGATGGCGCGTTCCAGCGTTGAGCCGGAAGTACTGTGTTCGCTCATTTTATTCCCCACGCTCAGCCTTCGAGGGCCGAGATCAGTTGTTGTGTGTCCTGCTCGCTGGTCGTATGGCCAAAAACGAACCGGGCGAGGTCATCGTGACCCGGCCAGAAAAGGAACTCAATCCCGCGCTGCTCGAGTGCTTTGAATCCGCTCGCCGACCAGCGCACGAAGACCTCGTTGGCTTCGGCAGGGTACTCCAGCCGCGCCTCAGGATGGGCCTCCACCGCGGCAGTGAAGGCCGCGGCCTGGCCGTTGGCATGGCTGGCCAGCCGCAGCCAGAGATCGTTCTCGATATAAGCCAGCAACTGGCTCGAAACGTAGCGCATCTTGCTCAGCAGGTGGCCGGAGCGCTTGCGCAGGCGCTCAGCAATCTCCCAGCGATCCTGCTGCTCAAAAAAGATCAACGCCTCGGCCGCCATGCAGCCGTTCTTGCTGGCGCCAAAAGACAGCATATCGATGCCCGCTTTCCAGGTGATATCGGCCGGTGCGCAGCCCAGGGCAGCCACCGCGTTGCCAAAGCGGGCGCCATCAAGGTGGGTGGCCAGGCCTTTGCCCTTTGCCACCGCGCACAGCGCCTGCAGTTCATCGGGTTGGTAGACACTGCCGCACTCGGTGGCCTGGGTGATGGTTAATGCGGCCGGGGCGTAACTGTGCACGCCATGCCCTTCCGAGGCGTGGACGGCCGTTGCGAGCGCGTCGGCCTGCATCTTGCCCCCCGGCCCGTCAACGGGCACCAGCCGCAGGCCGTTGCCGAAAAACTCGGGCGCTCCGCTTTCATCGCACAAAACATGCGCATTGCGGTGGCAGTAAACGCTGCCCCAGGGAGGCGACACGCTGGCGAGCGCGATCGAGTTGGCCACGGTGCCCGTGGCAACCGGCAGAACGCGGACCTGCCGTTCAAAAAGCTCGGAGTAAGCCTCGTCCAGCCGTTCCGACCAGTGGTCCTCTGCATAGGAGTAAGCCGTGCCCTGGTTGGCTTCAGCCATGGCATCCCAGATCGGCGCCGCGACCGGTGTCTCGTTATCGCTCCTGAAATTCGCGCCCATGAGTCTTGCGTTCCGCATTGTGGTGAACGCCCGATTATAGGGATAATCGCCGCCCATGGAATCCCGCAAAGCCATCGAGGGCCTGGAGAAAGAGCTTCGGCACCTGATGCAGGCCGATGCGGCCTGGTGCGCCACACGGCTGGCCGGCGCCCGGGCCAGGCTGAAGCGTGGGCAGCCGGTCGATCGCATACTCGCCAAGGTCGCTGAGCGCGCACGGCAATCATCCGCGCAACGGTCGCACCGGGCGCAGGCGCTGCCCGGCCCGTCATACGACGGCCAACTGCCCATTCACGGCCATCGCGAAGAGATCATTGCGGCCATTCGCGAGCACCCTGTTCTGATCCTGGCCGGCGAGACGGGCTCCGGTAAAACCACCCAGCTGCCCAAGATGTGCCTGGAAGCCGGCCGGGGCACGCGCGGGCTGATCGGCTGCACCCAGCCTCGCCGGATCGCGGCGCGCGCCATGGCTGAGCGCGTATCGGAGGAATTAGGCACCGCCCTGGGCGCCGCCGTGGGATACCAGGTGCGCTTTCGTGAGCGCTTGGGCTCGGAAAGCTTCATCAAGTTCATGACAGACGGCATCCTGCTCGCCGAGACCGCGCATGATCGCCATCTCGATGCTTATGACACCCTGGTGATTGACGAGGCGCACGAGCGCAGCCTGAATATCGACTTTATCCTGGGTTATCTGCGGCAGCTGCTGCCGCGACGCCCGGACCTGCGGGTCATCATCACCTCGGCCACCATCGACACCGAGAAATTTTCCCGGCACTTTGACAACGCGCCGGTGATCGAGGTGTCCGGTCGGGGGTATCCGGTAGAGGTGGTTTATCAGCCCGTCAGCGAGGAGGAGGGTCAGCAGGATCCCGGCAATCGCAACCTGTACCGGGGCATCGG
>WTJD01000263.1 GCA_011524975.1 Lysobacterales bacterium
CGCAATGATTCAGTCATCCTTCTTCTCCTCGCCGCTGGCTTTTACGGCCTTCTTGTCGGTGGACTTGGTTCCCGTCCTGGCCGTTTTCTTTGCCGTCTTCTTTGCCGTCTTCTTGGCTGCCTTTTTGCCTGCCTTTTGGGCCGTCTTGCTGGTCGTATCTTTGCTCTGGGAGGGCTCGCTCGACGGGGCCTCTGCATCAGGGCGGCTGTCGCTGACCGAGCCTGCCACCTCGCGCAGGTAGTGCAGCGGCCCGCCCCGGAACGGTGCAAAGCCGGTTCCGAAAATCATTCCGGCATCCAGCGCGTCGGCGTTATCCACGATACCGTCGCCCAGGCAAGCCCGGCATTCCTCAAAGTAGGGTTCCAGGAGCTGTTTGGCGATGGTGTCCAGGTTATGGCCTGACGCACGGCTCCGGTCTTTCTGCGCTTTGCCTTTGCTCCAGGTGTAGAAGCCCTGGCCGGATTTCTTACCCAACTTCCCGGCATCAACGTATTTCTGGAGTACCTTGGCAGGTCCGGCGGCCTGGTCGCCGCCCAGTTTCCCAACCACCTGAAGACCGATATCCAGACCCACGACATCAGCCAATTCAACGGGGCCCATGGGCATCCCAAAGCGGGTCGCCGCCCGGTCGAGGGCCTCTTTGGGTATTCCTTTTTCGAGGTGCATTTTGAAAGCCTGCAGCATGTAGGGCGCCAGTACACGATTGACGAGAAAGCCGGGGCTGCTGCGCACGGGCAGGGGGAAGCGATTGATCTGGTTGCAGAAGGCCGCTCCCCGGGCTATCTGTTCCGCGTCGGTTTCAGCAGCATGGACCACCTCCACCAGCGGCATCTTTGCGACCGGGTTGAAGAAGTGCAAACCAATCAATCGTTGGGGCTGTTTCAGCGCAGACGACAGTTCGTCCAACGGAATGGCCGATGTGTTGGTTGCGAGAATGGCGTCCGTTTTGAGATCGGGTTCCAGCGCCTGGTACAGGCTCTTTTTGGCCTCCGCATTCTCATAGATGGCCTCGATCACCACATCGGCCCGACGCACACCCCGGCCATCGACGTCAGGAATCAACCTCGACAGCGCGCCAGTGACCTGATCAGGTGTCTTCAGGCGCTTTTTGAACAGAGCCTTGGCGCGCTTCAATGCCGGTTCGATATATTTCATCTCCCGGTCCTGCAAGGTAACTTCGAGGCCTTGCACCACGCACCAGGCCGCGATGTCTCCGCCCATGACGCCGGCCCCGATCACATGCACCCGCCTTGCCCTGAAGTCGCTGCCTTTGCCATAGGCTTTGAGCTGTTCAGTCAGGCCAAACACCCGGCGCAGATTGCGTGAGGTGTCTCCAACGATGAGTTTGCCCACCCGGACGGCCTCTTCCTCCATCATGCGATGGGGGTCATCCCCGTAGGCTTCCCAGGCGTCGATCAGTTCAAAAGGCGCGGGATAATGTTCAGGATTGGCCTTGGCGGCGGTCTGTTTACGCATTTGAGCGGCGAGGAAGCGGCGCGCCGGTGGCAGATTTTGCAAACTGGCCGCACGGCCCGGCCCCCGGCTTTTACGTGCTTTCAGTACCGCGCGTCTGGCGGCCCAGCGGAGTTCACCATGCGGGCCCACTACCTCATCGATCAGGCCGGCGGCTCGCGCCTGCCGGGCGCGTACCATGCGTGCGGTCAGCATCAGCGGCATGGCCTTCAACGGTCCGCACTGGCGAATACTGCGCGCGCTGCCACCGAAGCCCGGGTAGATGCCCAATTTGATTTCTGGAAAACCAAGGCGCGTTCCAGGTACATCCTTTGCGATCCGATAATCGAATGCCAGCGCCAGTTCCAATCCACCGCCCAGGCAGAAGCCCTCGATGGCGACCACGGTGGGAAAATCGAAGTTTTCGATGCGGTTGAACAACTGGTGGGCCTGTCGAATATGGTCGGCCGCCTCTTCAGCATCATTGACATCGCCGAATTCCCTGATATCCGCGCCCATGATGAAAGACCCGGGCTTGCCCGATTGCAGCACCAGGCCCTTGGGAGGGGTGGATTCCAAGTGGTCAACGATGTCGCGCAACTCAAGCATCACCTCGTTCGAGAGGCTGTTTTGCCGCTCGTCGGCGCGATCGAGCGTGAGCCAAGCCACCTCGTCCATATCGTGTTCAAGGCGCCAATGCCTCAAATCCTGTTGTGTCATGCTGAACTCCAGTAATTCGTTTTGAGCTGCCTGGTCAGCACCGGGAGAAGTATCCGGTGGGTCGGAAACGTTGATTATAGACAAGCCGGCGCCGCGTCACCATCCGCTGGCGTATGTTTCTGATGACGGGCGGTTGCGGCCCACAAAACACTCCGTGAATAACGTGCATCGATGGTGACATTTGCTTGTTTTACAATGTATAATTGCGCGTTTGCGCGAGCCGGGCTGACCCGGTTCCGCCTGCCGCCAGGGAACAGCCCTGTTGCGCGGCGGGCGAGACGAATCGGAAAACCACGTGGGTGCGGGACATGGCAAAAGAGTTCCCCGAGTGGATTGACCCATGGAAAGCCGCTGAAGGGCGGCGGGTGTTCAGCGGGAGTATTCCGCTGGCGGGCCTGACTCGGCTGCGGCCACTTCTTGCGGATGCCGAGGGTGAGGTCACTTTCAGCGCCCGCTTCTACCTCGACGCCCAGAAACGGGCCACGGTAGACGTGAAAGTGGTCGCCGAGTTGTCGCTGACCTGCCAGGTTTCGCTGGAAGACTACGCGCACCGGGTTGAACGGAATAGCCGGTTGACGATCATCGAGGATGAACGGGACCAACTGGCGCTGCCGGAGGATGAGGAGGCCACCTGCGCCAGTGAGGGAAGACTGAGTCTTGCCGGTCTGGTAGAGGACGAATGCATCCTTGCGCTGCCGCAGGTTCCGCGCAAACCGGGACAGTTACTGGATGGGCCGGGCGATGCCGGGCCGTCCCAGGACAAGCAGGACACATACAAGCCGTTCGCGGACCTGGGCCATATGCTCAAGGCTAAGGGAAGCGGGCAGGAACCGGATAACCGTTGAATCAGGAGTAGCCGACATGGCCGTACAGCAAAACAGGAAAACACCATCGAGGAGGGGCATGCGCCGTTCCCATGACGCATTGAAGGCGCCTACGCTTTCAATTGACCCGACCACCGGCGAAACCCACCTTCGCCATCACGTCACGCCGGACGGTTACTACAAGGGTCGCAAGGTCATCGAC
>WTJD01000031.1:0-25433 GCA_011524975.1 Lysobacterales bacterium
GATAAAGCGTGTGCATGCACGCACGCGCACGGTCATCGAGGGCCAGGCCGCCGACCTCGCCTGCGCCGGGAAACCCGATATATCCCTGGCCGCTTATCGCGAGATCGCGGCCGCCAAATCGGGGCCGCTGCTGGGGCTGGGTATCGAACTGGCGCTAATCGGTTCCGGGTATGATGAGGCGGCGGCTACCGCGGCCAAGGCGGCCGGGGCCTTTGCCCTCGCATACCAGATTGCCGACGACATCGAAGACGATGCCAACGACTACGACAGTCATGGCGGCGAAAGCTGCCTGAACGCGGTGCATCTGCTGCGCGAGCGTGGCGACACCGACCCACTGGCTTCAGCCCGACAGCAGGCCTGCCATGCGCTGCTGATTGCGGAGGAGTCAGCGGGCTGCCTCCCCGAGGGCGCGGGCGCCGCGCTGACCGAGGCCGCCACCGAGCTCAGGGGAAAGCTCGGCGCGGGCACATGAGCACAAAACGCCAGGCCATCGTTGTCGGCAGCGGCTTTGGCGGCATGGCCGCCGCATTACGCCTGAGGGCCAAAGGCTATCGCGTTAAAGTGTTCGACCGCGCCCGGCGGCTCGGCGGGCGGGCGCAGGTGTTCGAGCGCGGCGGGTTCCGTCACGATGCCGGCCCAACCGTCATCACCGCTCCCTTCCTGTTTGACGAGTTGTTCCAGCTTTTCGGGCAAAAACGCTCGGATCACGTCGATTTCGTCGAACTGGACCCCTGGTACCGGTTCGTCTTTCCCGATGGCGAGTCGTTTAATTACGGGGGCACCCTGGAAGCCACCCTGGCGGAAATCGAGCGGTTCAACGGAAATGACGCCCAAAACTACCTGGACCTGGTGGAAGCATCACGCAAGATCTTCGATGTCGGGTTTTCACAGCTTGCGGACCAGCCCTTTCATTCTTTTACTTCCATGATCCGGCAGATTCCCAACCTCGCCCGCCTGCGCGCCTACCGCAGCGTTTGGGACCTGGTCAGCGGACACCTCGAAGACGACCGTCTGCGCCAGGCTTTCTCCATACAGCCGCTGCTGGTGGGGGGAAACCCGTTCGCCACGACCAGCATTTACAGCCTGATTCACTTTCTCGAACGGCGCTGGGGCATCCATTTCGCCATGGGCGGCACCGGCGCACTGGTAGACGCGTTGGGGCGACTGATGAGGCAACAGGGTATAGACATTCACCTGGAAACCACCATCCGGGAAATCACGGTTGACGGGGATACCGCGACAGGTGTCATGCTGGAAGACGGCACCACCGTGAGCGCCGATCTCGTGGTGTCCAATGTGGATCCGGCCCACCTCTATGGCTCCATGATTCCTCGCAGCGCCCAGTCGCACACCGTCCGCGCCAAACGCAAAATGGCCAGTTACTCCATGGGCCTGTTCGTGCTGTTCTTCGGAACCACGAGAACCTATGATGACGTTGCTCATCACACCATCTGGCTCGGCAGGCGCTACCGAAGCCTGCTGGAAGATATTTTTGAGCGAAAACTCTTAGCCGAGGATTTTTCACTCTATGTACACCGGCCCACAGCGACCGACGCTTCTTTCGCCCCGGAAGGATGTGATTCGTTTTATGTGCTGGCCCCGGTTCCCAACCTGCAGGCGAACATCGACTGGTCAACTGAAGGCCCAGCGCTTCAGGCGAGAATCGTCAAAGCACTGGATGCCAGCCTCCTGCCCGGCCTGGCGTCCTCGATGGTGGAAGATTTCTTCATGACGCCTGAAGACTTCCAGTCGGACTACCTGAGCGTCGAGGGTGCCGGTTTTTCGGTTGCGCCCCTGCTGCGGCAATCCGCCTGGTTTCGATTCCACAATCGGGCCGAAGGCCTTCGACAGCTGTATCTGGTCGGCGCGGGCACCCATCCCGGGGCGGGGCTGCCGGGTGTTCTGAGCTCGGCCAAGGTGCTGGACAGGATGGTTCCTCCAGCATCCGGAGCCATCCGCAAGGCAGCGGCATGAGCGACATTTCACACCTGCCGTTTCGCTCACCCGCGATCAGCCCGGACAGCGACCCGCGCAGTGTGATCGCCCGCCATGGGCGGTCGTTTCACTTCGCCAGCAAACTGCTCGACCGGGAAACCGCCTCGCGCTGCGCTCGACTCTACCGCTTCTGCCGCTATGTCGATGACATCGCGGATCAGGCCCGCGATGCCGGACGGGCGCAGCTTCGACTGCGTCAGATTCAGCAGGACCTGTCAGCCGGGCGCTCCGGGGACCCCATTGTCCTCGACTTTCTCGTCCTGTCCGATCAGTGCGATATCAACCGGGAGCCGGCCATTGAATTGGTTCGCGGCGTTCGGTCCGACCTCGGGCGGGTCCGTATTCCCGATGTTGCGGCACTGCACCAGTACTCTTTCCGGGTTGCCGGGACAGTCGGGCTGATGATGTGTGATGTCCTGGATGTCACCAACCCGCGCGCGTCGGCTTACGCCATCGACCTCGGCATCGCCATGCAGCTGACGAACATCGCGCGGGACGTGGGTGAAGACGCGCTCGCCAACCGGCGTTACATCCCGGCCAGCCTGCTGGGTGAAGTCGAGCCGAAGGAGATCGTAAACCCGGGGCGTGATCTGGAAGAGCGCCTGGCCGACGCTGTCCGGTGGCTGCTCGAAGAAGCGGACTGCTATTACCGCAGCGGCGAGCGCGGAATGGGCTTTCTGCCTGACAGGGCAAGACTGGGCGTTCGCGCTTCGGCCATGATTTACCGGCACATCGGAAACGTGATCCGGGCCCGCCACTACACCAGCTGGCAAGGCCGCGCCGTGGTTCCTGGCTGGCGTAAAGCACTGCTCTCGCTGCGGGCCTGCGCTCGCGAAATCAATGAACGCGGCGCCGAACTGCCGGTTCGCCATCAGACACACCTGCATCGGGAGCTCGTGAGCTCCAGCGGTTTTCCGATATCCAGTCTGCGATTCGGCGATTAGGGTGAGCCGAAAGCCCGATGTCGACGTGCTGGTCCTTGGCGGCGGGTGCGCGGGTTTGTCCGTTGCCGCGCGCCTGGCTGGGTACTCTGGGACAGACCTTTCCGTCAGAATTCTGGAACCGAGAGAGCAGTACGAAAACGATCGTACCTGGTGCTTTTGGGGCACCGCCGGGCATCGTTTCAGCGGCCAGGTCAGGCATCGGTGGAAGGCCTGGCTGTTCAGCACAGCCCAGTCCTCGTGGACCCAGGTCAGCAAGAACGGGATCAGCTATCAGAGCATCGCCGCAGACGATTTTTACGCGTCTACCGTTCAGAGCATCGAGCAGAGCGATCGTATCGAGCTGAGCCTGGGCACCGAAGCAAACGCCATCGACCCCGGGGCAGACCGCGTCAACGTGGAGACCAACCGTGGCCAGTTGACCGCGCGTTGGGTCATAGACACCCGTCCAGCGCGGGGGCAGGACGATGCGCCCGGGTTTGCCCAAGTGTTTTCGGGGGCGGAAATAGAGACCGAGGCGGAGCGCTTTGACCCGGAGACAGCGGGGCTCATGAGCCACATGAGCTGTGACTCCAATGGCTTCCGTTTTACCTACATTCTCCCGTTTTCCAAACGGCGGGCACTGGTGGAAGAAACCCGCTTCACCGCTGCTGCGGATCGCTCGCGGCTCGAGAGCGGGCTCGAGCATTCCCTTGAGCAAATGTCAGACGGATCCGCCTATCGTGTCTTGCGGCGTGAGGCCGGGAGAATACCCATGAGCACCCGTCCCGCCCCGCAACCGGCTTCGGATCGCGTCTTTGCCGCCGGACTGGGGGGCGGCGCGGCGCGGCCTGCAACCGGCTATGCCTTCAGCCGCATCCAGCGGTGGGCCGAGGACTGCGCCCAGAGGATCCGGACAGGGCGCCCCCCGGCGGGGCATCCGCCCGACCCCGCATGGCGCAGTTTTGCCGACGGGCTCTTCCTGAGGGTTATCGAGGAACAACCCGAGATGGCCCCCGATCTGTTTCTTGCCCTCGGCCGGCGAGTGCCCCCCGCGACGCTGGTTAGGTTTCTGTCCGATGAGGGTCGGCTGCGGGATTTCGCGCGCGTTGCCATGGCGTTACCCAAACGGCCGTTCCTCGCCCGATTGGGCACTGCGGCAGCCGCGTAATCATGGCCCGTCGCGTCGATACGCATACCGCGATTTACAGCATGTTGGCGCTGCTGCTGTTGCTGGCGTCATGGCTGGGGTTGATGCCGCCGATCCAGATTCAGGCCATCATTCTGGCCGGCCTGGTTGTCTTGCTGGGTTTGCCACATGGCGCGCTGGATCCACTGGTCGCGCGCCGGGCTGGCCTGGCCAATGGTGGTAAAGGCATGGCCCTGTTCCTGCTGGCCTACATAGCGCTGGCCGGTATCGCGCTGCTGGCATGGGTCATCGCGCCCTACCTTTCGCTGCTGCTCTTTCTGGCCGCCTCGGCCTGGCACTTCGCTGGCGACTGGCGGGGAAGGCTGCCACGCGGGCGGCCCATTTCAGGCGGTCTGGCGGTGATACTGGCGCCCATCGCGTTTCACCCGGCGGAAGTGACGAGTATTTTCACCACGCTCACCGGCGCCCAGGTCGAGACACTCGTTCAGGCCGTGGGTTATCCCTCTTTGTGGGTGGTCACGGCCATCGGTATCATCGCGCTGTCAGATTTGCTCCGCGGCCGTTGGGCCGCCATCGAGATCGCGCTCAGCCTGGGTCTTGCCTGGGCGCTGCCGCCATTGGTGTTCTTTTGCGTTTATTTTTGTGGCCTGCACAGCCCCAGGCACGTGCAGCAGGCCCTGCGCAGTATGAGCGTGACGCGGAGCACGGCGGGCCTCACCATGGTGGTGTTCTCACTGCTGGCGGGTATCGGCGCAGCCGCGTTTTACCTGTATGGACCTGGGACTCAGCATGATAAAACCCTCAAGGCCGTGTTTATCGGCCTGGCCGTACTGACCGTACCCCATATGATCCTGATTGAAACCTGGCAACGGCGAACAGGCGACCCACCGCTCCGGCATCAGCAAGCCGGGTAACCCAAACTGAAAAACCCTGCCCCCGGAGAGGGCAGGGTTATCTGTTCGCCTCGCCCGCTCAGGGCAAGACCAGGGGTGGAATCAGTTGCTGGAAGCTAACCGGTGCTCCGGGTGATTTTCCTGCACGTACTCGGCCAGCCATTGTTGTTGGAGATCCTGCGGCACGTGCGCGAGCACCGCGTTCAGCTTTACCTTGGAACCCTCGCGCTTGACGACGTACTGCACGTCGGAACCCACGTCGAGTTTGGCCCATGCGGCCTTGATCGCCTTTTTGTTCTCCTTGGTGTAATCCTCGCCCTGCATCGCGATCAGAATATCGCCCGCCTGGAAACCGGCCTGTTCAGCGGGGCTGTTTGCGTAGACCTGCTTGACTGACCAGCGGCCATGTCCGGCCTTGTCATAGTCGATGCCCAGCCAGGCCTTTTCAGCCAGCTTTGTTTTCATTTTTTCAATGCACTCGTCCGCGCTGGCGTCACACCGGCTGCCGGCTGCCGCAGGAAGAGCGAACACCAGGGCTGAGATCATCACCAGGGCTGCTATTAACTTTTTCATTTCCGTTTCCTCGTTGTTGAGACTGGTGCGAGGCCGACGCGGGGCTTCGCGACCTTTTACAGACTCCCCCGGTCAGCAGACCGATGGGCCGCGCCATCGCAGATACACATCTCCCAATCGCGGGACCTAATTTGCGCTTCTGGAATGTGAATGTCCTCAACATGCCGTCAAATATGGTTAAAGATGTTTCGGAGTTGTAAAAGCGGGCTACAAAGCCCTCTGCAAAGCGGTATATTGCGTCTGCGGCGGGTGCCGACGGAGCAACAGACCCTAATGTCTTTATTCAACGGAAACAATCAGCGTCAGGATGGGGTCTCGGGCTCGGAGCTCCGGGCGGTCGAACACAACGTGTTCGGCGGTCGGCGGATTCTGTGGGCCGGGCTGGCAGCGGTGCTGCTGCCGTTGGGTGTGCTGCTGGCACTTCAGTACTGGTGGCTGACCGAGCTCGAGCAGAATTCCGCCATTGCGCGAGAGGCCACCCTCAATAATTACCTGGAGGCCACCACCAAGGAGGTCTATTACCACTATTACAAGATCTCTGAGCGAACACTGAACCTGCCCGCCGAGTTATTCACCAAGAACAAGCTGGAGAAGGCCGGCTCGTACTTCAAGAAAAAGGAAGTCAAAGGCGCCCGCAGCCTGTTTGTCCTGGGATACGGAGAAAAAGAGAACCGCCTGCTCTTTTTCAACCCGGAGACCGGCGTCATGGAGGATTCCGGGCACTCGGATGAATCGATGGCCGTATGGGCCGCCGCCTCACCCTGGTCGTTCATGCGGAAAAAGGGCAGCAAGGTCAAGTCGGCCGCGCTGGCGGCCGACCAGCACAACCCCGGCACTCGAATCATCCTGAATCCGATCACGGATGAAAACTGGCAGTTGGTAGGGCTGGCCGGGCTAATCATTGACGAGGCCTATTTCAAGAGCACGGTACTGCCCGAGGCCATCGAATTTTCCCTGCCAAAATTTGAGGACGCCAACACAGATGAATTGCGCGTCGTGGTGCGTGACGGGCGCAAGAAACAGGTATTTCCCGAAGGCAAGAAAGCAGCCTGGGAAAAAGACCGCGCGCGGCGCGGATTTCAGTTCGTGTTCACGGACTGGAGCATCGCGCTGCAAGGCAGCTACGCCTCCCCGGAGAAATGGGCGAGGGTGAACTTCACCTACAACATGACGCTATCGGCCGTACTGGCGCTGGTGCTGCTCGGAGGCATCGGGCTCACCATCCGAACCGCGTTGCGCGAGATCAAACTGTCAGCGATGAAAAACGAATTTGTTTCCAATGTCTCGCATGAACTGCGCACCCCGCTTTCGTCCATCCGCGTTTTCGGCGAATTCATGCGGCGTGGCAAGATTGAAGCACCCGAAAAAATTCGCGAGTACGGCTCATACATCGAAACGGAAAGCAGGCGCCTGACGCAGTTGATCAACAATATCCTGGATTTTTCACGCATCGAGTCCGGGCATCTCTCCTACGATTTTCAGGCCACCGATCTTGAGGAACTGCTGGCGGGCACACTGGCCACCTTCTCCATTCGGCTGCGCGACAAAGGTTTCGATGTGGAATACAGCGAGCCTGCCGAACCTCTGCCTGAGGTCAGGCTCGATGCCAACGCGATTGATCGCGCCGTGGCCAACCTTCTGGACAACGCGGTGAAATACGCCAATGGAGAACGCCACATCGGTGTCAGGCTCCAGCGTGAAGGTGACGAGATCACCATTGCCGTCTCAGACCACGGCATCGGTATCCCCAAGGAAGAGCTGGAACGAATTTTCGACCGCTTCCACCGTGTCAGCACCGGCCTGGTTCATGACGTCAAGGGCTCTGGCCTGGGGCTCTCACTGGTGAAGCACATCGCCGAAGCCCACGGTGGGTCCGTCAAAGCGGAATCCGAGCCGGGCAGGGGCAGCACCTTTACCCTTCGCCTGCCCATCGAAGGCCCAACGGGAGAGGCTACATGAGTAGAGTACTTGTCGTCGAAGACGACGAAGCCATGGCAGTCGCGCTGCAGGACGGTTTCACTTTCGAAGGCCATGAGGTCACGCGCGCGAGTGATGGTGAAGAGGGCTTGAGGCTGGCGCGCGAATCGGCGCCGGAGATCGTCATACTCGACGTGATGCTGCCTAAAATGACCGGCCTGGAAGTCTGCAAGCGCCTGCGTGGTGAGGGCTCCAAACTGCCCATCATCATGCTGACCGCACGCGGCCAGGAAATCGACAAGGTACTGGGGCTCAAGCTGGGGGCAGACGACTACATCACCAAGCCTTTCAGTTTCATGGAGCTGATCGCACGCGTCGAAGCGGTGCTGCGCCGAAGCCAGCCGGACGACCCTGCCGGCTCCTCCGTTCACCATTTCGGAAACGTTGTCGTCGATATCCTCCGGCATGAAGCTTCAAAGGACGGATTGGCGTTGGATCTGACTCCGCGCGAGTTCCGCCTGCTGGAATTTTTCATCGAACACCAGGGCGAGGTCGTATCCAGGGAAGCGCTTCTGGACGCGGTCTGGGGCTATGACAACATACCCTTTACACGGACCGTGGATACGCACATTGCCAAGCTGCGAAAGAAAATCGAAGACGACCCGTCCAACCCCAAGCACCTCATCACGGTGCACCGGCTGGGCTACAAGCTGGTCGACTGATTCCACACCCTGTCGCAAGGGAAAATTATTTTTTCCCGGAAGATGCAACCGAATGCCGATGTCGTCGCCTCTAAGCAGTATAACCATCTACTGATCACGCAAGGAGACTTCAATGAATCCCGGACTGTTTGTACCCGTCACCCTGTTCATCATGAGCGGCGTAGTGCTGATTTATTTCTTCTATTTCAACAACAAGAACCGCAACGCCATCATGGAGACCGTACAGAAATCCATGGAAACGGGCAGCGATCTGACCCCGGATCTGCTGGCCAAGTTGGGTGCGGCCATCAACCCTCGTGCACGCGATTTGCGTCGTGGGGTAGTTATTCTTTCTATCGGGATCGCCGGCTTCCTCGCCAGCATGTTTTTCTCCGACCCGGAGGTACTTGCAGGCTTGAGGGCAGGATCCATGTTCCCCTTGTTCATGGGTGCGGGTTTCCTGCTGGTCTATCGCCTGACTAAAGATTGAGTGAGGCTGGGTCTTGAACGACCGAACACCTGACCAGGAACTGGCCCGCCGCGTGGCCGTGTCGCAGGATGCGGCCGCGTTTGCGGAAATCGTGCGCCGCCACGAAGGACCCATCCGGGCCTTCCTGCGCCGCCTGATGACAGGCGACAACGCCGCGGCCGATGACCTGGCTCAGGAGACCTTTCTGGCCGCCTACCAGAAAATGTATACCTTCAAAGGCAATGCAAAACTGGGCACCTGGCTGCACACCATTGCATACCGGCAGTTCATCGGCCTCAAGCGTAAGCATACCTGGCTACAGGTGATGGCCGAGGTGCCCGAAGACGGGCAGGACGGAGGCCAGGCTGTACAGGCGGAGATACTCGCACGGCAACTGATGAGCCAGTTGAATGAAGAGGACCGCGCCTGCATGACACTGTCTTACGCCGTCGGCATGAGCCACGCGGATATATCAGCAGTTGTCGGTCAGCCCGTAGGCTCGATCAAGGCACGGATACACAGGGCAAAAATCAAGTTGCACAAATGGCTGGAAAACCATGATCATACCCTTCAAACCCCGGCGTCAGCCCAGGAGACCCAGCATGCTGGATGACCTTCTCAAGTACCATGAAACCCCACCCCGGGATGATTTCGCCCAGCGCGTCATGCAGCAGGTGCAGAGGAAGCAGCGCTTAAGGAAACTGATCCTCATAGGTACAGGCTCGATTGGCGCGGCGTTTGGCGTCATGGGCGTCATGCTGGCCAGCGAACCACTGGCCCGCCTGTTTGAACAGTTCAGTACGCTGCCGGTCAGCCTGGGCGCTGCCGTGGCCATTGGCATCGGCGTGTGGCTGTTCCAGGACGAAGCCGTTTCAAATAGCTAAGGCCGGTTCCTCTCATCCAGGCGTGGGCGACGTTCTCATCGTTAGGCGAGTGATAATACTCGCGGGTTTCAGCCATATCTTTCACCAGGTCATTCAGCGTCTTCATACGCCGTTGCGCGGTGCGAATGGCCTCGCAATCCTGGCAGGCAAGGTCTGAGCAGGGCGAGTTTCCACCCGAGGCGCTACGGGCTGAATCAATGATTCGCTGACATTGGGTGGGAATCGAGCTCGTAGTATCGAATCCAGTCGTACTGGGTCTTCATGGGGTAGACATTCCGTCGCTTGTTGCCGCCGAAATTGTCCTGCACAACGTCATTGGGTATCCAGAAATTCATCATGATGTCCGTCGCGTTATCGGGTATCGGCGTTGGCTGCTCCTGCGGGGGGACGCAGACCGGCTGACAGTCGATGTCTGACTGACGCAGCGTTTTAACGGACTTGCCATCAACAAACCACTCGATGCTGTCCGGCAGCCATTCAATGGCGAAGACGCGCCACTCATCCACCGGCCCGACAACGATCTTGTCCTCCCAGGCGCCCCAGCGACGCGTGCTCCACCACTCCCAGGTATCGATGCCATAAATCAGGTTGGCCTGGAACTTGTCAGGCCTGCCGCCTTCGAGTTCGATGTCGATTTCCTCCCATTCCCGAGGTGACCCCTCGGCACGGTAGGTGAATAACGAGGTGATGTAACCAGAAGCTTCCTGCCTCCTGGGCGCCCTCATCCGGGCCTCCAGGCGACCGTAACGAATGCGTCTGCCCGGCGCCGACCTGAGCTCACCGCAAGAATAGTCATAAGCGTCTTTCTGCATCCCGTGATCGTCTGACCAACTCGCGGGCACCTGCTCTTTTCGAATCACCAGTTCCAGCTTGCCGTCAACGACCTGCACGCCCTGATCCGCAAACCGGCACATGGCCTCGCTGCCCACGGCGCCATCACCCCTGGACCAGACCTCCGCATCGAAACGATCGAAACGCTCATCCAGTCTCAGGGTGAAGCCGGGGTAGTCACCCGTATAGCCGGCATATGCCACGAGGTCGTCTTCAGCACTCGACTGGATCGGATGCGCCGCTAAAACCAGCAACACCGCCATGGATTGAAGTATTTGAGTCATTCGTTCCAACTTGTGGTTCATTGAAAATGAAAGCGATAACACCCGCGCTCGATGCTTGGCCGCTACCACGCTGGCGACCGAACGGTGGCCGGTTTTCACTGAATTGCGGGCTGACCCCATCTAAGAATTTCGATATCAAATGCTTCAACGCCATTACTGATCGTGGAAACAGAACCGTAATTCTCG
Source organism: Lysobacterales bacterium (assembly GCA_011524975.1). Lineage (GTDB taxonomy): Bacteria > Pseudomonadota > Gammaproteobacteria > Xanthomonadales > SZUA-36 > WTJD01. The sequence continues at coordinate 10,804 of WTJD01000031.1, forward strand.
CTGATCCAGGCATGGAGCTTTGGCCCATTATTTTCAGATCCAAATGGTCCGAAAAAAGGATTTCTCCAACCGAGCAGGATAATGTACTCAGGCGGGTCCTGGCGTAAATCGCTCAAGACATTGGTCTCACCCCAGGCTACCAACTCTGGCTGTGGCAACGCTGTATATCGAGTTCCTGTTGTTCGCCGCGTCAGATAATTCAACATAGCCCCATCGGGCAAAACCAACATGCTGGCACGCCCTGGCATATTTTCCTGGGTCCATTCAAGAAACTTCTCGATGTTCTCAGTTCGTGGATCCGTTTGGGGAGCGTACACTTTCAACCTGTCCGGACCTGACGTTAATTCATGTTCTCTCAGCGAATAGTGATACAGAGATTTACTCAAAAGAACGAGCGTGATAGCCGCCAGAATCGAACAGGCCATCACTCTCCCAGGCCCATTGAGCAGCGATTGAGTTTTGCTGGCCGAGAAAAAAGATTGCGGAGAGACCATCACCACGGCCACCAAAAGAAAACCCGGCATTGCAAGCACAAAACCGTAATGAAACAGGCGTACGGCAAAGACGACTTTCATTAATAAAGCCAAGCTAAAAATCGAGAACGTCAATATGAAGACAGCTCGTTTTTTATCTTCCGGGTTGGAGGCTTTCAACAACGCCCTGATGATCGAGACGACGATAACAAGCAACAGCAAGGGTAGTGCCCGCCCCACATGCTGAACCAACCAGGCGGTGTCCAGTAGCGTGAACGCTGCCACTGGAACGAAAACAAACACGGCCCCCGCAATCAAACGTTTCGCCGAAAAACTGAGCGTTGAGGTATCTAACCGACTGGCGACAAGGATCGGCAACAGCAGCAAACCAAAAGCAAGCAGCATGCCCATCATGTTATGCAACGGAGCGTCAAAACCACTGACCCACAGGTAGTAGTTTGATGAAACAACACCTCCGTTAAAAATAGGTGCAAAGGCACCAAGCGTACCCGTCAGGGCTTCTTCGTAACCCAGAAAATGTACCAACAAAGCGTAACAGGAAATGATGGGTACCAGAGCCCATGGAATGAAGCGTGAAAGCCAATAGCGCCACCTGATCGTGTCATCAATGAAAGGAGCTGCCGCGGCAAAGGCAATCACCCCAAAAACCAGAGCCACGAACACCTCTGGCTTGGTCAGCATGGTCAGTCCCAGGCAAATGCCCGCCAAGGATGGCCTGGGCCCGGGGTTCCTTCGGCACACTGAAGAGAACAAAAAATACAGGCAGAGAATAGAGAGAAATATTCCATAGGTCAGATCATAGGAATACGGGGTCACGAAATTGAAGTTGGCCAAAAAAATATACTGGGGAAACGCGAACAACAGCAGATAGAGGCTTGAAGCCAGCGTAGCTGCGTGTAAGCCAGCGAATAATCTGATGAGCGATGACAGCAGCCATGTCATTACAGCAATCAAGCCCAGGTTGAAGATGACCAGGCTTTGCAGCGAAGTGCCCAGTATCCCGAAAACCATCATATTCAGATATGAAGCCAATGGCCCAAACTGATGCGCGATGTCGCGATAGAGAACTTCGCCTTCCAATAATCTCAAGGGGATGTACAACTGACGTCCAAAGTCAATCAGAGGGTCTGTCCATTTCTGCCAACTAACAGCAGCGGCCATCAGGAAAATCAGAGCCGGCACAAACCCGCTGAGCAAAAGGTTCTTGGCTCGATCCGTCAAAATTTGTGGCATTTTGAGTTTAAAAGACGCGATGGCGGCCAACTTCACGCATGCGCGACGTTTTCATCGTTGGGGGAGTGGTAGTACTCACTGGTTTCGGCCATTTCGCGAACCAGTTCCTGTAACGTCTTCATCCGCAATTCAGCGGTGCGGATGGTTTCACAGTCCTGGCAGGCGGGATCGGAACAGGGGGCGTTGGCGTAAAGCCACCAGTGCACCGCGCCGGACAGCAGACCATCGGCAATTTCCCACGGATCAGCATCCGGGTTGTCCTGCGCCAGCCGATTGGCGAAAGCGACCAGTTCATCGGCGATGCTGCTTTGCATATCCATGTTGCTCAAGGTCATCCGCTCCCGGGTCACTCGCTGTCTGCAGGTGACAAATTCTAACAATTAATCGAATGTCGGAGCTGCGAAATTTCCAGGGTCTGGAGGCTGGCGAGCTCGGTGATGGGGTATACTTTTTGGCTGCCATTGACCTTGTTGACCGCTCCATGTATCCAACCAATCCGCATATCAAGAAAGAGGTGCTCGTTGTCGGCGCCGGAATGGCGGGCCTCAGTTCCGCCCTGTTGTTCCAACGGCGCTTTCCGGGCTGCCGCGTGCGCGTGCTGTACTCGGAAAAAACGCCCACCATCAACGTGGGTGAGGGCACCACCCCCGGCGTTGTCCCGTTCATTCACGAGCAGCTGGGTATTCCACGCAAGCGTTTTTTCGAAGAGGTGAGACCCACCTGGAAAATGGGGGCGCGGTTTTTGTGGGGCACGCCTGAAGGCTTCAACTATCCTTTCGGTTTTCTGACCGCCAACGTGGTCAAAGGCCTTTCCCGCCCCATTGGGTATTACATGGACAGCTCGCTGCGGGATATGAGCGTTTTTCACGCCATGATGGACCAGCGCACCATTTTCGCCCGAACGCCCGAAGGCATGCCCGAGAGCAGCCCCCACTTTACCTACCACCTCGAAAACGCGGCCCTGGTTGGCTGCTTTCGAAATATCGGGCAGGAGCGCGGCATCGAATTTCTGACCGGGGATGTGACCGGTACTGAACATGAGGAAGGCGGTGACGTCACCGCAGTGATCCTGGAGAGCGGTGAGCGGATTCCGGCGGACCTGTTCATCGACGCATCCGGCTTCAAGGCCATGCTGACCACACAACTGGATGTCCCGTGGCAGACATTTATCGGCCGTATTCCCTGTGACCGGGCCGTGGTGGGCGGCTGGGAGCGCGATGATGAGGATACCTTCAACACATACACCACGGTGGAAACCATGCCGGAGGGTTGGTGCTGGCGCATCGATCACGAAAAGCGGATCAATCGCGGTTATGTATATGGGTCATCATTCACCTCGGATGACGAGGCGGAGAGCGTGTTCAGGGAACGCAACCCCAAGGTAACGGACGCTCGAGTGATTCCGTTCCTTTCCGGGCGCCGTCGGTCTTTCTGGAACAAGAATGTGCTGGCCGTAGGCAACGCGGCTTTCTTCGCCGAGCCGCTCGAGGCCAACGCCATTGGTGTTCACCTGTCGTTCCTCGACCGGGCGTCCCTGATGTGGAATGAGACCAACGGTGAGCCCGATCAGCAAAGCGTCGAACGCTTCAACCGCGTCTGCACCGGCGCCGTGGAGGAAGTTGTCGATTTCCTGGCTGCGCACTACATGTACAACGGGTTGCTTGATACCGATTTCTGGACATCGGCCCGGCATGACTACCGTTGCGACCGCGTGGAGTATCTGAAGGACTACTACGTCGCCAACGGCCCATCCAGCCTGTTCCAGGGCGATCCCGAGTTTGCCCAAACCAAGATTTTCGGCCTCGATGGCTATTACCACATGTTCATCGGCATGGGCGTCAAGAGCACCTACGGGGGCTGGAAGCCTTCCCGCGACGAGCTCGCGCTGGTGTCCAGCATCAAGCGAAAGTGCCAGCAGGCTGCGCAAAACGCGTTTGGCGGAAAAGAGATCCTGGACCTCATGCACGGTGACCGCTGGCGCTGGCCTGAAGACCAGGCCCGCGGGCGTCAGGACGCGCAAGCGGCCAGGGCGGCCTACTCCTGATCGCGCCGGGGCGGGGTTGCCCCGCCAACGCCATGCCTTTGATACAGCGGCCCGAGCCAGCGCGATCACGGCATGGGCAGGTATAATGCCGTCCCCTTGATGGCTTTCCTAATCCCATGATTCGACAACTCGTCCTAACGACCCTATTCATCCTGAGCGGTTCCGGTGCGGCGCTGGCCGGAGATTTCCAGGATCTCGAATATCCCAAAACCATTGAACGCGACGAGGGCTCACTGCAGATCCATCATCCTGTGATCGATGCCTGGGACGACTACCGCGAGGTTGAGGGATGGATACCCGTGGAAGTCACGCTGCGGGAATCCGGCAGCGTCTACGTAGGCGCCGTTAGGGCACGGGCAAGTACATCCATTGACCTGGCAAAGCGTGTGGTCACGCTGTCCGAGCAGCGGGTCACCGAGGTGGTTTTCAGCCAAACCGATGTACCTCAGGCCGCCAGGGACCTCGCGCTGGATGCGGTTTCCAGCGAGCCCCATGTGGTCGTCCTGGACGCCATGCTGGGAGTGCTCGCAGACGACTTCAAGCCTCCCGCCCAGAGCCGGAACCCGGGGCTGCTCAATGACCAGCCCCCGCGAATCGTGGTGACCACCCAACCCACCCAGTTGCTGTTGATCGATGGACAACCGGTATTGGCGCCCATCAGCGGCACGGGGCTGAATTTCGTGGTCAATACGGATTGGCCGCTGTTCCAACACCCCGAGAGCGGTAACTGGTACGCGCTGAATGAGGGTGCGTGGCAAACGCAGTCCCTGCTGGCCACCGGCGGGTGGAATACCACGGATCAACTGCCGGATGATTTTCGGCAACTGTCCCTGGGTGACGCCTGGAAAACCATTCGCGATGCCTACCCGCCAAGGCTGCCTGAGCATGAGCCCGCGCCCTTCGTCGTCAGCCTGGAGCCCACGGAACTGATCGTTGTGGACGGCGATCCGAAGCTGAGCGCGATCGGGGAAGGCGGGCTGGAGTACGTGACCAACACGAGCGCAGACCTTTTCAGGCTGAACGGGCGCTGGTACCTGCTGTTGGCGGGCCGCTGGTTCGACTCAGACGCCCTCGATCATGCCTGGCGAAGCGTGGAGAAATTACCTTCGGCGTTCTCGTCCATTCCGGAAACCCACGCCCGGGCACGCGTGCGCGCCTATGTCCCCGGCACCATCGAATCCATGGTGGCCATGATGGAGGCCACGCTGCCGCAACAGCGCGTTGTCAGCGAGGAGGATGCGGCCCGGCTGAATGTGCTGTACGCGGGCACGCCACAGTTTGAGCCCATAGAGGGGACCAACCTGGAGCGCGCGCTGAATTCTCCCGGCTACGTTTTCCGGCACAATAACTACTATTATCTGTGCCATGACGCCGCCTGGTTCATGGCGCGTGAACCCGACGGGCCCTGGTCACCCGCCTACCGGGTTCCGGAGGCCATCTACGACATTCCTGCCACCGATCCGGCCTATTTCGTCACCTTTGTCACGCCCGTGGCCCAGGAGCAGGCCAAACCCAAAAAGGCCGTTTTTCAGTACAACAGTGGTTATCTCGGAGCATTTACGACCGGCGTCACGGTGGTACATGGAACCGGTTGGTACTATGCGCCGTGGATCTGGTATGACCCCATCGGCCGCCCCGTCTATTGGAGTCACCCGTTCACCTATGGTTGGCACATGCGCGGATACGGCACCTACAGCGACCGTTTTTATCACTACGGGGCCCATTGGAGCCGGCAAACCATCGCCATCGACAATACCCCGGTGGGTTTTGGAAACAGCGCCTATGACCCGGCCTTTCAGGACCCCCGGCTTGCGCGGCGTGGATATGACTATTCCACCATCGATGAAAACCGTAACGCGGAGTATGTTCGAACCCTGAACGCGGACGATGACTACTACGCGGACAGCCAGGGCAATGTTTACCGACATGATGACGGACAGTGGTCTCAGCACACCGGTAACGGCTGGAGCACCATGGCGGAACTGGAGCGACAGTATGGCGGCAGCCGGTATGGAACAGTGGGCGAGGTTGAAGCCCCGCAGCAGCAACGCCAGGCATACAAGCAGAACCCCGAGGACATCGAACGGATGAAGCGTTACCACGAACGCCGCGCCCGCAGCTACAACATTCACGGTTACGTAACGGTTTACCGCTAGCGGTTCTTGACCGATGGAACGGTTCCTCATTTTCGGCATGCCGCGCTCCGGCACCACCAGTCTTGCTTTTCTGTTAGGCACGCTGGGTAAGGTCGCGCATGAGCCATTTAATGAGCGCAGCGGGGCGCTCAGGCGCAACCTTCATTTCCGCCAACTGCTGGGTCAATGGTCCTGTTTGCCGGAACAACTGTCCTCCGATAAATCGGCGCACCAGGGCGCGAACTGGAACCGGATGGCTCGCCTGGTCGAAACCGAAGAGGCGTGCGCACGCTACCTGGATCGGCTGTTCACGCACTTCCGGGGCATCAAACACACCTGGCCCGCTTTATCGGACGAGGGTAATCACCGAATCATCGACTGGTGCATGGCCCACGGCGTCTCGGTCATTTTTCAGTACCGGAAAAACATCGCGCTGGCCGTACTGTCCGCGCAACTGGCCAGGCAAACCGGGATCTGGCAACTGACGGGTCGCGAAAGTGCCAAGAAGCGCGAGCAATGGGGCCACGCCCGTTTCGAACCGGTCAACGTTGAACCCTTCAAACGACAGTTCCAGAAATGGTCAGAGCAACAAACCAGCTACCTGAAAAGGCTGGCCGGGGCGCGGTGTTTCAAGCTGGCCTACGAGCAGCTTTATGAGGCCTGGAACTGGCAGCGACAGCGCACTTTGAACCGCTTATGCAAACACCTTTCCATCGCCCCCGGGGCGCTGCAGCCTGGCGATGTGAAACGGATCATGTTCAACCCGAACAGCAAGCAGACCCACCGCAAGACCTTGCGCCGTATCCCCAACTATCCGGAGCTCAAACATTTTCTGTGAAAGAGGGTCGTTTCATCATTTTTGCGCTTGAGCGCTCGGGAAGCAGCAGCCTGGCCGCGGCTCTGAACCAGGACCTCTCCGTGGTACAGGAACCGTTCACGTCACGCACCGGCGATTTGCAGAGCAATCCAAAGTTCATCGAGCTGGTGGAACAAATGGGAATCAACCCGGAGCAATTGCCCGACCCTGGAAACATTCCTTTTGGGTTCAACCGTTATCTTCCGCTTGCGCAAGACAAAGATCGATGCGATGCGTACCTGAACCATCTTTTCGATCGCTTTGTTGGCATCAAGCATGTATGGAACACGGTTTCACGGGAGGCCAACCTCAACATCCTGTCCTGGTGCATCGATCAAGGGGTCGACATCGTTTTTCTGACCCGCAAAAACCTGTTTCGCTCCCTGCTCTCGAGACATCTGGCGCAACAGGCCAATATTTTTCAGCTGGGCGACCAGTTACAGCACCGCCAGGAATGGGAACAAGCAGAATTTGAGCCCATAGATATACGCAAATTCACCCGTCAACTGGAATCCATTGAGCGGGACGAAGCCTACTATCGGCGGTTTCTAAAAGGGCAGCGTTATTTCTTCCTCCATTATGAAATGCTTTACCAGGGCAGCCTCAAGCAGCGCCAGCGCAGTTTCCGGCTGCTGTGCGCGTTCCTTTCAATCAATCCGGAAACGTTGGATGAAGAGAACACACACAAATACCTCTTTAGCCAGAGGCGGAAACAAACCAGCGCCGCCATCGGCCGGCGGCTACCGAATTACCATCGCCTGATCGTCTACCAGTTTTACCGCCGCTCCGGACTGCAAAAGCTATACCTTAACCTGACGAAAAGAACCCCTCCCAAGACCTGATTTTCTTATCGGCCTCGTGCCTCAAAAGCAGGCATCCGTGTTCTCTGATGGGGCAGGCCTCTTTCGAGCCCCGGCACCCGATCTTTCTATCTAGCTGAAAAATATAATTTTTCTGTTTTGGCGCGTTTCCTGCAATGGAGAAAGGGCGGGATCGCCGCTGCTGAGTAGCGAGCCCTGACCATTTGGGTTTCGATAGGAGTGAAGCACCATGAAACGCGTTCTTAAAGCCAGCCTGATTCTTCTGGTTCTAGTCACCTCGAGCCAGGCTTACGCCCAGAGTTTTTCCGGAAACATTGGCTATAACAGTGAGTACATCTACCGCGGCATCCCACAAAAAAGCTCGTCCGCCTTTGGTGGGGTGGACTTCGGGGCCGGCGGTTTTTACGCCGGGGCCTGGGCCGCGGATGTAGGAGACGGCATCGAAATAGACTACTACGGCGGCTACGGTTGGGAACTGGGAGATTTCTCGTTCAGTGTGGGCGGCACCTGGTACACCTATACCGGCGATTTTGATGATGAGTACCTGGAAGCCAATTTCAGCATCGGTTGGAAATGGCTGACCTTCGACGCAGCGGTTGGTGAGTGGGACGGATTTGGCGAACCGGCCGATTATGAATTCTACGCTTTGACCCTTGCACACAATGGCTTTTACGGCAAAGTCGGAACATTCAAGAACGATTTTGACGGCAGCTACTACGAGGCCGGCTACGGCAGCACGCTGGAAGTGAATGAACAGGCCCTGTTTGACTACGCGCTGGCGGTCATCTACAGCGACAGCACCCTGTTGGGCGGTGATTCCGACACCAACCTGGTGCTGACGTTGAGCAAGACCTTCGATTTCTGATTGCTGTTCCCGCAGCCGCCGGTTGGCCCCCTCAAGGGGGCCTCCGGCTTGGGCCCGTCGCGGTGGTTTCCCGGCCTCGCGACGGGTTTTTTTTGCCCGACACCGCCCGTTAACCTGGCCTGATGGGCTCAGCAGCCCCTCATCCCGGCTGCCCGTCATGCTTTAACCCTGCCGCCAGAGCATTCGTCACAGCATGCACCAGGGCCTCGCGCCCAGCGACGCCTGATCTTCACCCATATCCTGAGGTTTTGGATGATTTCAGGGATGTCAGAAAACCCATTCGGTGTAAGATGACGATGCGGCCAGGTGTGACCGACTCATTTCATATTTTCATTCATGAATTCGCCAGCAGCGACAACCGGTGACCGGCACATCTGCCCCATGTGTCCCGGCGTGGAAAGCGCGGGCCCAGCGGCCTGTCCCAAGTGCGGCATGGCGTTGGAACCGGAACGGCCGGCGACCGACATCCACATCCGATATACCTGTCCCATGCACCCCGAAGTGGTCCAGGACGAGCCCGGTGATTGCCCGAAATGCGGGATGGCACTAGAGCCGGTCCAGGCGATCCCGGAGCCGGAGCCCAACCCGGAACTTGTCGATATGTCACGAAGGTTTTGGGTATCGGCAACGCTGGCCGTACCGCTGTTCCTGCTGAGCATGGGCGACATGCTGCCCGGCCGACCCGTTAGCAGCATGCTGGGCCATCACGCGCGCGGGTGGCTGGAGTTTTTGCTTGCCCTGCCCATTTGCACCTGGGCGGCCTGGCCGTTTTTCGTTCGTGGCTGGAACTCCGTCCTGAACCGAAGCTTGAACATGTTCAGCCTGATAGGGCTCGGGGTATGGGTCGCCTTCGGCTACAGCACCGTCGCCTGGCTGGCGCCGGGCCTGTTTCCGGCATCGTTTCGCGGCCACGGCGGCGAGGTGGCCGTGTATTTCGAAGCCGCCGGGGTCATCGTCACGTTGATCCTGCTCGGGCAGGTTCTCGAGCTACGCGCCCGTGAAAGAACCCATGGCGCGTTGCAGGCCCTGCTCCAACTGGCCCCCATCATTGCACGTAAACTGACGCCCTGCGGACACGAACGTGACATCCCGCTCGACCAGGTGGCGGTCGGTGACCGGCTGCGGGTGCGCCCGGGCGAGAAAATACCCGTCGATGGTGTGCTGTTGGAGGGCGACAGTCACGTGGACGAGTCCATGCTCACCGGCGAAGCCATCCCGGTTGCCAAAATCCCGGGTGCCGCGGTCGCCGCTGCCACCATGAATATCGATGGCACCTTTGTGATGGAGGCTCGGAAAGTCGGGTCAGACACGCTGTACGCCCGGGTGATCGAAATGGTGGGGCAAGCACAGCGGAGCAGGGCGCCGATCCAGCGGGTGGCCGATACCGTGGCCGCATGGTTTGTGCCGACGGTCATCGGCATTGCCCTGGTGGCTGCCGCGATATGGGCGCTGTTGGGGCCGGAGCCCCGCGGGGCGCACGCCATCATCATCGCCGTGTCGGTGCTGATCATCGCCTGCCCCTGCGCCCTGGGGCTGGCCACGCCCATTTCCATCATGACAGCCACTGCCAGGGGGGCGTCCATGGGCGTTTTGTTCCGCAACGCCGAGTCCATCGAGGCCTTGAGGCAGATTGACACGCTGATCGTCGATAAAACCGGGACACTGACTTACGGCCGCCCCTCGCTGGTGTCCATGGAGACGGCTCGACATGTCACTGAGGCCGAACTGCTATGGCAAGCGGCGACCCTGGAGCAGGGCAGCGAGCATCCGCTGGCCCATGCCATTGCGGACGCGGCAGACAAACGCGAGCTCACGCGCGGAGCGCTCACGGAATTTCGCTCGCTGACCGGCCTGGGCGTTACCGGTCACTCTGGACCCGACAGCCTGGCGCTGGGTAACACAGCCCTGATGAAACAACTCGGCATCGAAGCCTCTGACTGGTCCTCACGGCTGATGCAGGCATCCACGAGCGGCCAGACCGCCGTCCTGATGGCGGTTAACGGTCGCGTGACCGGTTTGCTCGCCATGGCGGACCCCATCAAGCCCTCGACCAAAAACGCGCTGGATGCGCTTCGCGGCCTGGACGTTCGCATCATCATGGCCACGGGCGATAGCGAGGAAACCGCCCGGACCGTTGCCAGCGAGTTGGGTATCGACCGGTTCGAAGCCGGCATGCTGCCGGAGCAAAAAATGGAACTGGTGCGCGAACTGCAATCAGCCGGCAGCAAGGTTGCCATGGCGGGGGACGGAATCAACGATGCGCCCGCGCTGGCGCTGGCTGATATGGGTGTGGCCATGGGTTCGGGCACGGATGTGGCCATGGAAAGCGCTGACATCACCCTGGTCAAAGGCGACCTCGAACACCTGGTGGGCGCCTGGCGCCTGAGCCGCGCCACCCTGCGAAATATCCGGCAAAACCTGTTGTTCGCATTTCTTTACAACGGCCTGGGTGTGCCCGTGGCGGCCGGAGCCCTGTACCCCGTGATGGGCATTTTGCTCAGCCCCATGATCGCGGCGGCGGCCATGAGCCTGAGTTCTGTCTCCGTCATCAGCAACGCGCTGCGATTGAGACATCTTGAACTGGGGCGATAACGGCTCGGCAGGCGCTCGTTATACTTCCCTCATGAACCCTTCAGCCGTCGACATCGCATTGAACTGCAGCCCTTTCCTGGCTGAATGGGTGCGTCGGAACCCCGAAGGGTGGGCGGCACTGAAGGCGTCAGGCCGGTTGGAAACGGGCAGCGGCCCTGCAGCGAAACACCTCGCTCAACAGATCGAGTCTTGCGGGCTCGATCCCGCGCTGCGCCGGTATCGCAATGTCGAAATGGTACGGATCATCTGGCGCGACCTGAACGAAGCGGCAGAACTGGAAGAAACCCTGGCAGATTTAACGCGCCTGGCGGAGGTTTGCCTGCAGGCGGCCCTGGAGGAGCACCACCAGTTACTGTCGAATCGCTATGGGGCGCCCCTGGATGCCGATCAAAACCCCATGCGCCTCGTCGTCATCGGGCTGGGCAAACTGGGCGGCGGCGAACTCAACCTGTCATCAGATATCGACATCATGTTCAGCTATCCGCGAGCCGGCATTTGCGACGGACCTCGTTCTCTTCCCGGCGAGCAGTTTTTTCTGCGCCTGGCCAGAAACACCATTCGCAGCCTGTCCGAGGTGACAGAGGATGGTTTTTGCTTCCGGGTCGATACAAGGCTGCGGCCGTTTGGGGAATCCGGGCCGCTCGTATGCAGCTTCGGCGCCATGGAACAGTACTACCAGCGCGAGGGGCGGGACTGGGAGCGCTATGCCCTGGTCAAGGCCCGGCCGGTCGCTGGCGACCGGGCGGCAGGCGAGGCCTTGATGTCCATACTCCGTCCCTTTGTCTACCGGCGCTACATTGACTTTGGCGCCGTTGAAGCCCTGCAGGAGATGCATGCTTCGGTCAGGCAGGACGCCGCGCACCGGGGGCGCGAGCAGGACATCAAACGAGGCGCCGGCGGTATTCGCGAAATCGAATTTATGGTGCAGGCCTACCAGCTATTGCGCGGTGGACGCGAGCCACGCCTGCAAACGACCTCCATCTATGAGGCGATGGAAACGCTAGATCGACTCAAGGTGCTGGCGTCTCAAACCATCGAGGATTTACGGGCTCAATACGGTTTTCTGAGGCGGCTGGAAAACCGGATCCAGGCCCTGCATGACCAGCAGACGCACCAATTGCCGGCCGGGGAAGACCTGCACCGCGTGGCAACGGCCATGCGTTTCGAGTCGGTCGATACGCTACAGGCTGAACTCCAGAAAGTCAGGCGAGCGGTCAGCGCGCTTTTTCTGGAACACCTGCAGCCACGGCGCCCGGATCAGGAATCAGCCCACTTGGCCACGCTGGCCGAAGGCCACTGGCAAGCGCAATGGAGAAAGCTGGCGCTGGGTGGCGATGGCCCGCCGGACGGCACCCATCCGGTGATGGCCCGGTTCCTGGAGCGCCTGAACCGCCAGTCCATGAGTCAACGAGCGTCCAGGCGACTGCATGCATTCATGCCCATTCTGCTACAGCAGCTCGAAGGCCGTGCGATAGCCGATGACACGTTGACGGACGTGCTGGAGCTCATTCTTGGCGTCACTCGCCGAAGCGCATATCTGTCGCTGTTGACACACAACCCCTTGGCCTGCCGACGTATGCTCGACCTGTTCGAGGAAAGTGACTGGGTAGCAGGCACCGTCATCAGGCACCCGGCTCTGCTGGATGAACTGCTCGATCCGACGCTGGGCCGGTTGCTCCCAGGCCGCAGCGAACTCGACGAGACCGGCCATAGAATTCTCGACTCGCATGATGACGTGGAGGAGGCGCTCCAGGCCCTGAATTACTTCAAGCAGGCAACCAGCTTGCGGGTGGCGGTGGCGGAAATCGAAACTTCGCTGTCCGCCGAGGAGGTTCAGCACACCCTTACCGGGCTGGCCGAAACCCTGTTGAACATTTGCCTCAGGCTGGCGGATCGGGAAGTCCGTGACAAACACCAGAGCCCGCCGAGGTCTGAGCTTTGTGTCATCGGTTACGGCAGCCTGGGCGCACGCGAGCTGGGTTACGGCTCTGATCTGGACCTGATTTTTCTGTTCGACGGGGATGCCGCTTCACCGGGGCGGGAAGAATCGTTCATTTCACCCGAACGGTTCCATACGCGGGTCGCCCGCAAGCTGATCAGCCTGCTGACCATCCCGACGGTGTCCGGGCGGCTGTATGAAACCGATACACGGCTGCGCCCCAACGGGCGGTCGGGCCTGCTGGTTTCCTCAATCAGCGCTTTCGAAAAATACCAGCGGGAAAAAGCCTGGACCTGGGAGCTCCAATCCCTGACGCGAGCCCGCGCGCTGGCCGGTAGCCGGGACGTTGAGCGCCGTTTCCGGGCGGTGAGAAAAGAAGTGCTTGGCCGGGCGCACGAGACAGATAGACTGCGCGCAGAGATCACCCAGATGCGGAAAAAGATGCGCGCCGAATTCCAGGGCGGAGACCGATTCAAGCACGGACCCGGTGGGCTGGTGGATATCGACTTCCTCACGCAGCTCGGCATACTGGAGAGCGCCGGCCATTCGCCGGAGGTGCTGGAGCATAACGGGACCCGCGATCAGCTGCTGGCATTGGCCACCGCAGGCTGGATCAGCCAGAGCGAGGCTGAAACCTTGTGTGAGACGAGGGAATCGCTGTGCCACGCCCGACATCTGACATCGATCGCCAGGAACCCGGGACGGTATCAACCGGAGACCCGGGAGGCAGCGGACATCTGCCGCCGTCTGCTCGGCGACCTGGCGGATGACTGGTTCAGCATCGGTTCAGGCCCTGATGATAGATTGAACAACGACCCGCCTGATGGGATTTCAAGGTAAAATACGTGCCCGAAGCGAACTCGGAGAAGGTTTTGTGACCCACTCAACCGATGCGAAGAACCCAGACCTGGCAACCGCCAGCACCTCACAGACCAGTGAGGTCCGGCGTGCAGATCTGCCCCTGTCGTGCCCGACCCCCGAGCAGCGTCTGTGGAACGCGCACCCGCGCGTTTTTCTGCCCATCGAAAAGACCGGCGAGGCCACCTGCCCGTACTGCAGCACCCATTATCGCCTGGTCGACTGATTCAACCCCGAACATCCCTTGGTGATGACTGTGGATAGCGCCTGACCCCATGCACGTCGTACAGGCACTCGCCTCGCTCAGTGTGGGCGGATCAGAATGGGTCACCGCCGAAATCAGCGCCAGCCTGGTCGAGAAGGGTCACCGCGTGACCGTGATCGGCGGCGATGGTCCGCTGGCTGACCAGGTCAGGGAAACCGGGGGCGAGTTTCTTGAATGGCCCATTGGCCGCAAGCGGCTGGCGACACTGCGCTACGTGAGGCGCCTGGCCCGCTGGCTGGAAGAACAACGGCCCGATGTCGTTCACGCTCACTCAAGACTGCCCGCCTGGGTTTGTTATCTCGCACTGCGAAAAATGCCGCGGAAGCATCGCCCGGCTTTCATCACCACCGTTCATGGCCAGTACACAGTCAGCCCCTACAGCGCCATCATGCTGCGTGGCGACCGGGTCATCGCAGTCTCCCGGCACATTCTCGAGCACACGCTGACCCACTACCCGTCCGCTGACCCACAGCGAATGGAATTGATTCACGGGGGCATCAGCAAAGACCGGTTTCACCGCGGCTTTAC
>WTJD01000031.1:25533-33104 GCA_011524975.1 Lysobacterales bacterium
GTTGAGAAGGTTACTTTCACCGGCCTGAGGACCGACATGCGTGAATGGATGGCCTCCTCCGAAATCGTGTTCAGCCTCTGCAGCGACCCGCCCGAGGCTTTCGGGCGCATTGTGCCCGAGGCCCTTCACCTGGGAATTCCGACGATCGGATGGGATCATGGAGGGGTGCATGAAACCCTCGCGGAGATGTTTCCCGAAGGCGCGGTCTCACCTGAAGATCGTTCCGCCCTGCGGGAAAAAACACGGGCCTTCCTGTCCAACGCACCCCAGGTTCCGCCAAGCGATGCGTTCAGGCTGTCGGATTCGATGGCGCAAACGCTGGATTTATATCGGCGAGTGATCGAGGAACGGGCACTGACGACACCACCCGAGCACGCAGACTGATGAACGTAGGAGCCGAGTGATGCAGTTGATCTGGAAACGATTGAAGACCGATTGGGCAAGCTGGATGGTCATCGGTTTCGTGGCCCTGTTGCCGTTCGGGCGGGCCCCGGAGATACCGCTCTCAATCCTGGCGCTGGCCCTGCCCTTTATCCTGCGTTCGCCCGCATATCGGGCGCGGGCGCGGGTGGTGTCCATCGTGCTGATCCCGCTGTTTCTCTGTTACTGGTTGCCGATGGTGTTGTCGAGCTTTGATTCATTCGAGGCAGAAAAAAGCACGCTGAAAAGCCTGGCGGCGCTGCGATACCTGGCAGCGGCGGTGAGTGTGGGTGTGCTGCTGACGCCACCTTCCGCGCGTTGGCGGGTCTTGAAGTGGACCGCCTTCCTGCTGGCATTCTGGGCATTCGACGGATTTGTGCAGCTCTATTTCGGCTCGGATTTGCTGGGCATCAGCATGCACAGTGACCGGCTGAATGCGCTGTTTCTGCGGCAGTATCAGTTCTACGGCCCGACGCTCGCCATGCTGTCACCGCTGCTGCTGGAGTACGCCCGCCGCCGGTGGCCGTCCTGGGCATGGGTGCTTTCCTTCGCGTTGGTTCTGGGCGCGGTCACCATCGCGGGCATGCGGTCCGGCTGGCTTGTCATGGCGGTGGTGCTGCTCGTCTATGGGCTGCTGCTGATCACCCAGAGAGAAAACCGTGAGCTTCGCGTCGCTTCGCTGGCGGTACCGGCCCTGGCCGTTGTGGTGATCCTGATGGGCTATATGGCTTCTCCGCTGCTTCAGACCAGGATTGAGCAGAGCCTGGCGGTGCTGGAGGGCTCCGAATCTTCGGTGGATTTCGCATCCACTCTGCGGGTACCCATTTTCCGCACGGCGCTGCGCATGTATGAAGCGCACCCGGTCAATGGTGTCGGTGTACGCGCGTTTGAAACCGCCTACCTGGAATATGCCGAGGCCGACGATATCCACGTGCAGCGCTCGGGTGGAACACGCGGGGCGCTGCACGCGCACAACGTCGTGCTGGAAGTGTTGGCCGACACGGGCACGGTCGGCATGCTTGGTCTTTTAGGGGGGGCGTTGCTGTTCTGGCGTTACTGGCGACGCATGTCACCCGCTCAACGACAGGAGGCTTTTCCGTTCGCCTTCGCGGTCTGCCTGGTGTTCTTTCCCGTCAATTCACATTTCGCCGTTTACGGGACCTACCTGTCTTCCCTGATATGGGTGCTGCTCGGCTTGTGGTCAGCCACCTGGCGCGATGATGCCTGGACGCCCCCTCACTCGTAGAAAGGCGGCTCACCCGGAGGGCGCGTTTTAAAGCGACGGTGAATCCACCAATACTGCTCGGGCGCACGCAATACGCTGTTTTCAATCAATGCGTTGACACGGGAAAGGTCTTCGACCGCGTCCGTGGACGGGAAATTTTGCAATTCAGGCGTCAGCTCCACGTGGTAGCGGCGCGTTTTTCGATCGTAACGCGGAAACATCATGACCACGGCGCAACCGGTCATTCGCGGCAGCCGGTGGGTGGCCAGCAGCGTGGCGGCCGGAATATCAAAAAAAGGCACGAACTCGCTGTGTTCGGGGCCGAAGTCCTGGTCCGGCGCGTACCAGAGCATTTCACCATCGCGCAAAACGCGGATGGCCGCGCGCATGTTGCGCTTGCTCAGCATGGACCGGGCATAGCGGCCGCGACAGCGGTTCTGAAACCACTCGATCACTTCATTGCGCAGGGGCCGGTAGACACCGCTGCCGGGAAAATGTCGGGTCAGGATCCGGGCCCCGATTTCCAGGCAGGTGTTGTGCGAAGTCACCACCAATACGCCACGCCCCGAGCGCCGGATCGACTCCAGGTGCTCGACCCCTTCAATCTCGCTGATGCGATCGATCCGCCGGTCATTGGCGGACCAACTCCAGGCCATCTCCGCCAGCATCCGCCCCAATGAACGGAAGTGCTCCCGAACGAGTGCCTGCCGCTGTTCCTCCGGCCACTCAGGAAAACAGCGCTCCAGGTTTCGCTTCGCCACCTGGCGCCGGCGCTTGGCGACGGGATACAACAGCAGCCCCAGGCCTTCTGTCAGCCACAGCGCCAGGACGCGCGGCAGTTTACCCAGCAGCCAGATCAGTGCCACCGCCGCCCATCCGCCCCAATGGCGGGGGGCCAGGGAGGGTCGCTGTTGTGCCTCATTGTTCATGGGGGCATTGTCCTGCCTGTTGGCGGAATGTCAAAAAGAGATGCCCGGGCCGGGTGCTATAATCCGGGCTGCCCCGGGCCGCGAGACGCTGCACACCCGATATGCGCAAAGCCTACTCCCTGCTGCTGTACCTGGCGCTGCCTTTCATGCTGGTTTACCTTGGGTTTCGCGGGCTGAAAGACCAAGGCTGGACTTCGCGCTGGCGGGAGCGCTTCGCCTTCTACCGCGAGCCAACGCCGATCGGAGGGGTCGTGGTCCACGCAGCGTCTGTGGGCGAGATCAACGCCGCCTCGCCACTGGTGGCCGCCTTGTTGCGAGACATGCCGGAGGTACCCGTCACCCTGACCACCTTCACGCCCACCGGATCCCGCCGCGCGCGCGAACTGTTCGGGCAGCAGGTCCGTCATTTATTCGTACCCATCGACCTGCCCGGTGCGGCCAGGCGTTTATTCAGACACGTCCAGCCACGGCTGCTCATCGTCATGGAAACGGAGATCTGGCCCAACCTGTTCGCGGCGGCCCGGCAGGCCGGAGTCCCCGTGATCATGAGTAACGCGAGGCTGAGCGCGTCGTCAATGAGCGGCTACCGAAAGGTGCGGCCGTTGATCGCGCACGCCCTGGGTGGACTGGCCTGGGTCGGCGCGCAAACCCGGAAAGATCGCGATCGGCTGGTTTCCCTCGGGGCCCCTTCCCAACGAACCACGGTGACCGGAAACATCAAGTTCGATTTGCCGGTATCAGCCACCCTGGAACAGGAAGCGACCGCGCTCAGGGCAGAATGGGGGCCTGGTAGACCCGTGCTGACCGCGGGCAGCACTCGACCCGGAGACGAAACCGTGCTGCTGAGCGCCTTCGGGCAAATCCGCCAACATTACCCTGATACTTTGATGATTCTCGCGCCGAGACACCCCGAACGGTTCGCCGAGGCCGCTGCCAGCGTCCGGAATGCGGGTTACAGCGTTTCACTGAGAAGTGAGGGGAATGAGGGCGCCGCGGACACCGACTGCCTCGTCGTGGATACGCTGGGTGAATTGATGCGCTACTACGCCTGCAGCGATGTGGCTTTCGTCGGCGGCACCTTTGCCGACATTGGGGGGCACAACCTGCTCGAGCCGGCAGCGCTGGGTAAGCCCGTGTTGTTCGGCCCGCACACGGAAAATGTCGATGCCATCGCCCGGGAGCTCGAGTCCTGCGGTGGCGGCAGAAGGCTGCACTCAGAAAGCGACCTGGTCGAGTCGCTCGCGGAATGGTTCGAGGACGAGACCGGACGGCGGGCCGCCGGTCTCGCCGCAAAAAAGCGGGTAGAGAGCGGTCGAGGCGCCGTGGAACAAAACATGGACAGGGTGCGCGACATCATCCGGCGCTCATAGCAAAACCGGGGCGCGTGGCCCCGGTTAATGCTGGGTGATCGACGCCAGGAAAATCAGTCGAGAATTTCGTTGACCTTGCGCAGGTCGCTTTCCTCGAGCACGCCGGCCGCTGCCTTCAGCCGCAGGTGGTCAACAATGTAGGTGTGGCGAGCGGTGGAATTGTCACGCTGGGCCTGAAAATACCGCTGTTCCGCGATCAGCACATCGACAATGGTGCGCGTACCGACTTCGAAACCTGCCTGCGTGGCCTCCAGGGCGCTCTCTGCAGACACCAGCGCCTGGCCGAACGCCTCTACCTGCTGAATACCTGCCATGACGGCGCGATACGCATTCTCTGTCGCTCTGAGTGTCGCTCGCTGCTGCGCATCCAGATCCTGCTGAGATGCGCTGAGTTCGTAACGGGCCTGACGCGTGGCTGAGCTGACATAGCCGCCCTGGTAAATCGGCACGTTCAGGCGAACGCCATAGGTGGTGTCCGCCACGGTAAGATCGGCGGTGCCGATGGGGTTTTGAAGGTCATCCCTGAGCACGTAATTACCGTTGGTGAATTCGCCCATGCTCGCGTTCAGCGAGAGCGTCGGATAGTGTCCGGAGCGCTGCAGACGCGCATTGGCGTCAGCGATGTCCACCGCCCGCTGGGCCGCAAGCACCGAGGGGTTGTTGGACATGGCGATGGAGACCCACTCATCCGCGCTGGCCGGGTTGGGTTCGACCAGGGGCAAGACTTCCTGCAGGGGGTCAAGCTCATCGAAGTAACGTCCCGTCAGCTCACGCAGACCTTCTTTGGCGTCTTCAAGCCGGTTCCGGGCAACAATGGCGCGGGCGCGGGCATTGTCATAGCTGGCGCGGGCCTCGTGCACATCGGTAACAGCGGTCAAGCCCACTTCAAAACGCTGTTCTGCCTGCTCGAACTGGCGCTGCAGGGCCAGTTCTTCGGCTTCAGCAAAAGTCACACCGTCGATCGCGGTGAGTACGTCGAAATAGCGGCCGGCCACCCGCACGAGAAAGTCCTGGTAGGCCTGTTGATAGACCGCCTCCGCTCTGCTTACCTGGCCGCGGGCCAGGTCGAGGCGCTTGTAGTTGGCATGGTCATAAATCGTTTGATTCAGGTCCAGGCTCCAGGTCTGGGTGTCGATGTCGTTTTCCGAGACCCGGCCGATACCCGCGATGTCCGTCTCGGTGTCGCCGCGACCCATGCCGGCGGAACCACTCAATGAAGGCAATAACGCGCTGCGCGCCTGTATGACATTTTCCCCGGTGGCGTCGCGACGGAAAGACGCGGCTTGCAACTGCGGGTCATTGGTCGCCGCCAGTTCACAAATCCCCACCAGATCAACCGCCAGGGCGGATGATGATGAAACCAATGCCGTCGCGGCCACGACAGCCGTTTTCAGTCTAATGGACATAAATTACTCCAGCTTCCTTCTTGTAATCCGCCTAGAATTCGAATTCAGGCAGCGCCTCCGCATGAATCAGACGCGGCAGGTCCGTCTCGAACAGGCTTTCCTCGCGCCAATCGGACACGTTCAGCCGGGTGCACAGCGTGGCCTCCATCGCCGGCGCCTGGCCTTGGACGATGAACATGCGACCACCTGGGTTAACCCAGCCGCGAAACTGCTCGGGGATCGCCTCCACCGAGCCGGTGACAACCAGCACGTCATGCGCTTGTTCGGGCTGCCAGCCTCGCATCACATCACCTGTCTCCAGCTCCACGTTTTCGATCTCTTTTTCTTTCAGGCTGCGCGCTACGGCGGCCGAGAAATCCTCGAACAACTCCACGCTGACGACCCGCTTGGCGAGCCTGGACAGGCAGGCGGTGATCCAACCGCTGCCGGTGCCGATTTCCAGCACGGTCTCATCGGGCTGGATTGCCAGGGATTGCAGCATCCTGCCTTCGACAACCGGCTTCATCATGACCTGGTCATGACCGAGCGGAATGCACATGTCGGCAAAGGCCAGTTTTCGATGGCGCACAGGGACGAAATCTTCCCGGTGCAGGGTTTCCAACAGACCCAATACGCTGCTGTCCAGCACTTCCCAGGGCCGAACCTGCTGCTCCACCATGTTATGGCGGGCGCGATCAAAATTCATACTCATGAGACCACACTCCAGCCCGCCCGCTGGGCGGATTGACGCGAAACTGTCAAGGGTACGGCGTACGCCCCGCAGTGGCAAGGCACACTGTGCGGCCAGACGCTGTCCCGATTAAGTGCCATTAGTCACGGCAAAGTGGCCAGCCCCGACCTGTGTCGCTAAGATGGCCGGCGTGAACCAGCCGACCATGACACGCGGAAATCCCGGGGCCATACCGCCGCAAACGGTAGCCGAATGGCCTGCAAACGCTCGTGATCCTGATCAGGCGGGCCGCATGCTACACCGTTTTGCTGAAAGATTTAAGCGCCGCGGCCGGTCTTGATGTCTGAGGCGGAACGAAAAAGGCGATTTGAGCGGCTGGTCAGCAGTCTGAGCTCGGATCTGTATCGCTTCGCGCTGTGGCTGTGTGGCCAGGAGGCGCTGGCCAAGGACCTGGTACAGGAGACCTATTTACGGGCCTGGCGGTCGCTTGACAGCCTGCAGAGCGACGCGGCAGCAAAAAGCTGGTTGATCACCATTTTGCGACGTGAGTACGCCCGCACGTTTGAGCGTAAGTCGTTTCCGATGGTGGACATGGAGACCGCGGTGATTCCTGACGAGGACGATTTGAGTCCGGAGCAGCGCGCCGAGCGCGCGCTTCTGAGGGACGGCGTAAGCCGGCTGCCACCGCGTTACCGCGAGCCTTTGCTGTTGCAGGTCGTGATGGGCTACAGCTGCCAGGAAATTGCCGACCAGCTCGGCAGCAGCAAGAGCGCCGTCATGACGCAATTGTTTCGGGCCCGGGAACAGCTGAAAGAGAAATTGCAGGGTGACGGTGTAACAGGAAACGTACATGAACTTTTCTGACTTCATAAAGCGGCTGGGGGCAGACCCGTGGAACCGCGACCCGGAGACGCTTCGGGCGCGGCATTCATCGCCGGAATTCGAACAGGCGGCAATGGACGCTGAAGCCTTCGAGCGCAAACTGCAGGACGCCCTGGAGGTGCCGGCGGACCCGGCGCTGAAGGATGAACTCATGCGCATGGTTGATTCCACGCCGACACGCCGCGCCGCGCCGCGCTGGCTGGCGCTCGCGGCAACGGTTGTGCTGATGGCCGGTGCCGCCTCGATCTATTGGCTGCAGATCAGGCAGCCGGAGGACATTCGGGAATACGTGGCGCAACACCTGGCGCACGACGGCGCTTCGCTGCTGTCACGGGCAACCGGGCAGGCCAACCCCGATGAAGTCCAAAGCGTGCTGGCGCGCTTTGGCGTTGGCGCCAGTCCACAACTCGCTGAACGAATCCAGGTCGTCAAGCTGTGTCCCACGCCGGACGGGAGAGGCGTGCATATGGCGCTGGCCACCGCGGATGGGCCGGTTCACCTGATTTACATGCCGGAAACCCAGGTCACCGATGGAGCGGCCTTTCAGGTTGACGGTATGCTGACCCGACTGCTGGAACTCAAGCAGGGTTCAGCCGCGATTGTTGGCACCGATGAGCAAATCAAGGGCCTTGGCCCACTGGTCAGGGACGCCATTCAGCCCCTTCAGTC
>WTJD01000246.1 GCA_011524975.1 Lysobacterales bacterium
ATGTGATCCTGTTTCCTGAGATTCCCTTCGAGCAGAAGGCTTTCCTGGAAAAAGTGGATGACGCCGTTAAAAAATGGGGCTACTGCTCGATCGTGGTGTCTGAGGGCGTGCGCGACAAGAAAGGCAAGTTTCTGGCGGACGCGGGTACGCGCGATGCCTTCGGCCACGCGCAGCTGGGTGGCGTGGCGCCGGTGGTGGCCAACCTCGTGAAGGAGAAATTGGGATACAAGTACCACTGGGCGGTATCCGATTACCTTCAGCGCTCCGCGCGTCATGTGGCCTCGAAAACCGATGTCGAACAGGCCTACGCCATGGGCAAGGCCGCCGTGGAACTGGCCCTGGCCGGAAAATCCGGGGTCATGCCCATCATTGAGCGCACGTCCGATCAGCCTTACCGCTGGAAAGTCGGTGAGGCCCCGTTGAGCAGGGTGGCCAACCGCGAGAAGATGATGCCGCGGCGCTTTATCAGCAAAGACGGGTTCGGTATCACGCCTTCAGCGCGCAAATACCTGGAGCCTTTGATTCGCGGGGAAGACTATCCCCCGTACAACAAGCACGGCTTGCCGGAGTATGTCAGGCTGGAGCATCAGCTGGCGCCCAAGAAGCTGCCGCCGTTCAAGCACTGACCGGGCATCATGAGGAATATCCTGGGTGTTTCCGGCAGCAGCCGGCCGGGAAACTACACCTCGCACGCACTTGGCGTCGCGGTGGACGAGCTGCGTGCGCTGGGAGAGACGGTCAGCGTCATCGATGCCCGTGACCTCTCCCTGTCTTTTCCCGGCCAGCCGGAAACCGCTGACGCCGCGCGCTTGCGCGAGGCGGTCAGCCAGGCATCGGCTGTGGTCATCGCCAGCCCCGAGTATCACGGTGGGATCGCCGCCCATACCAAGCTGATCATCGAGAACCTCGGTTTTCCTTCCGCCCTGGCCGGCAAGCCGGTGGCCCTGCTGGGTGTCGCCTCGGGTCGGATCGGAGCGATCAAATCGCTGGAACAGACCAAGGGCATCATGGGGCACGTGGGTGCGGTGGTGGTGCCTGGCGCCGTTTCCATTGCGGGTGTTCAGCAGGCGTTCGATGGAAACGGACAGTGCCTGGATGAAGGCACGGGCCGGTCGCTGCGCAAGCTGGCGGAATCGCTGCACGGGTTTCTCAACGACTATGTCTGCCCGAAATTCGAGCTCGAGAGGATGGTGCGTCAAGAGGGCGAGCCCTGGTCAACGAACTTATGAGCGGCCAGGCCGGTCTGTGCCGGTTGGGCAAGGGGCTGTTGTTGGCAGTGGCGTGCGCAGCGGCGTCAGGCGCGGCAACCGCATCCGACCCGGAGCAGCGGGATACCCGTCTGGAGGCGCGTCTGCGGGCGCATATTGAATTCCTGGCCAGCGATTTGCTTCGCGGCCGGCAGCCGGGGACCGCAGGCTATGACATAGCCGCCGCCTACGTGGCCAGCCAGATGGCCCAGGCCGGGCTCGCCCCTGCGGGCGAACAGGGAGGCTGGTATCAGCAGGTACCCTTGCGACGGGCCTATCTCGTGAACGAATCGGCCACGATGAGCGCCCGAAACGGCGATCAGAGCGCGGCGTTCACATTCCTGGAGCATTTTTTTACCGGCCCGGATGTCGATGCTGAGTCCAGCGCGGTTACCGCGCCAACGGTGTTTGTCGGCTATGGCATCGAGGCCACCGAACTGGAGCACAACGACTACGAGGGGTTGGATGTCGCAGGAAAAATCGCGGTCATCCTGTCCGGCATGCCCGCTGAATTTCCCAGCGAAGAAGGCGCTCATTTCGCGTCCTATCGTGAAAAGGACAGGGCGGCGTTCGCCCATGGGGCGGTAGGCGTTATCAGGGTTCACACACCGCGCCGCGATCGCCGGGTGGCGTGGGCGCGCTATGCCGACCGGGTGGGCGCGCCCTCCATGGCCTGGATCGGAGCCGATGGCGAGCCTTATGCCGGGGCGCCTGATTTACAGACCAATGCCATCCTGCATCATTCGGCCGCCGCGATGCTTTTCCATGGCGCGCAACATTCGCTGGAAGAGCTGATCGCACTGGACGAGGCCGGCGCGCCTTTGCCGACGTTTCCGCTTCAGGCGGAGGTCTCAGCTGCCCAGCGTTCCCGGCACGATGCATTGACCAGTGCCAATGTGGTTGGAATGCTTCGGGGCTCGGACCCCCGGCTCAACGGCGAGTACCTGGTTTACCTCGCGCACCTCGACCATATCGGGGAACTGGCGCACGCAGAGGAGGGCGCGGACCGGATTCACAACGGCGCATTGGACAACGCGTCCGGCATCTCCGTGATGCTGGAGACGGCGCGCATCTTTGCCGAGGGGCCCGGAACCGGCAGGTCGATCCTGTTCCTGGCAGTCACGGCCGAGGAGAAGGGGCTGGTGGGTTCGGAGTACTTTGCGCTGAACCCCACGGTGCCGGTGGACAGCCTGGTTGGGGCTGTCAATCTCGACATGCCTCTGCTGCTCTACGATTTTGGCGACGTGATCGCCTTCGGAGCAGAGCATTCCTCACTGGGGCCGGTGGTGGGCCGCGCCGCAGGCGAGATGGGCATCGAACTGACGCCTGACCCGATGCCTGAGGAAAATATTTTTGTGCGCAGCGACCATTATCGCTTCGTGCAAAGGGGCATCCCCTCGGTGTTCCTGGTCACCGGGCCGAAAGCCCGCGACGGGGTGACCGATACGGGCCCCATCTTCCAGGGTTTCCTGCAAAAGCATTATCACAAGCCCAGCGATGACCTCAGCTTGCCCATCCACTACGGCGCCGCCGTACGTTTTACCCGGATCAACCATCGAATCGGTGAAATCATCGCCAACGACCCCGACCGGCCGGCCTGGGTGGAGGGTGACTTCTTCGGCCGTACCTACGCCCGCTGAACCGAGCCCGGATAGCCCGCTATTGCTGACTTTCGTGCTAGAATGGCGCGTTTTCACGGGGCCCGCCGGGAGAAAGCTGTGATGAAACGGGTCCCGCCACGCAAAACCGTCACCTGGATCCATGATGGGTCGGTGACGCCTGTACGGCCCTTCGAGCGCGGCTGACGGGAGCCTACCCGGGTTCCGGTCCCGGCCTGCGGGTGCTGCGTGGACCTGACGCGTTTGCAAATCTGGACAAGAGTTCCAAAAGGAGAAACTGATGAGTAATGAGA
>WTJD01000240.1 GCA_011524975.1 Lysobacterales bacterium
CCTGTAAGCCGGAGCCCTCGGTTTCGAATTCGTATTGCCCCATCGCCAGGGAGGGCATGAGAAACAGCGAGAGCACCACTGCTCGCCACGCGCCACTTACGGTCGCATGCCGATGTTTTGCCCTCAAACCGTTACGGAGATTTAAAAACACATTAAACAATGACGCACTCCCCCGCGCCCCAAGGTACAGAAATTTTAAAGTGCCTCAGGTTTTGTTGCTACCGCCAAAAGTAACAGTTTTTTCACCAGTTGCGAAATCTTCTTATTCGATGACATAAGTCAGGTAAGCCCGCTTAATCTTGGTGCCAGCGAATTATAGCTGACTGTTTTGTCATTTTCATGAAAAATTTATCCGCGGGCTATTTAACATGCGGATTTTGCCCTTGATTCAATTCAAGGTTTGACGGCGGCCACCGCCGGAGCGTTGAGAATGAAGCCAGGGCAAAGCCAGCAGGATCATGAACGTGGCGGCATTGGCCGGGATATGCAGGTTGAACTCGACCAGCGCGTGCGTTGCCACCGCGATGATGGCCATCAGGCAGGCAAACGCCGAGCCCAGCACCAGGGGGTGGCGCCGGCTAGCTAGCTGCTTCAGGCAGCGCCTGAGCGAAAGCAGGACTAACACCCCCAACAGCAGCGTGGCGGGCACCCCAAATTCGACGGCAAATTCAAGGTAGTCGTTGTGCGCGTGGTCGAAAAACCCGTGATCCCAGGCGCGCCAGCTGGTAAACGCGATAAACCACGTACCCCCGCCCATACCCGTCACCGGCGCCTGCGAGATGATCTCCAGTGCCTCGCGGTTGGCCTCCATCCTGCCTTTTTCGTTGATGATGACCGCCTCCTCGGTCACCGTCACCGTGTTCTGGATGCGGTCCACCACCTGCTCCACCCCAAACCAGGTGCCCACAATAAAAATGTCGATGGCCACCAGGCTGGCGATCAGCAGCATGAGCGGCCTTGAACGCCCCCTGATCAGCACCAGCGCCAGCGCGCCGGCCACCAGCAGGCTGAGAAAAAACGAGGTATTGCCCATCCGCGAGCGGGTCAGCACCAGCGAAACCACCATCAGCCCCAGGAACACCCTGAGCCGGGCCTTGGGGCCCAGCAAGGTAGCGGCCCAGTCCCGCAGGCGGGCCCGCCAGTGTCCACCGTGACCGCGGGTCTGCATGGAGATAAGCAGGCCAATGCCCGCCGACAGCGCCAGCACCAGGTAGTTGGCAAAGTGATTGCGGTTGATAAAGCTGCCCGAGGCCACCGAGCCCGAGCTCATGGCCACCCCCAGGATTCTCACGTCCGCGCCTTCCATGACGGTGATGCCCGCGACTACGGCCATCACCACGCCCACCCAGACCAGCGTCCACAGCAGCCGGTGCAGGTCGCGCAGGCCGGGCACCAACAACAGGGTGAGCAGAAAGGCCGTGGCCGCCAACACGCTGTGCCGCAGGGCCGCCGCGCTCTCGCTGGCATCGGCCGTGAGCGAGTGGCGCTGCACCCCAGCCTGCTGATAGGCGTTTTGCACCCATTCAGATGCCAGGGCGCCCGGCAGATACATCTGCCCCAGCTGCCAGGCCAGGAACAAAGCCATGACCGCCAATGGCCAGCGCGAACGGCGCACAGCGCGCGGCGCGCTCAGATGTCCGGCTATCCAGCCGCACAGCCACAGCGCGAGGATGGCCATGCCGGCCGCCAGCGCGATGCCCACCCAGAGGGGCCGGTTGCTGCCAATCGGCAGGGGCAGCCACACCACCCAGGCAATGAACAGCCAGAAAAGCACGCGCTGCAGCAGTGGCGTTGTCTCATGCATCCAGCGATTGTACGGCGGCCAAGGCGCACCAGACCAGCGCCAGACCAGCGCCGGGCAGCAAACGCCTCAACACTCGCCTGAACAATCGCATGAACAAGCGCGTCAATAGGCACGTCAACAGGCGCATCGGCCCGCGTCTCTTTTTCTCAACGCCCGAGCAGGCCCGAGCGGGGCCAATGGACGACCCTGGCAGATGACCCTGGCAGACGACCCTGGCGGATGACCCTAGCGGATGGCCCGGCCCAGGAAGCGACGCGTGCGCCAGGTGCGGCTCATCAGCGCGTAGTAGAGGCCGCAGGCCGCCAGGAACAGGTAGTAGGACAGGTATTCCGGCACCCCGAAGCGCTCCAGCGCCAGCCCGGTGCCGGCCAGCAATGATGCCAATAGCACCATCAGCAGCAGCGTGGCGGTCACGCTGTGGCCAGAGCGTAAAAAGGCGTGATGCAGGTGCTCGCGGTCGGCGCCGGTCATCGGCTGGCCCGCGCGCTTGCGCTTGATCATCACAAACACGGTATCCATCAGCGGCACGGCCAGCAGCCACAGCGCGGTCACCGGCGCGATCACCCGCGCCGGGCCCTGGCTGTACTGCACCAGCATCCACCCCAGCAGAAAACCCAGCAGCAAGGTGCCCGCGTCACCAAAAAACGCCAGCGCCCGCGGGCGCCACGGCAGGCGCAGGTTGAACAGCAGGTAGGCCAGCAGCCCGCCCGCCAGCGCGGGCAGCTCGGGCATGCCCACCGCAGCGCCGGAAAACCGCAACGCCGCGTACAGGCCGGCCAGGCACACCAGGGAGATACTGGCCGAGAGCCCGTCCATGCCGTCAATCATGTTGAGCGCGTTGGTCACGCCCACCACGCAGAACACCGTCACCGGTATGGCGGCCCAGCCCAGCGGGAGTGTGCCCGCCCACAGCAGGTGGCCAAAATCACGCAGGTACACATCCGCGCCCAAAGCCATCAGCAGGCAGGCCGCGGTCTGCACGGCAAAGCGCAGCAGCGTGGACACCTCCTGCCGGTCGTCGAAAAAGCCCACGGCTACCAGCAGCAGACCGCCGCCCAGCATCCAGGCCAGGCGCGCATCGCCGTAGTGATTGACCAGATAAGCCACCGCCAGCCCCACAAACAGCGCCAGCCCGCCCACCAGCGGCACCTCGCCCCGATGGCGCTTGCGCGCATCAGGCCGGTCGAGCAGGCCCAGGCGCGGCGCGAGACGGATCAGCAGGGGCAAAACCGCGAGCACAGCGATGAAGCTGGTGAATAACCATGGGGACTGGGAGGTCAAGAATATTCCTCGGCACGGCTCTTAGTTACTGAGTCTTTGCACGCATGCACTTTTATCGAATATGCGCTTAAT
>WTJD01000224.1 GCA_011524975.1 Lysobacterales bacterium
TCTATCCACCCATTCAAAATCAATGGTGCGATCACTGACGTTCACGCTCGTTACGCGAACACGAACGCGGTCCGCCAACTGAAAAGCCCGACGGCTTCGCTCACCGGTCAGACGGTGGGAGACCGGGTCGAAATGATAGTAGTCGTTGGGCAGGCTGGTGACGTGCAACAACCCATTGACCGCGCCCATGTCCAACTGGACAAACAGGCCGAACGAGGTTACCCCGGAGACCATGCCTTCGAACACTTCACCCAGATGCCTTTCCATATAGATGCACTTGAGGCGATCATCCACGTCACGCGAAGCATCTTCTGCGCGACGCTCGAAGGCCGAACACTGCTCACAGTGCTGTTCCATCTGCTGTCTCGTATAGACATGCTCGCCGGGCTCCCCACGCCGAATGGCCCGATGAATGACGCGATGCAGCATGAGATCCGGATACCGGCGAATGGGAGATGTGAAATGGGCATAAGCAGCCAGGGCCAATCCAAAATGCCCCTCATTTTCGGCCCGGTAGGCCGCCAGGCTCTGTGAGCGCAGCAGCACGGCCATGATGAGCTTTTCGTCCGGCCGCCCTCTGATCTGTTCAACGATGCGCTCGAAATCAGCCGGCGTCGGCTGCTCCCTGAACCCGGGCCGAATTCCCTGCTCCATCAGGAACTGAACCAGCGATTCGACCTTCAGGTCAGGCGGTGGCGCGTGGACCCGAAAAGGCGCGGGCAGCTTCCGGCTCAAAACAAATCGTGCCGCCTCGACATTGGCCAGGATCATGCACTCCTCGATCAGCTTGTGGGCGTCATTGCGCTCTGTGCTGTCGATGCCGGACACGGCGCCCTCCTCATCAAAACGAAAGCGGACCTCCTGGCTGTCAAAGTCGATAGCGCCTCTTTTCAGGCGTGCGCCCCGCAAGACGGTGTAGAGCCCATGCAGATCATCCAGGCTGGCGCGCACTTCCGGATCGTCGATTTGACGGGCACGCGTTCCCTGATCCAGGTAGCGCCAGACCTGCTGGTAGGTCAAACGGGCGCGCGAGCGCATCACCGCCGATACGAATCGGGCACGTTTGACTTTGCCCTCGGCATCGATCGACATGTCGCACACCAGGCAAAGCCGATCTTCATCCGGGCGCAGGGAACACAAGCCGTTGGAGAGCGCTTCCGGCAGCATGGGAATCACGCGATTAGGAAAGTAAACGGAAGTGCCTCGCTCCTGCGCCGAGTCATCCAGGGGGCTACCGGGTTTTACGTAAGACGAAACGTCTGCGATCGCAACCAGCAAACGCCAGCCATTTCGCTGCTTGCTCGCAAAGACCGCGTCGTCGAAATCGCGCGCATCGGCCCCGTCGATGGTCACCAGGGGCACTGAGCGCAAATCCTTGCGACCTTTCATCATCTCGGCAGGCACGGATTCCCCAAAGGCATTGGCTGCTTCCTCAACGCCTTCAGGCCATTGGTGCGGAAGACCAAAGTCCCGGATCGCCACCTCAGTGGCCATTCCGGGGGCCCCGACCTGGCCCAGGATCTCGACCACCCGGCCCACCGGGGGCTGATGCTGGCCCGGTTGCTCGATCAGCTCAGTCACCACGATCTGGCCTGGCCTGGCTCCATTCACGTGCTCCAGGGGCACCAGTACATCCTGTGTTATCCGGGGATTGTCCGGGACAACCAATGCCAGGCCGCTTTCCTCTACAAATCGACCGACGATGGCCGTGTGGGCACGCTCCAAAACTTCGTGAACAATGCCCTCTTTGCGGCCACGCCGGTCAACGCCGACCACAGCTGCCAGCACGCGATCACCGTGCAGTACGCTGCGCATGTTGCGCGGCGACAGGTAGAGGTCATCACCACCTTCGTCCGGAATGACAAAACCAAAACCATCCCGGTGCGCGCTGACCCGGCCGGAGACCAGATCCATTTTGTCAGGCAATCCGTAAGCGCCGCGCCGATTCTTGACCAGCTGACCTTCCCGCACCATGGCGCGAAGCCGGCGCCGCAGTATCTCCCTGCTGTCGTCACTTTCGACCTGCAGGGCCTCCACAATATCCCGCCGCCGCATTGGATGACCCCGCTCGTGCATCAGCCCGAGAATGGCGTCGCGGTTGGGGGCGACTGCCGCTATCTGGCTCGGCGAGCGACTTTTGCCCGGGGATGTGGCTTTTCTTTTCATGA
The DNA here is from genome assembly GCA_011524975.1 of Lysobacterales bacterium. Lineage (GTDB taxonomy): Bacteria > Pseudomonadota > Gammaproteobacteria > Xanthomonadales > SZUA-36 > WTJD01. The sequence goes on from WTJD01000224.1 coordinate 2,169, forward strand.
TTTTGACTGCTGAATTACGATGCCCATTGTACCCCTTGACCGGCCCCGATTGACGGCCATTCACAGGGCGTTTTGACGCGGCCAAAACATCGCTTGAATCATTGACAGTGCAAGGACGAATGGGTACAGTGCTCGCCGGTTCAGTGGTTCCAACCACGAACTGAGATCAGGTTGATATTGACTCAGATATCAGCCCTTTGCCGAGGTGGCGGAATTGGTAGACGCGCTGGCTTCAGGTGCCAGTGAGCATTTAGCTCGTGGAGGTTCAAGTCCTCTCCTCGGCACCACCCTCTTTTTTTCTGATAACATCCATTGCCAATCCGGGGGGATTGTCGATATCTGTGTCAGCAATTGATAGCAACCATAAGTCGAGTCCAGCTAAGCCGCAAAAGCCGTCAGGCTCTCACGGCACGGACACTCGCGAATGGTACCTCGAGGTATTGCACGAATTCGCGCTTTCCCAGGTTGGATTGAATTCCCTCGAGGAGATTCTCTGGAACGTTGCGAAAACCGCCATTGCTCGACTGGGCTTCGTCGATTGCGTCATCTACCTCGTCGATGATAGCGGCCAGACACTGGTGCAACGGGCCGCACACGGGCCCAAGAACCCCATCGCGCAGGACATCTATAACCCCATCACCATTCCGATTGGCCAAGGGATCGTTGGAACAGTCGCTGCGACCGGCAAGCCCGAGAAGGTCGGTGACACGCGGCTGGATCCACGTTATATCGAAGATGACGAGCATCGGCTTTCAGAACTTGCCGTACCCATCATCCATGATGACAAAGTCATCGGCGTGCTAGATTCAGAACACCCAGAGCCTGATTTTTTTACCGACTTACACCTCAATCTGTTCTCGACGATTGCCTCCCTCGCCTCCACCCGAATTGATACCGCCATGGCGCTGGATGACCTTCAACAGACCGTGGACAAGCTGCGCGTTGCCAAGGACCGTCTATCCAAGCAAGCTGAAAAACTGGAAACAGCACGTCATGAGGCCGAACTAGCATCACGGGAGAAAAGCCAATTTTTGGCCAATATGAGCCATGAAATACGAACGCCGATGACATCCATCGTCGGCTTCTCGGAATTACTCTCTCGAGGAGACCAATCTGCGGAAAACCGACATCAGTGGGCTGGCCAGATCAAGAGAAATGCGGACTTTCTCATGCGACTTCTGAACGAGTTGCTGGACCTCTCCAAGATAGAGACGGGTGCTTTCGAAGCAAACTTCGAACCCTGTGACCTGCGGATATTGCTACAAGACGCGTACGAATTGACATACCCCATGGCTGAATCCAAGGGGCTGAAATTCGATGTCCCCAAAACGGATCACCTGCCTGAACGCCTCATGCTGGACGCGCATAGAGTCCAACAGATTTGTCTCAATTTACTGACCAACGCAGTGAAATACACCCAGGCAGGAAAGGTCACACTGGAGGCTAAAATAGTCAATGCATCAACCGCACGTGAACACTTGGAGATTACTGTTCACGATACAGGATCAGGCATTTCCGCCTCCGCCCTGGAGCGAATTTTTGAACCCTTCACTCGTCAGACCAAGAACAAGGAAAGCATCGACGGTTCTGGTCTGGGATTGGCCATATCACGAGGCCTCGCACTGGGGTTGGGTGGTGAACTGACAGCAAGTTCTGAACGCCATGTCGGGAGTAACTTCACGCTGAGCCTTCCCGTAGTGCCTATCGAGGACTGTTCAGCGGTCACTGACTCGGCAGACATCGAGCTTGCGGATGAGGACAAGTCATCGCTTCAGGGCAAAGCCATCCTGGTGGTGGAAGACACCCAATCGATCGCCTTGCTGATAGAGCACTTGCTGAGAGATGCCGGCGCCAAGATTTATTTGGCGGAAAATGGCGCGGAAGGCGAGAAAATGCTGCTGGATGCGAAGCAGCGGGAATCAGGGTTTGACTTGGTTCTGATGGATATGATGATGCCTGTCATGGATGGTTTTGAGGCAACCCGGCGCATTAGAGCCTCCGGCATCGAGACGCCGATAGTGGCCATGACCGCCATGGCAATCAACGATGAATGTAAGAAATGTATGGAGGCAGGCTGTGATTTTTTCTTAACCAAGCCGATCAAGACAGCAGAATTCTCGGCTCAAATTTGTGCAATTTTGGACTCAGCAGAAAAAAAACAGCAAACCCAGATCGAAAACTGATCCGCCCTGCTCGCTTCACGTTATCTCTCCGGTAAATTCAAGTTCGAGGATCCTCGATAAAGATATTTTCGTTCCGATCCGGCCCGGTCGAAACGATGTGAATCGGTGCGCCGGCACGCTCCTCAACCGCTGCGAGGTAGGACCGGGCATTGTCAGGCAGGTTGTGCATTGCGGTCACGCCTCGCGTCTGTGCCGTCCAGCCCGGGAACGTTTCATAGACCGGTTCCAGCCGTTCCCAATCGTCAGGATTCGTCGGCGGCGTCTCCAGCTCCTGGCCATCGAGCCGGTATGAAACACAGACCTTGACCTCATCGAGGCCGTCCAGAACATCCAGCTTGGTCACACAGAATCCGGAAAGCCCATTGAGCCTGGCTGCCCGCCGAAGCGCGACCGCGTCCAGCCAGCCGCACCTTCTCGGGCGTCCCGTGGTCGCGCCGAATTCCTGTCCACGTTCGGCAATACCAGCACCAATGTCATCGAACAACTCGGTTGGAAAGGGCCCGCCGCCGACACGCGTGGTATAGGCTTTGGTAATACCCAACACGTAATCGATCGCATCAGGCCCAACGCCGGCGCCCGTGCAGACACCCCCCACCGTCGTATTGGAAGAAGTCACGTAGGGGTAAGTGCCGTGGTCGATATCCAGCAGCGAGCCCTGCGCGCCCTCGAACAGGATTCGTTTTCCGGCGGCTCGCAAGCTGTGTAGCGAACCGCTGACATCGCCGACCAGTGGCGCAAAATCATGCCCCAAAGCCAAGGTCTGCTCGAGAACAGCAGCCACGTCCAGAGCAGGCTTGTTGAACCGTTTGGACAGCACGAAGTTGTGGTAGTCCATCACCTCGGCCAGTTTTTCAGCCAAATCGTCAGCGTTCAGAAGATCAGAGACCCTGATACCGCGACGCGACACTTTGTCTTCATAAGCCGGGCCAATGCCCCTGCCCGTGGTGCCTATCGCCTTTTTGCCTTTCGCCTCCTCCCGCGCAAGGTCCAGCGCCACGTGGTAGGGCATGATCACAGGCGCGGCGGGAGAGATCATCAATCGGCTGCGAACGTCAACGTCCCGTTTTTCGAGGTTGTCGATTTCCGCCTTAAGTGCCTCCAGCGCAACGACAACGCCGTTGCCGATCATGCATCGCACACCGGGCTGCATGATGCCGGCCGGGATCAAGTGCAGCACGGTTTTGTCGCCATCGATCACCAGGGTGTGACCCGCATTGTGCCCGCCCTGAAAGCGAACCACCGCATCCATATCGCGGCTCAGCAGATCAACGATTTTACCCTTGCCCTCGTCACCCCATTGGGTGCCCAGAACCACGATGCTCTTGCTCATGTTGTTAATCTCATTCCAGGATCAATGCAGAAACTGCAACAGAATGGCGCCGGATATCATGCAGGTGATCCCCGCGATTCGGATACCGCGCGTGCCCATGCGGGCCACCTCGGCCATCATCCTCAACCAGGTCGACGGCGCGAGGCCGGGCAGCAGGCCCTCAAGAATAAGAACAAGCGCCAGCGCCGTCAGCAAATCCTGCGCCATCGGCTGGCCTCCGGGGGTCAGTTGTTACCGGAGCGGTAACGATCAAAATATTCGAAAAAGTCCGACCCGGGATCCAACACCATAATGTCGTTGTTACCGGTAAAGGTGTTGCTGTAAGCCTGTAAACTGCGGTAGAAGGCGTAAAATTCTTCGTCTTTACCAAACGCATTGGCGTAAATCTCTGTTGAGCGAGCGTCTCCCTCACCCCGGATGCGCTGACCATCCCGCTCGGCTTCCGCGAGGAGGACCTGCACTTGCCGATCCGCATCGGATCGGATTCGCTCGTTCTCTTCCCTGCCTTCAAATCGCAACAGGTTGGCTTCCTTCTGGCGATCGGTCGCCATCCTCCGAAAAACTGAGTCGCGCACATCGTCCGGCAGTTCAATGCTCTTGATTCGAACGTCTACCACCTCTATGCCAAACTCGCTGGTGGCCAAGTTGGCGGCATCCTTGATCGCCAGCATGATGTTAACCCGCTCTTCGGATACTACTTCTACCAGGGTCCGGCCAGCGATCTGGTTGCGCATGCTGTCCCGAATGATCTGTTCCAGCCGGTTCAGGGCCACCAGTTCATTGCCTTGGGTCGAGGTATAGAAGTTGGCAACGTCGACGATTTGCCACTTGATAAAGGAGTCCACGTTGACGAATTTCTGCTCCGAGGTCAGCATGCGCTCGGATGCCGTATCCAGGGTCAGAATGCGCCGGTCAAATTTGCGCACGTTGTTGACCAGCGGCAGCTTGAAATGCAAACCTGGCTGATAGTCGGTGCGCACGATCTTGCCCAATTGGAACCGGACCGCATACTCGGTCTCGGTCACAGTAAACACGCTGCTTAACCCGAGGCCAGCAAGAACAAATACAGCAATCCAGATCAATGGCTTGTTCATCGACGCCCCTCCCTTCCAGCGGCGCGGTTGGAATTTCTGTCTGTGGTGGTTTGACCGCCCGCTCCGGGCGTTACCAAGGGCGGCATGTTCGCTGATCCTGGCTGGCCCGCCCCCAATTCGCTCAGCGGCAGGTAGAGCACGTTACCGCTGGCATCCACGTCCAGCAACACCTTGCTCGAGCGCCCGAGGACGGACTCCATGGTCTGCAGATACATGCGTTTTCGGGTAACGTCCGGCGCTTTGGCATACTCCTCTAACAGCAGGTCAAAGCGATCCGCTTCACCGATCGCCAAGGCAATGGTGGCGTCTCGGTAACCTTCGGCCTCCTGCAAAATTCGAGCGGCGGCACCACGCGCTTCCGGAATCACACTGTTCGCATGCACTTGGGCTTCCTCGATGAACCGCTCCCGATCTTCCCGTGCTTTGTTCACATCCTCAAACGCGGCCAGCACCTGCTGCGGCGCCGTGGATGATTCCAGGTTGAACTTGGTGACCTGAATGCCACTTGCGTAGCGGTCCATGGTTTCCTGCAGCACCCTGCCCGTTTCATTGCCCACCACCTCACGGCCGGCGCCGCTGAGTATGAAGTCAAGCCTGTTGGTACCGACAGATTCACGCAAAGCGCTCTCGGCCGCCTCACGCAGCGTTTCTTCTGGATCACGGACGCGGAACAGGAATTGCTGGGCATCGCTAACCCGATACTGGACCGAGTAGTTGAGGTCCACGATGTTCTCGTCCTGCGTCAGCATCTGGCCGCGATTTTCCATCGATCGGACGTTGCTGACGTTCACCTTGATCAGATCTTCCACTGGCCGTGGCATCGTCAGGTTGATGCCAGGAGGCAGGGTCCGCGAATATTCGCCGAATCGGAGCACAACGCCACGCTCGGCTTCATCGATGATATGCACGGCGTCCCAGGCTACCCAGAATGCACCCAGAAGGATGATCAGGGGAATCAGGCCGCCACTGCCTGACCCGGAGCCGCCTGAGCCCTCGCCGCCAGAACCTCCACCAAAAATCGAACGTACCTTGGAACCGACATTTTTGAATACATCATCGAGATCGGGAGGCTGTTGACTTCCCGAGTTCCAGGGATCTTTGTCACCCTTACCGGGTTCTTTCCAGGGCATCACGTACTCCTGTGGGTGTTTGGATGTGTCGCTGCGACTCTCGCTAGCTTGGGACTCGGCATCGGGCTTTCAAGGTTGCTGCGACCAGCGCCTCATTCTAACCCTTCCAGCCGAGAAAGGTGCAGCAACGGCGCGTCCGGATGGTTGCGGAGAGGAAATCTGAAAAAGTCATAGAAGGCAGGCTGATTGGGTTGTTCAGCGAAATGATGCTCACGACAGTAATTGCGCGCGCGCCACGTCACCGGCTGCCCCTCCCTGTCGCGCCAGGCGCTCCGCCGCGTCCCGGGGAAGGTCGACCCGCAGCCGCCAGTCACCCTTGGATGTGAATTCCTCCTCGCTGACCGCTCCAAGTTCGAACAGCTGAGCTCGGAGTCGCGCGTCACCGGGGCCCAGCTGAATCCAGCGGGTGACCCGACTTCCCTCCAACTGCTCGACAATGGCCTTGCGCAATGCCTCCACACCGGTACCCTCCGCCGCGGAAAGCCACACCTGGTCCACCCGGCCTTCGGGGTCTCGATGAGTACCCGAGGGCTCCCCTGCTTTGTCAATTTTATTGAATACGAGTATCTGCGGGATTTCATCTGCACCGATGGATTCAAGGACGGATTCAACTTCCTGCCTCCGCTCGGCCCGAAAGCGATCAGAAATATCGACCACGTGCAGCAACAAATCCGCCTCGCGCGACTCCAGCAACGTGGCCCTGAATGCCGCAATCAGCTCAGGTGGCAACGAGCTGACAAAACCGACCGTGTCCGCCATCAGTACGCCGCCTCCGGGAACATCAGCCAGTTTTCTGACCGTCGGGTCGAGCGTGGCGAATTGCATATCCCGTGTGTCGACCGTAGATTCCGTCAATCGGTTGAACAATGTGGATTTGCCTGCATTGGTGTAACCCACAAGCGCCACGGTCTGCACCTCGGATCTCTGGCGTCGACGTCGCGACTGGGCTCGTTGACGCTGCACCTTGTCCAGGCGCGCGCGCAGCTGCCGAATTCTGTCTCCGACCAGGCGACGATCCGTTTCAAGCTGGGTTTCACCGGGACCGCGTAACCCGATCCCGCCTTTTTGCCGTTCCAGGTGTGTCCAACCCCGCACCAGGCGCGTGGAAAGATGCCTGAGCTGCGCCAGTTCGACCTCGAGCTTACCTTCGTAGGATTGCGCGCGCTGGGCAAAAATATCGAGAATCAGCGTGGTCCGGTCCAGCACCTGGCGCTGGCAGCGCTTCTCGATGTTCCGCTCCTGGATGGCGCTGAGCGGGCGGCTGAAAAGAATCAGCCCGGCGCCGGATTCCTCGACCGTGGCGGCGAGCTCTTCGATTTTGCCTTTGCCGACAAAATAACGGGCATCCGGGCGGTCCCGGGGCGCCGTCAGCACATCGGCGATGACCACACCCGCGGAACGGGCGAGCTCGCAGAACTCATCCAGCAGCTCTGGCCCATCGCCCGGAAAAACGGGGTGTAGGATGACCGCCCGGTCGGAGCGCTCAGCACGCTCGAACAAGGATGATCCTATTCGGCTTCCTCATCGAAAACCTTGACGTTGCGGGCAGGCACGACCGTGGAGATGGCGTGCTTGTAGATCATCTGACTGACCGAGTTCTTGAGCAGAACCACGAACTGATCAAATGACTCGATCTGACCCTGCAACTTGATGCCGTTGACGAGATAAATTGAAACAGGCACGCGCTCACGACGCAGCGCATTCAGGAAAGGCTCCTGCAATGATTGACCCTTTGACATGGCCATTACTCCTTTGTTGTTGTAGGTCGCACAAGCGACTCTATTGGGAATGGGTGCGCCTTACCGCGAATTCAAGAAATTTTCGACCGTTTTCATCGGGTCTTCTTCCACCCCATCCGCGCTCGGATCATACCATAGAGCGCCCTCCTCTTTGCGCAGCCACGTTAATTGCCGCTTGGCCAGTTGTCGCGTCGCAATTATCGCCCTCTCGCCCCATTCTTCAGCGTCCAAGCGCCCCTCCAGCCAGGCCAGGGCTTGCCGGTACCCAACCGCCCGCATGGAAGGCAGTTCTGCGTGTACACCCGGCATCGCTCGGAGCCGACGCACTTCTTCCACGAACCCCGCTTGCAACATCAACTCAAAGCGCTGCGCGATACGCTGGTGCAAAACGGCCCGTTGGGCCGGGCACACCACCAGTTTGAGCACGTGATAAGGGAAGCCATCCTTATCTCCCCCGGTTTGCTGCTCGCTCAACGGCCGACCGCTGATTCGAATCACCTCCAGCGCCCGCTGAATACGCTGCGGGTCGTTCGGGTTGATGCGCGCCGCGGCCACGGGGTCCAGCGCGGTCAGTTGACGATGCATTTCCGCCCAACCCGCTTGCTGCGCCTCGTGCTCCAACTCGGCACGAACCTCAGCGGAGGCAGATGGCAAATCTGACAGCCCCTGCTGCAGAGCGCGAAAATACAACATGGTTCCGCCAACCAGCAACGGGACACGCCCAAGGTTATGAATCTCCTCGATGGCCGCCAGCGCGTCATGCCTGAATTCCGCCGCCGAATAACATTCAGTGGGATCACGGATATCGATCAGGCGGTGCGGGGCGCGCGCCAGTGTGTCCTGGTCCGGCTTGGCCGTACCAATATCCATACCGCGATAGACCAGAGCGGAATCGACGCTGATGATGTCCAGGTCAAAAGACTCAACCAGCCCGACGGCCAGCCCCGTCTTGCCGGCCGCTGTCGGACCCATGAGGAAAATCACGGGTGGCCGTGATGCCATGGGCATACGCGCTCAGCGACCCCTGAGGAAGAGGCGATCGAGACTGGGCATATCGAGTTGCACCCAGGTGGGACGCCCGTGATTGCACTGGGCGATTCTTTCGGTCCGCTCCATGTCTCGCAGCAGAGCGTTCATTTCCGGGATACTGAGCTGCCGGTTTGCCCGGACGGATCCATGGCAGGCCATGCTGGAGAGCACCTCATCGACTTCTTCTTCCACCAGGCGGCTGGAGCCATCGCTGGCCAGTTCGGCCAGCACGTCTTTCATCAGGCCGGCCACATCAGCCGATTGCAACAGCGTGGGCACTTTACGGATCAGCAGCGTTTCGGGGCCCGATCGATCACAGGACAGGCCCAGTGATTCCAGGTGCCCGGTGTGCGCCTCGGCCAGATCCGCCTCTCGCTCAGAGACGTGGATCGACTCCGGTACCAGGAGACTCTGGCTTTTGATGCCCTCACCGACGAGACCGGATTTCAAGCGCTCGTAGGTGATGCGCTCATGCGCCGCGTGCATATCCACCAGCACCAGCCCCTGGGCGTTCTGGGCCAGCACATACACGCCATGCAATTGAGCCAGGGCAAACCCCAGAGGGGGCACATCCTGCCCGGACTCGGACTCGCCATGCCGGCCCGGCATCGAGCTTACGACCTGCGCATAATGTGCCACCTGCTCCGCCACACCCAGGCCCACCGAGCCCTGTGTGGGCGGAAGGAACGCGGATGGACCGCCTGCCCCACCCAGCCCTCCTCCCGGG
>WTJD01000291.1:0-1147 GCA_011524975.1 Lysobacterales bacterium
CAGTTCCGCCTCACCAAAAACACCCGCCTCCAGGGCAGTCAGGATGGCCGCGATGCTCTTTGAATCTTCCAGATCAGGCTGATCGGGGTAACCCGGCATGACGCGCCCATGAGCAGCGCGCTGCACGACGTCCTCGATCATCTCGGTCAGCCCCAGGTTCATGCCGTCGTCAGGGTGATAGATGCGTTCGACGCCATAGTCTTCCAGTCCGGCAATTTCCTCCAGGGTAATCGTGCCGCCGCCGCCGCCGAAGACCTTGATATGGTCGGCGCCGCGCTCACGCAGCTGATCGATCATGTAGCGAAAATATTCCACGTGACCGCCCTGGTAACTGGAGATGGCAATAGCGTCGGCATCTTCCTGGATGGCCGCGCGAACGATATCCAATACGCTGCGGTTGTGGCCCAGGTGGATGACCTCGCAGCCCTGCGCCTGGATCAGCCGCCGCATGATATTGATGGCCGCGTCGTGACCATCGAACAGGCTGGCGGCTGTGACGAAACGCAAAGGAAGGTCAGTGTGTTCCGCCTGGGTCGCAGAGAATTCGGTCATGGAGCTCATGGTTATTTACCTGTGGTGAACGCAGGCTCCAGCAGCCTGCGCATGGTGATCTTCAAATTTTCGTGCAGCTGCGCCACGCCCTCGGTATCTCCAGGGTGCTGCAGCCAGTGATACACGATCCCAACGATGGCGGTGTTGAACTGGCCCGCGATGTCATTGGCTGGCATGGCCGGTTGCGGAGCGCCTCGCGCCACGCCCCCGGTGATCCACCTGGCCACGTCCCTGCGCCGTCGGTCATGTATGCCGGAGACGACCTGCCTGACCGCCGACTGGGGCGCGGCGGCCTCGAACCAGAGAATATAGAAGGCGCGAACCCGGTCTGGCGCGTCAAGACAAAAGCTGAGATGCTCATCAATGGCTGCCGCCATGGCCTCATAGCCCTCCAGCCCCTCCACGGCGCGCGTCAGGTCCCTCAGCCAGTCTTCACCGATGGTGCGAACGATAAAAGCCAGCATTCCCGCCTTGCTGCCAAAACGATATCCAGCCAGCCCACGACTGTAGCCCGCGTGTTCACCCACATCCTTCAGCGTGGTTTTTTCCACGCCATTGGCCACGATGAGTTTCACCGCTGCCTGGAGCATGCGCC
>WTJD01000291.1:1247-11390 GCA_011524975.1 Lysobacterales bacterium
ATGGGAGTTAACTAACTACACAGGGGCTCACCCATATGAAACAGTCAATGCGAACCGCCTTAACGCTGTCGTTCTTCCTGGTCTTCCCCGTCATGCCCGCCCTGCTCTACAGCGGCGTGGCAGTGGCTCAACTCGAGGAAGTGGTCGTGACAGCGCGAGCACGCGAAGAATCCCTGGACGACGTGCCAGCCTCGATCACCGCGTTCACCGATACCGACATTGAAAACATGGGCGTACAGCGCGCCGAAGATTTTATTTCCCAGACACCCGGCGTCACCCTGGTGAACACCGTAGAAGTGGGCGACACCCAGCTCAGCATCCGCGGCCTCAACGGCGCCAGGGATGCCGAAACCAACTTTGCCCTGATCATAGACGGCATCCTGTACACGAACCCCAGCGCATTCAACCGCGAGTATTCCAACCTGTCGCAGATCGAAGTCCTGAAAGGCCCGCAAGGCGCCCTGTACGGCCGGTCGGCTGCTGCGGGCGCGGTCATCATCAGCACCCAGAGGCCGCAGGATGAAACCGAATTGCGTGTGCGCGTGACCGGCGCGGAGTACGGCACCTGGAGCGGCCGGGCCTACATGGCCGGATCGCTGGGTGACACCGTGTATGCCTCGGTGGATATCGACGGCCGGACCACGGATGGCTACCTGAAGAACACCTACCTCAATAAAAACGTGGTGAATGATTTCGAGAGCACCTCGGCCACGGCCCGCGTGATCTTCGAGCCCTCAGAGTCCACCACGGTGGACGTCAAGCTGCGCCATGGCCAGGTCGATGCCGCCTCGATTGCGTTCAATGCCGCATTCGCTTTACCGCTCCTTGCCGACATTTTCGGCATACCGGATTTTTACATCGACGTGAACGAGCACCAGTTCGTGTTCACACCGAACGTCGATCCTGAGAACAAGCAGGAAACCACTGAATTTTCCATCAAGCTGGACCAGGAGATGGACTGGGGAACGCTGACCGCGTGGGCGCTTCTGAGCGACCAGGAACAGCATTTCCTGGCGGACGGTACCTCAGGCGCGTTCGGGTTTTACTTCGGCGAGCAGTCTTGCGTGGACAGCCTCGTGGACACCTTCGGCTTTCCCATGCAATCACCCACATTCAATTTCTACGGTGTTGATCCCTCAGACCCCTTTTCCACGGTCCTGCTGCCCCCGTACAGCCCGTCCACCTGTGACGGCTATCAATACCAGGAGCGCAATCAGAAAGATTTGAGCTTCCAGGTGCAGCTGACCTCACCGGGCGATCAACGTCTGCGTTGGCAGGCCGGCGCCTACTATCTCGACCTCGAACGGCGGGTAGGCGTTGCGCAGCTGTTGGATGACGGGCGGCCCAGCGGCCAGCTGCCCAGGTCGTTCGTCAATCCACTGACCGACGCGCTGGTACTGGATGACTTCGACACCAGTGTCTGGGCCCTGTTCGGCTCCGTCAATTTCGACATCACGGACAATATCGAGCTGTCCTTCGCGTTGCGCTATGACCGGGAGGACCGCAAGGTGACCAACGCCGTGCCCACCCCCAGCCAGCAAACCACGACCCGGATCAACTACTGTCAGCAAATCAATCCGGGGGTCGGCTGCACCCTGAATGGCCAGCCGCTGAATGGCTCGCCGCTCAATCCGGCGTTCGTGACAGACTTCACCACCGGCGCGGTCACCGATTCACTGGGTTCACGCTCCAAGACCTTCAGCCACACACAGCCCAAGCTCAGCCTGACCTGGGACGCCACCGACCGCCTGACGCTGTTTGGTAGCTGGGGCATCGGTTTCAAGAGCGGCGGTTTCAATAACCTGGGTGCGACGGAGATCATCCAGTTCTTCTTGGTTGATCCGGGCCAGGCTTTTGGCACGGAACTGGTGGCGCCGCCGGAAATTTTCGATGAGGAGGTTTCCAGCGCATTCGAACTGGGCTTCCGCTGGAAATCTGATGGCGGCGGCCTGTCCCTGAATGGCGCTGTGTTTCAAACGGACGTGGACGACATGCAATTTTTCGAGTTCTTCGTCGGCTCCTTCGGACTGCTGCGCGTGGTCGAGAACATCGACGAGGTCAGCATCAGCGGTTATGAACTGGATATCGCGGCCCGCCTGACCGATCACCTGTCATTCCTGGCGGGCTATTCAAAGATCGACGGCGAGATCGAGGCCTTCACCGTGCGCCCCAACACCGTGGGCAACGAGATTCCGAACGCGCCGGAGTACACCTTCAACGCGGCCCTGCAGTTCGATGCCGACGTGACGTCGAACTGGACCTTCAACACGCGACTGGAATACGCCTACCAGGGCCCTACCTGGTACAACACCGTACAGGACAAAACGGTGCCGGCCACGTTATTCGGCGGTTTGCCGGCATCGTTTGACCGATCGCAGGTCGCTGGCTACGGGCTGACCAATCTGCGCGTCGGCTTCAGCAGCGAGCACTGGCGGATCACGGCGTTCGCCCAAAACCTGCTCGATGAGAGCTACCTGGCAGAAGTCATCACGGCTGCTGAATTCGGCGGCTCATTCGTTCATCCGGGCATGGCGCGCATGGCCGGCATGGAAGTGGAGTATCGCTTCTGACCGCCAGGCCCAATAGAAAAAGGCCGGCTTTTTCGCCGGCCTATTTTTTTGGATGCGATGCTTCGCTAAATGATGCCGTCGCGGCTCAACTGCCCCATTTGCTCTTGTGATATCCCCAGCAGATCACCATAGATTTCCGCATTGTGCTGCCCCATCTCGGGGCCGCAGCTCCTGACCGACCCCGGGGTCAGGGACAGCTTGGGTACGACATTTTGCATGGCCAGCTCACCGAGTTCAGGATGCATGACCCGCACAATGGCCTCGCGCGCTTTGAAGTGAGGATCCTCGAGCATGTCGGGCGCTCGATAGATCTTGCCCACCGGCACACCATTCTCCTCCATCAAGGTGATCAGTTCCTCAGCCGTCAAGGTCTGTGTCCATCGACCGATCATATCGTCCAACTCCGCCTGTCTTTCTCCGCGCGCGTGGTGGGATGCATAGCGGGGATCCTCTGCAAGTTCCGGCTGCCCCATGGCCGCCGACAAGCGCTTGAAAACCGTATCCTGGTTGGCCGCGATCAGGATCATGCTGCCGTCGGCGGTAGGGTACACGTTGGAAGGCGCCACATTCGGCAAGATGGACCCCGTTCGCTCACGGACGTAGCCGGCTTTCTGGTACTCGGTCACCAGCGATTCCATCATCGCCAGCACGGCTTCATAGATGGCGGAATCGACTACCTGGCCCTTGCCGGTCCGATCACGGAAATGCAGGGCGGAGAGCGCGCCCACCGTGGCGAAGGTGGCGGCCAGCGAATCCCCGATGCTGATGCCCACGCGGCTGGGCGGCGAGCTCGGGTCACCCACCACATAGCGCAAGCCACCCATCGCCTCACCGACGGATCCATAGCCCGCCCGCTTGCTGTAAGGCCCCGTCTGACCCTGCCCGGATACACGGATCATGATCAGCCTGGGGTTGATTTGGCTCAGGGTCTCGTAATCCAGACCCCAGCGCTCCATGGTGCCCGGCCGGAAATTCTCCAGCAGAATATCGGATTCCGCCACCAGGTCCCGCATGATCGCCTGCCCCTCGGGCACACGGCAGTTCAGGGTAATGGCCTTTTTATTTCTGGCCACCACGGGCCACCAAAGTGACTGACCCTGAGATTTTTCCTGCCCCCAGATGCGCATGGGGTCGCCCATGCCGGGCGCTTCCACCTTGATCACCTCGGCGCCCATATCGCCCAGCAGCTGTCCGCAAAACGGGCCGGCCAGCAGGCTGCCCATTTCAATCACCCGGATGTCATCGAGCGGCCCCTTCGAGCCGGGTTGCAACGTCTCTGTCATCAGCCCTTCCTTTACGTGAATAACGCATGCCCCTGGCATGCTGAGAAACCCGGTAAGATTGTATACAATTTATGGCCCAGCCACAGGGAAGTGTGGCGGAGCACGCGTCTCTTTTGCCTTGGGGCACTCAATGAAAGCATCGCGCAAGGCCTACCAGGTCATCATCAACGAAATCATCGAAGGCCGTTGCGCCCCGGGTGACCGCATTACCGAAGCGGCCATCGCGGAGCAGGCCAGGGTCAGTCGAACGCCGGTCCGTGAGGCTTTGCAGCGCCTGGAGGCCGAGGGCATGATTCGTTTCGTGCCCAACCAGGGCGCTTTCGTCACCCACCTTGCCCTGGCCGAAGCCGAGGAAACGTTTGCTCTGCGCATGCTGCTGGAAGGCTATGCGGCCAGGCTGGCGGCCAGACGAGCCAGTACAGCGCAGGTGCAATCACTGGAAGACCTCGCGACCCGGCAACTGGCCGCGTCTCAGCGCAGGGAAAAAGGGTTTCTGCGCAAGGTGGCGGATTACAACCAGCGGTTTCACGAATTGATCCTGAACGCGGCGGGCAGCGAGCTGCTGAAGACCACCATGTCGTCACTGAGCAACGCACCCCTGGTGTTCCAGACGTTCCGGGACTATTCGACAGAGGATCTCATCCGCAGCGCCCAGCACCACCTGGAAATAGCACAAGCCATCGGTGCGGGTGACCCGGACTGGGCTGAATCCGTGATGCGGGCCCACGTGGCCGCAGCCCGCCAGGCGTTTGAGTCACGGCGCGGCTCCCATCACGCGCCGAACGGCGCGTGATGTTAGCGCATGGGCCGGTGTCGTAGGCGCCAGGCTACCTGCCGCCTGCGGCCTTTTTACGTGACTTTTTAACGGTCTCCAGCGCCCACGACTGAAATTCAGGCTGGCGTGGTGCCGCGTGGCCGGTTTCCTTCTCGCAGTTGGCTTTCAGTTGCTCGATGGAGCCGCCGAAATCGAAGATATTCGGCTTTCCACGCTTCTTGGCCATGCGTCCGCGCAATGCCTTGGTCTTCTTTTCATCAACCGTAAAGTCATCGTTGAGAACCACGCCATATCGGCGGGCGCCTTCGATCGTGACCAGGCCGGCCTTGGCATCGAAGGCGACGCGCTCCGCCGGGCGTTGCAGCGGGTCACCGCAGCCGCCGCCACCCCAGGTATTGAAGTACAGCAGGTCGCCGGCTTTGACCACGATCCGGTCGCATTTCGAGGGCAGATTTTCCACGGTGCCGTCAGCGCGGTGGAGAATTTTCTCCGAGCGACGCCCAGGCAATCCGCCGTTGACGCCCCAGGGATAGGTCAGCCATCGATCATCGTGAATGGAAATCTCTCCGGGCTCCAGGAATCGATAACCCATGCTGAGACCGTTTCCGCCGCGATGGAGACCGGGACCGCCGCTGTCCGGAATCGTCTCGTAGACTTCGATCCGCAGCGGGAAGTAACTCTCCAGGAACTCGTTGGGCACATTGGTGAAACTCGGCCACAGGGAGTGCCCGTCCGGGCCGTCTCCAAATGGCTTTCCTGGGATACCGCCAAACCCGATCGAATAGAGCTGATACCATTCACCGTCCTTGTCGTAGCCCGAGTACATGAAGTGCGGGCTGTCCGAGAATCCGGCGCCGCAGAGGAAATCAGGATTGCCCTGTCCGAGCAAACCGCCCAGCACATCGAATATGCGACCCAGAGCGTGGGTGCGACAGGACAAGGCCGCGGGTTCGCGCGGTTTCAACAGGGTTCCGTAGGGAATCCTCACCTCCATCAGGTCGTAAAACCCGTCGTTGAACATGATCTGCGGGTCAAACACCATGATCATGTACACCCCGCAGAACATCTTGAACATCTCTTCATTGAGATAAAAGTTGATCGAACTGATGGACTGAGGATCGGTGCCGTCGAAATCGAAGATGACCTTTTCACCCTCTCGCCACATGGCGCAACGGATCTTGTAGGGCCCCATGCCGAGACCGTCATCGCAGACGTAATCCTCGAAGTACTGCTTCTTGGTGGGCACCGTGGTCTTGATCAGCTTGCCCATGGCGCGCTTGTTGCGCTCGAGCAACTCATCCAGGGCCGAATAGAAAACATCATCACCAAATCGCTCAGACAACTCGATGACGCGCTTTTCTGCGGTGCGAATCGCCGCCACCAACGCGTTGAAATCACTGCGATTCCAATGCGGCAGGCGGCAGTTGTGCATGATGATATCGAGGATATCGCTCTGCAGTTCGTCGTTCTTGTAAATCTTGGTGGGCGGAATACGGATGCCTTCTTCGAAGATCTCACGGGCATCGGTCGGCAAGCTGCCCGGCACCTTTCCGCCCACGTCGGTCATATGCCCAAACATGGCGGCATAGGCAATCAGCCGGCCATCCTTGAAGATGGGCCGCAGCAGCAGCCAGTCGTTGATATGGCTGATCGCGCCGTTGCAGGAGTAAGGGTCCGTCGTGAGGAACATGTCCCCTTCTTCGATGGTACCGTCGTAAGCCTCCTTGAAGCCGTAGATAAAACTCCCGAACTGGCCGACCACCATCTTGCCTTCCAGGTTGGCGATCATGGGAAACTCGTCATGCTGCTCCCGGATTCCGGGCGACATGGCGGTGCGGAACAGCACGGCGTCCATTTCATAGCGCGCATTCAGCATGGCGTTCTCGATGATATCGAGCGTAATCGGGTCCAGGTCAACGCGCTTGAAAGGACGCGAATTGCTTTGAATAATTTTTGCAGGCATTGGCGTAGCTCCTCTCTGCTCAGTTCGCTGGGGTGATCAATATGTTGCCGTAGCCATCCACGGTGCCGATGTGCTTCGGCAGGATGACCGTCGTCGAATCCATTTCCAGAACGATGGCCGGTCCGGCGATGACGTTGCCGGCTTTCAGGTGCGCCCGATCGTACAACTGCGCGACCCGGTTCTTACCTTCGACAAACACCTTGGAGGTACCCAGGCTGGCCTTTTTGATCGGATTCTTCGAGCCTTTCGACACCTGGGTCGCCGCGATATTGGCTTCCTTGCCCTGGGCGACTGCCCGCAGGTTGACCAGCTCTTTGTCGCTGTCCAGCGCGAACGTGAACAGTTGCTTGTGCATCTCATCAAAGGGCGCGCCAATCACGTCCAGCCCCTTGCGCTTCAGATCTTTCAATTCGAAGTCCACCGTCAACAACAAGCCCTGACCGTGATAGCGGATGTCGGCCTGGTAGGTGGTTGAGCGGTCCTTCTTCAGCACGCCTTCCTTGTCCAGGGTCTTTTCCGCCTGGCGGGCCAGCTGCTCGAATATCTTGACCAGCTGCTTTTCGCTGGTGTCGCCGAAGCGGCGGATATACGTGCGTGACGCCTCATCGCGAACGCGGGTGGTGGCATCGCCGTAGGCGCATAGCACGCCCGGACCCGGGGGAATGATGACCGGCCAGCTGTTCATCAGCTTGCCCAGCGCATTGGCGTGCAGGGGGCCGGCACCGCCAAAGCCGATGAGCGCGAAATCGCGGGGATCGTAGCCCTTCTCCACCGACACCAGCCGCAGCGCGCCGTACATGTTTTCATTGACGATATCGATGATACCGGCCGCCGCCTGCTGAACGCTGAGGCCAAGGGCCTCGGCGACCGGGGCGATCGCCTTTTCCGCCAGGTCGCGACGGATGGCCATATCGCCGCCAAGGCGAACCTCCGTTGGCAGGAAACCCAGTACCACGTTGGCGTCCGTGACCGTGGGTGCTTCGCCACCCTTGTCGTAGGCTGCAGGCCCCGGCTCGGCGCCGGCGCTTTCCGGGCCGACGCGCAGGGCGCCCGTCAGTTCGGGAACATGCGCGATCGAGCCGCCGCCGGCACCCACCGTGCGCACATCGACGGAGGATGCCCTCACGGTGACATCCCCGACGGTCGTCTCGCGGCGCAATTGCGCCTTGCCATCCTGCACCAGCGCGACGTCGGTAGAAGTACCGCCCATGTCGAAAGTCAGCACATCTTCGAAACCGGCTTGCTTGGCGATCCACACCGCGCCGGAAACGCCACCGGCCGGGCCGCTCATCAGCAAGTTGACGGGTAGCGACTCTGCCACTTTTGACGAGGCCATGCCGCCGTCTGAACGAAGTATGTGCAGCTGCACATCATCCATTTTACGCTTGAGCTTACGCTGCAAATTGCGCACGTACGTGGCGACTTTCGGGCGCACGTAGGAGTTCGCCACCGTGGTGATGGTGCGTTCGTACTCCTGCATCTCAGGCACCACGTTGGAGGACAGCGATACGGGAATGCCCTTGAGCACCTCGCGCGAGGCTTTGGCCACTTCGCGTTCGGTTTCACCATTGGCGAAAGAGTTGATCAACGACACCGTCAGGGCCTCGATGTTCTCTTTCTTCAGGGCCCGCAAATCTTTTTTCAGCTGACCCTTTTTCAGCTTGCGCACCACCTTGCCGTCCGCGCCCATGCGCTCATCGGCCTCGATCGTGCAGGCCAGCGGCGCCAGGGGATCACTCTTGTTGTAGATCACCCAGCCACCGAGACCACCCGGGACGTATGAGCGGGCGATCTGCAACACCTGCTTGTAGCCCTTGGTCGTCACCAGGCCCACTTTCGCCCCTGTGCCGGTCAGCACTGTGTTGGTGGCGACCGTGGTGCCGTGCATCACCTGGCTGATCTCGCGCGGATCAACTCCGGCCGTTTCGCAGACCCGTTCGATGCCGTTTAAAACCCCAATCGACGAATCCTGTGGCGTGCTTGGAACCTTGGCGGTGTAGGTAGACCCGGTCGACTCATCGACCAACAGCAGATCGGTGAACGTTCCGCCTACATCAACTCCCAGACGATAAGTCATGACGCGGCTACTCCATCATTTATGTTGCTTTCGGACGTATCCCGCCCTTGCGGCAGGAAATGCGTGTGAAGCATTCATTGTATACAATGCCTCGTCCTTGTTCTACAGAGCCGGGGACCGCCCGACATCCGAATCGCAGCAACCGGGCAACACCCGGGGGAGCACCATGGCGCAGCAACCACTGAAAGGTATCCGGGTACTGGCCGTCGAGCAGTTTGGCGCCGGCCCGTACGGCTCGATGTACCTGGCCGATCTCGGCGCCCAGGTCATCAAGCTGGAGAACCGGGCCCATGGCGGTGACCCTGCCCGGCAGACGGGCTCGCATCTCCTGGCCGACGATGACAGCGCCTATTTCCAGGCGTTCAACCTGAACAAGGACAGCGTCACGCTCAACCTGAAATCCGCAGACGGTCAACAACTGCTGCACCAGCTGGTCGGTACGGCGGATGTTGTATGGAATAACCTGCGGGGCAACCAGCCGGCCAGGCTCGGCCTTGACCACGCCCACCTTGGCAAGATCAAGCCGGACATCATTTGTACGCACATATCCGCCTACGGGCGAGACAACGACCGTGCAGACTGGCCCGGCTACGACTACCTGATGCAGGCGGAGTGCGGATTCCTGGAGCTGACCGGCGAACCTGAATCACCACCGGCACGCTTCGGTCTTTCCATGATCGACTTCATGACCGGCGTGGTGGCCGGCATGGGCACGCTGGCCGCCCTGATCGGACGACCGCATGAGGGTGGCTGCGACGTCGACGTCAGCCTGTTTGACGTGGCGCTGCACCAGTTGAGCTATCCGGGCACCTGGTACATGAATCACGGCTTGAAGACCGAACGTTTACCGCGCAGCGCGCACCCCTCCAACGTACCGGTACAGCTCTATAAAACATCCGACGGTTGGATTTTTATCATGTGCATGACCCAGAAATTCTGGGAACTGCTGCTGGAGTCGGCTCAGCGGACAGAGCTGGCCGAGGACCCGCGGTTTAAGACCATGCAGGACCGGCACCACAACCGCGATCTGCTCACGGGCGTGCTGGATGACATGTTTTCAATGGCAACAACCGATGAGTGGATAGCGCGTCTGCGCACCCGCGTCCCGGTCGCGCCGGTGTATGATCTGCCCGCGGCGCTGGACAACCCTTTCGTCCGCGCCATCGACATGATCCAGGACATGCCCCATCGCAGCGCGGGCACGTTGCGCGCCCTGCGCAACCCCATCAAGCTGGCCGGCCACCGGATGCCCGGCCGTCCGGGACACGGCCTGGGCGCGGACAATGCTTCCATCTACGGCGACGAACTGGGCCTGGGTGACCGCTTGTCGTCACTCGAGGACGAGGATGTGATCTGAAACGGCGCCGTCAGTGCCGTGCCAGGAAGGGAAACAGCAGCTCGCAAAAAGCGATTTTTTCTTCGCGCCCCGCCACCACGTGCGCACTTCAGGCATAAGCACACCCTCTACATTGGGC
>WTJD01000007.1 GCA_011524975.1 Lysobacterales bacterium
TTCTTATACAATGTATATACTTTGTATCGCTTTGATTGAATTTTACCTGTACAAATAGAGCAATTTTTGTACACTTGTGATGGAAACCAGAGGAGTCTTAACCATGAAACTTGTCCACGCACTTGCTGCTATCGCGATGACCGCTACTACCCTGATGCCACAAGAAAGCGCCGCAACGCCTTTCGAAATCTGCAACACCACGGAGATCGTATTCTTCGAGGGAACGATCGTTGACGCGGCCATCGCCACTCCGGAACTGAGCACGCTTGTCACGGCCGTCGTGGCAGCAGGCTTAGCCGATGCTTTGGCGGAGGCTGAGGACATCACCGTGTATGCACCGACAGATGAAGCCTTCGGCAAGTTGTCACCGGATGTTCTGAATGCCGCTTTGGCCGACGTGGACCTTCTCACGGCGATACTCCTGTACCACGTAAACCCGGGCCTGCTGGATCCCAGAAAGTGGATCAACGTGGTCAAGATTCCGACCCTGCTTGGACAGGATCTTTACATTCACCGTAAAGAAGGACAGCAGCGCGTCAACAACTCTGCGATCAATTGCATGGGCGTACGAACCGACAACGGTATGGTGTGGCTCATCGACAGCGTTTTGATGCCGCAGAGCTAATCTCGCTCAAAGTTTGTACAGAAACCGCCCGGCCCGCCGGGCGGTTTTTTTTGTGGCGGGGCAATAGTCCGCTTTCGCGGACCGATTCGGAGCCACCTGTTACCTGCCGGTGCGGACCCACCATTGCCGATAAAACCGGGTCCAGGTACACGCTGGCCGGCACACGCTTTTCCCAGGCGGGGTCTTGACCCTTTCGACGGTGCTGCAGTGAGCAACACGCTTGGGCGTTCAAAAGACGGCGGTGTGCCGCTGGCCCGGGTCACGGCCGAGAAGATGCTTCCGAAACTTTGCTAGGTCCAGCGCCGGTACCGCTTCCTGTTCAGGGTTCCAGCGAGGACCCGGTCAGCCGTTCCAGCATGAAGTCGACCAACCCGCGCAATTGCTCATCACTGCAAATATGGCACAGCCCACGCTCCGGCATTGAACCCTTACCCTCGAAGGTGTTGCGGTAAATTTCACTTTTCGATCGAGTCAGCACTTCCTGCCACTGCGTCGGTTCAGACAGCAAAGGGGCGCCACCCGCGCCCGTGTCATGACACCCGGCGCAGATGAATGAATAGGCAAGCTCAGCGTCGAATTCAGGGCTCAAGGGCAACCCTTCCGGTACTCGAGAGAGACGGAACAGGCCCTTATTCTGGGTCAATATCAAGATCGAGCCGTCTGAGGCGACCTTGACGTCCCGTACCCGATCGCCCATTTCACCCAACATGGCCTGCTCCGACCGCACCACCTTGCCATCCAAATCCAGTTTACTGACATGCTGTCCCTTTAGGGCGCCAACCAGCAGGTGCCCTTCCCATTCGGGAAACATGACCCCCCGGTAAACGGTCATCGGCGACACGGCAATCGACGGCAGGTAGTACCACAAGGGCTGCTCCAGCCCAGGCGCGTGTGTGCCCTCACCGATCGGCTCAGTCGTATAGTTCAGTCCATAGGTAATGAGCGGCCAGCCATAGTTGCGTCCCGGCCAGATGACGTTGACCTCATCGCCGCCCATCGGGCCGTGCTCGGATTCCAGCAGCAAGCCGGACGGCGGGTCGAACTGCAGCCCCTGCGCATTGCGCACGCCCAACGCATAAATGCGGTCATCGACCGCGGGGTCGTCAACAAAAGGATTGTCGGCGGGCGTAGTGCCATCATCATTGAGCCGCAGAATCTTGCCTTCCAGGCGTGACCCGTCCTGGGCCAGGACGTGCTGTGAACGGTCGCCAATGCTGACGTAAAGAAAACCCGCGTCATCGAACTCCAGGGCGCCGCCGAAATTGGCTGGCGACCAGCCGAACGGTTCAGCCCGCAGGATTTCGCGTACCTCGCGCAATACTTCGCCATCGAGAAGGGCAGTGGCCACGGCCGTCATGTAAAACCGGCCCGTTTCCGGATCTGCAATGACGTAACTGAAGTAAATTCTTTTGTTTCGGGCGTACTGTGGATGAACTTCCACATCCAACAGCCCGGTCTGCTCCTTGTCCGTGGCGATCGCGGGCAGCCCGCCGATCTCCCGCCGCACCCGGTCGCGCAAGTGGAAGCGAAAAATGCCACCCCGAATTTGGGTGACAATAACCTCGTCCTCACTGATGAACTCCATCGCCCAAGGCTCGGAGATGTCATCCAGCAAGCGTTCCAACCGGGCATCGCGAACATTCAAGGCAGCCAGGCTGGGGAGATCACCGGTGTATGCGGGCGGCTGCGCCACGGAAGCAGGCGCGCCTGGGGCTTCCCCAGCGGCCGTCATTGAAGACCACGCTAAGGCCGTCGAAAGGGCTGCGCGGCAAATAAGATGCGGACTCACACCAGCAAATCCGCTCCGGTTACGGCTTCGGCTCCGTTGATCACCTGCTGGTGCAGACTCAGCGTTTCCGGCAACACCTGGTCCAGGTACACCCTGGCCAGCGCACGCTTTTCCCGGGCGAATTCATCGTCACGGTCCCTAATGACCGCGCAGATCTCCAACCAGAAACACGCCACCGAAGTCAGCGCGAATTGCCGCTGATAGTCGGTCGCGGATGCCAGTACCAGCGCGTCGGATTCAGCCGACTTTTCAACCAACCACTGGGTGGCCGCCTGCAACCGCTCGAGCGCCTGCCTGGTCGGCGACAAGACCCATTGCATGCGGTCGTCTTCTTCAAGTGAAGCGAACAGCTGCGCCCAGCGATCAAACAGCCGCCGGACGAGGCGCCCATCCGCCTGGACCAGTTTTCGGCGGACGAGATCCACCGCCTGCACCTCATTGGTGCCCTCGTAAATCTGGGTGATCCTGCAGTCCCGCACCAGCTGTTCCATGCCGTACTCGCGCACGTAGCCGTGTCCGCCGAAAACCTGCTGGGCATCAATGGCGCTGTGCAATCCAAGATCGGACAGGTAGGACTTGATAACAGGCGTCAGGATGGCGACATAGTCCTGGGCCGCCTCGACAGCCGCGGCGTCCTCGCTGCGTGCTTCCACGTCGGCCTGGAAGCCCGCAAAAGTGAACATCGCCCGGGCGCCCTCAACCTGCGCGCGGATTTTCAGGAGCTTGCGCTGAATATCGGGCTGATAAATGATCGGATCAGCCATTTTGGTGGGATCAGGCCGGTCACCCGGCGCTTTGCTCTGGGCGCGGTCCCGCGCGTATGCCACGGCATTCTGGTAGGCGACCTCGGCCACACCGAGACCCTGTATACCCACTGCGATTCGCTCCAGATTCATCATTCGGAACATGGCCACCAGGCCCCGATGCTCCTCGCCCACCAGGTAACCGGTGGCTCCGTCAAAGTTCAGCACGCAGGTTGCGGAGGCCTTGATGCCCATCTTGTGCTCGATGGATGCCGTATTCACTGCGTTGCGCTCACCCAGCGTGCCGTCTTCGCGGACCAGGGTGCGCGGAACGAGGAACAGGCTGATTCCCTTCACCCCGGGCGGGGCGCCATCCAGGCGCGCGAGCACCATGTGAATGATATTTTCCGTCAGGTCATGATCACCGGAGGTGATGAAAATCTTGGTCCCGGTGATCTTAAAGCTGCCGTCACCATCGGGCACTGCCTTGGTGTTCAACAGCCCCAGGTCGGTGCCACAGTGGGGCTCGGTGAGGCACATGGTGCCGGACCATGTGCCTGCCACCATGTTGGGCAGGTACCGGTCTTTCAAAGCGTCTGATGCCTCCGCTGCGAGCAGATGGTACGCGCCGTGCGTCAATTCCGCATACAGCTTGAAGGCGATATTGCAGGACCCCAGCATTTCGTCGATCAGGAACTGAAGCAAACGCGGCAGACCCTGTCCACCATGCTCAGGGTCGGCATCCAGGCCTGGCCAGCCGTTCTCGCAGAACGTCTGGTAGGCCTCCCGAAACCCGGGCGGAGTGGTCACCGCGCCATCGGCATACACCGCGCCATGCTCGTCGCCACTTCGGTTGAGCGGCAACAGCTCACGGGTACAGAACTTGCCGGCTTCTTCCAGCACGAATTCACAGGTATCCCGGTCGACATGCTCATATCCGGGCAGGGCCGACAGCCGGTCAATACCGATCCATTCTTCCAGCAGGAACATCATGTCCCTAACGGGTGCTTCGTAAATCATCGAATCTCCTTTCTGACTTCAGCGCCCTGCGGCCTAGTTACGCAAGGGCCGTCCAAATTCGAGCATGTGGGCAATTCGGGCGCGCGTCTGCTCCGTGGCCGCCAGCGTGAGAAAAGCCTCGCGTTCAAGGTCCAGCAAACCCTGCTCGGATATCTCGCTTCCGGCTTCGACATCGCCGCCGGTCACGATCATCGCGATCTGCCCGCCGGTGGTGACATCATGCGGCGTCAGGTGCCCGCGGTCCCGGTAATCCATCAGCCAGTCCTGCATCTCCGAGCGCACCGACCGTCCCGCGGCGGACAAAGCGACGCGCGATCCCGGTTGATAGCCCTCAACCATACCGCGCGCTACTTCAACCGCGCGATTCAGCATGCGGTCGCGGTTCATCAGGTACTCATCCGACCCGCCCCGGAACATCGCCATCTTCTCCGCCAACAGCGGGCTCGAGGCCGTCATGCCATAGCCAACCTGCTTGAAAGCCTTCCAGGCGGCCGCGGCTGAATCTCCCGTCCGCTCATGCCAGCGATGCAGCATTTCCTTGACCCCGCCGCCGCCTGGCACCACGCCGACCAGCGATTCAACCAGCCCGGTGACGGAATTGGCGTGATAGACGACACGATCGGTATGCAGCACCACTTCCAAGCCGCCGCCCAGTGCCAGGCCGACGGGTGCGGCCACCACCGGTATCGGCGCGTTACGCATGGCGATCACCGTATCCTGGAAATCCGCCAGGAAACGGTCGAGACCGGAAAAATCTCCGCGATCGATGAAATCCAGCACGGCGGAGAGATTGACGCCGCAGGAGAAATGAGCCGCGTCATTATGAACCACGAGCCCCTTCATATGACCGCTCGCATGCTCCACGGCCGCGGCCAGCAGGCTCATTGACTGGCCGTCGAGCGTATTGGCCTTGGAGTGAAACTCGACCAGCCCGATGTCATCGCCCAGGTCAAAATAACTCGCGTTGGCATTTTCCCGGATGACGCCCCGGTATTGTCGCTCCTCGCTGAAGCGCCGAATGCCTGGCGCCCGGCGTATCGCGTGGTATGCGTCATCGGCATGCAGGGTCTGCAATTCATCGTCCTGCACACGGTAAAAACGGCGCTTTCGACCCGTTGCAAGGAAAGCGGGAACCGGCCGGCCCTCGCGCTCCAGTCGCTCAACGAAGGCATCGGCGCCAATGGCGTCGAGCATTTCAAACGGACCCCGCAACCAGTTGTATCCGAGCTTCATGGCGTCATCGATCGCCGCGGGCGACTCGTTCACATCAGGAACCAGCTCAGCGGCATAGCTCAGTGTCGCGGCCAGTATCTCCCAGGCATAATCCGCCGCCCAGCCATCGGAATCGAGCAGAGCCGCCAGGTCGCCGGTCCGCTCGGCCTCGGCCGCCGCGGCATCCGCCTCCAGCCGATGAGGACGGTAGGAAAAGGTCTCAAAATCCAGCGTCTCACGGTCACCCTGAGGCGAACGATAAAACCCGCCCGCCTCGCTTTTGTTACCGATCAGCCCCGCGTCGATCATCCGCTTCATGACAGGGATCTCCCCGGCCACGTCATGAAAAGCGTCTTCCTCGGGCAGAATGGCGACCAGGCTGCGGACCACGTCCGCCATCAGGTCGATACCGATCAGGTCATACAGACCAAACACGCCCGTTTTGGGCACGCCCAATGGTCGGCCGAACACGGCGTCCGCCTGCTCCGGGCTCAGCCCCATGCGAACCGCCTGGTGCAGGGCGGTTTGAATGGCGAAGACGCCGACCCGGTTACCCAGGAATCCGGGCGTGTCCCGGCAAACCACGATCCCCTTGCCCAGGCGTTCCTCGCAAAACGCATCCAGCGAATCAATGACCTCGGGCAGGGTGTCCTCGCCACGCACCAACTCCAGCAAACGCATGAAGCGGACCGGATTGAAAAAGTGGGTAATGGCGAATTCCTGGCGGAAAGACCTCGGCATCCCCTCAACCAGCAGTGATATCGGGATGGTCGATGTATTGGATGTCACCATGGACCCCGGCTTCCGGATGGCGTCGATTTGCCGGTACAGTGAGCGTTT
The DNA here is from genome assembly GCA_011524975.1 of Lysobacterales bacterium. Classification (GTDB taxonomy): domain Bacteria; phylum Pseudomonadota; class Gammaproteobacteria; order Xanthomonadales; family SZUA-36; genus WTJD01. The sequence continues at coordinate 6,230 of WTJD01000007.1, forward strand.
GATGTCCAGCTGCTCCACCACGGCCTCGGCGATCCAATCCACCTCCGAGAGGCGATCAAGGTCATCCTCGATGTTTCCAATGGTGATGCGCTGAATAAAATCGGGATGCAGCAGGCCGGGCTGATTTTCATCCAGCAACCGCTCCAGCGCCCGCTGCGCGATGGCATTGCGCTCCTCACCCTCGGACGCCCGGTCCAACAGCAACACCGGCACGCCCGCGTTGGCCAACTGACCCGCGATCCCAAGCCCCATGGTGCCGGCGCCAACCACCGCCGCTTTGCTGATTTCGTACATGAATCTACCTCACAAGCGGCCTTCAGCCGGCCGGGTTGTGCTTGAACACGAATGTGCCGAGCGCATGGCGGCAGGCGTCGGGTGTTTCCACGGGGACCATGTGCCCGGTTCCAGGTATGCGTGTCACTTCCGGAGCGGGCAGCGCTGCGATCAAGGCCTCTGTGGCCTTACGGGGCGCCATGCGATCCAGCGCACCCACGATCACCTGCACCGGAGAGGCAATCCCGGCAGCGGCCTGCGCCCCGCCCTGGTACGCGTCGCAGGCGTTCAGATCAGCGGCCAGCCCAGCCGGCGCGTTGTGCCGCATCACTTTCCAGCCGTTAACCAGCATGGCGTTCCCGGGCACCGGCCCCAAATGCTTCTGGCCCGCCGGGCCAAAACCCCAGCCGGTCATCAGGTTCACCGCTTTGTCCGGCGCGTGCTCTGCCGCCTCGATCAGCGCGGGGTTAACCGGCGTCGCCAGGCCGCTGGCGATCAAGCTGAGACTTCGCAGCTGCGCCTGATAGCGCGCCGCATACTCCAGGGCCACCAGGCAGCCCTGAGAATGGCCGACCAGGGATACCCGCTCGGCGCCCAGGCTATCAAGGACCACGTGCAGCCATTCCGCCATGTCTTCGATGCTCCTCAGCGGCTCGCCGCCAGAAAGGCTGTGGCCCGGAAAATCCGGCGCCACCACGGAGTAGCCGCGAAAAGCAAAGAATCTCGTATGCAGAGACCAAAACGTGTGATCCAGCCCGCTGCCATGCAGAAAAACCACCGCCGGCCGCTCACGGTCATAGGCCCGGCCGCCCGTGCCCGCGAACACCTGCTCTCCATTGATTTCCACGATCATGACTTCAGGCCTGCCGCACCCGGGCGGCGGCCTTGAACCCCAGCTCAAAGTCGCCCTGGATATCTTCAACATTCTCCAGCCCCACCGAGAGCCGAATCATGTCCTCGGTGATACCCGCGGCCTCCAGCGCCTCGGCATCAATCCGGGAATGGGTGGTGCTTGCCGGATGAATGATGAGCGTGCGTGCGTCTCCCACGTTGGCCAGGTGCGATGAGAACTGCAGGCTCTCAATAAAGGCCCGGCCGGCCTCACGGCCGCCTTTGACGCCGAAGGTAATGATGGAGCCCGCACCTTTGGGCAAGTACTTTTTCGCCTGCTGGTGGCTACCATGATCAGGCAGATCAGGGTGACTCACCCACGCCACCTGTTCATGTGCCTGCAGAAATCCCAGCAGCGCGCGGGTGTTTTCGATGTGCCGGTCCATGCGCAGTGACAGCGTCTCAATACCCTGCAGCAGCAGAAACGCGTTCATCGGGCTCATCGACGCGCCAATATCCCGCATGGCCTCCGCCCGGATGCGGGTGGCGTATGCGCTGGGGCCGAACTCTTCCCAGAAATTGATACCCTGAAACGGCGCATAGGGCTCCGTAATGGTGGGAAACTTGCCGGACGCTCCCCAGTCAAAATTTCCGCCATCGACGATGGCGCCACCAATGGAATTGCCATGCCCGCCCATCCACTTGGTCAAGGAATGGATCACGATGTTGGCTCCGTGATCAAAACAGCGGCACAGATAGGGGGTGTTGAACGTGGCGTCTATCATCAGGGGCACGGCGTGCCGGCCCGCGATGTCGGCAACGGCTTCGAGGTCCATGATGTCCAGACCCGGGTTTCCGATCAGTTCGCCGAAAATGAGCCGCGTGTTGTCCGTGACGGCGGCCTCGATCGCTTCGAGGTCGGTCGGATCCACGAAGGTGGCGGTGATGCCGAAACGCGGCAGCGTGTTCTTCAGCAGGCTGACATTGCCGCCATACATCTGGGAGGAAGCGACAATATGATCGCCCTGCCCGAGGATGGCCGTGATGGCGCAAAAGACGGACGCCATACCGGATGACGTGCACACGGCGGCGGAGCCGCCCTCCAATGCCGCCACGCGCTGTTCAAGCACACCCACCGTCGGGTTGGTGATTCGGGAATAGGCATGACCACCGCGTTCCAGGTTGAATATCGAAGAGGCCGTATCGCTGTCCGGAAACACATAGGAGGTGGTCTGATACACGGGCACGGCGCGAGCGCCGTATTCCGGGTCCAGCGTCTGTCCCGCGTGCAGCGAGAGCGTGTCGAATTTCAGAAAATCAGACATGTGACTCGGTTCAGGCGGCCGCCAGCGCGGTATCCAGCGCGGCTATCAGGTCCTCGGCGTCCTCCAGCCCCACCGACAGGCGCACCAGCCCGTCGATGATGCCGACGCGGGCGCGCTCTTCCGGTTCAACATCGGCGTGGGTCATGGTCACAGGGTGGGTGATCAATGATTCAACCGAACCGAGATTTTCCGCCAGTGTCCAGAGCTCTACATTGTCCATCAGGCGCTTGCCCGCGGCCACGCCGCCTTTGACCTCAAACCACATCATGGCACCGAAACCCGTGGCCTGGCGACAGGCCAGTTCATACTGGGAAAACGAAGGCAGCCCCGGGTAAGCCACCTGGGCCACCTTGGGATGCGCCTCCAGGTATTCCGCGATGGCCTGGGCGTTGGCCGACTGGCGTTCCATGCGAATTGACAAGGTCTTGCAGCCCTGCAGCGTGATCCAGGCCACCTGCGGCGACATGATGATGCCGGCGGTTTTCAGCATGAAACGCAAGGCCTCGGCATGCTCTTCGGTGGCCGCGGTGACCGAACCACCCACGGTGGCATTGTGGCCGTCCATGTACTTGGTCGTGCTGTGCAACGAGAGATCCGCCCCGAGTTCCAGCGGCCTCTGGTAGTACGGCGTCAGGAACGTGTTGTCCACGCAATGCACGGCGTTCGCGGCGCGGGCAATGTCCGACAGAGCGGCAATATCAGACAGCTTCATGGTCGGGTTGGCAGGCGTTTCACTGAACAACATGCGTGTGTTCTCGCGCATCGCCGCTTTGACGGCATCGGGATTGGAGGTGTCTGCAAAACTGATGTCCACGCCGAATCGGCTCAGCACCTGTGTGCAGAACCGGTAGGTGCCTCCGTAAGCCACGTCCGAGATCACCAGGTGGTCGCCGGCGTTCAGGAAACTCATCAGCACGGCCTGCACGGCGGCCATGCCGGTCGAGTAGCAGGTGGTATCCAACCCTCCCTCGAGATCCGTAATCTTCCTCTCCAGCGCCGCCACGGTGGGATTTCCCGCACGTGAGTAGGAGAAGCCCTTGCGCATGTACTCATCCACGGAGGGCTGTACGTAGGTGGTGGACTGGTAAATGGGCGTCAGGATGGCCCCGGTGACCGGATCCGGTGTGACGCCTGCGTGAACTTGCCTGGTATTGAATCCCATCTTCATGCCTCGATCGCTGGGGGAAACAGGAACAACGCGCCCTGTTCGAACTGCTGGTCATGATACACCGAGACCGGCCTGTCCACCGCCCGCAGGCGACATAAAAGCCACCTGTTGACCGCAATGGGGCGATGACCGGTGCGAACGGCGCGGTGGCCGGCCCGCATCACAGGGGTCAAGGGGGTATCATGCTTCCCGCCCATCAATGATCAGGTGCCCGCATGAAAGAAAGAAAAACCCGCAAGCTTACCGCTTCTCCGCATCGCTTCGTCTCCTGCGCCATGTCTCTGCTGGCCCTGGTGTGCATCTCATCGGCCGCCGACCAGGCGGCCGGAGAGGCCGCAGGTGGTTTACCGCTGAGAGGCATCGGACCCGCCTTCATGGGTGGCCGCATCGCGGACATCGACGTTCACCCGCATGAGAAAAACACGTGGTATGTGGCCGTGGGTTCCGGCGGGGTCTGGAAAACCACCAATGCGGGAACCACATGGCAACCGGTGTTCGACGCTGAGGGTTCATATTCGATCGGGGATGTCACCATCGACCCGCTGAATCCGGACGTGGTTTGGGTGGGCACCGGTGAGAATGTCAGCGGCCGACACGTTGGCTGGGGCGACGGCGTTTACAAAAGCGTGAACGGCGGCCAAACCTGGACCAACATGGGCCTTCAGGCATCTGAGCACATCGGCAACATTCTCGTCGACCCGCGGGACAGTGACCGTGTCTTTGTCGCTGCTGAGGGCCCGCTGTGGTCGGCCGGCGGAGACCGCGGTTTGTACCGCACGACAGACGGCGGCCAGACCTGGGAGCCCGTGCTCCAGATCGATGAGGACACCGGGATCACGGACGTCGAATTCCACCCGGGGAATCCGGACGTGATTTACGCGGCCGCCTATCAGCGCCGCCGGCACGTTTGGGGGCTGATGGCCGGCGGGCCGGGAGGCGGCATCTATAAATCCACCAACGGCGGTGACAGCTGGGAGAAGCTGAGTCGTGGCCTGCCCGCGGGGGACGTCGGCAAGATCGGCCTGGCGGTCACGGCGGCGAATCCGCGACTCGTTTACGCCACGATCGAGGCGGATGACGAGAACAAGGGCTTCTACCGCTCAGAAGACCAGGGTGAAAGCTGGAAAAAGACAAACGCCTACATTTCCAATGGCACAGGCCCGCATTACTACCAGGAAATTGCCGCTTCTCCGCTGAATCCTGACCTCGTGATCCAGATGGACGTGTTCTTTCACGTGACGCTAGATGGTGGCAAGAACTTCAATGTCCTGGGCACGGGACGCGAGAAACACAGTGACAATCACGCGCTGTGGATCGATCCCCGGAATGATCGTCACCTGATCGCGGGCAGTGACGCCGGACTGTATGAATCGTTCGACCAGGGGGCATCCTGGCGCCACTTCCCCAATCTGCCGGTTTCACAGTTTTACAAGGTCGCGGTGGATAACGCGGAGCCGTTTTACAACGTTCTCGGCGGCACACAGGATCTGGGCACCCTGTTTGGCCCGTCACGGACCATGACCGTTGAAGGCGTCAGGAACCAGGACTGGTACGTGCCCCTGGGCGCAGACGGTTACGGCGTGGCCTTCGATCCCGAGGACGGGTTGATCAGCTACATGGAATATCAACAGGGTTACCTGTTTCGTCATCGTCGAGACACCAACGAACTGGTGCATATCCAGCCGCAACCAGCGCCGGGCGAGCCGCCGGAGCGCTGGAACTGGGACACGCCCATCCTGATCAGCCCGCATGACGCCGGCAGGATTTACACCGCTTCACAGCGGGTATGGCGCAGCGACGACCGGGGCAACGCCTGGACGGCCATCAGCGGCGACCTGACCACGGACCAGAACCGCTACGAACTGGAGTTCGCCGGGCGCGTCTGGAGCGTGGACGACCTGCATGACAACGGCGCCATGTCCAAGTACGCGACGCTGACCGCCATCACCGAATCCCCGCTGAGCGAAGGTGTGTTGTACGTGGCCTCGGATGACGGCCTGATCCACGCCACTACCGACGGAGGCGAAAACTGGAGCCAGGCCCGGCCCCTGCCCGGCTTACCCGAGCGCTCCTTCATCAACGACCTGGAAGCTTCGCTGTTCAATGACGAAACCGTCTTCGCGGTCGCCGACGCGCACAAAGTGGGTGATTTCGCACCCTACGTATTCGTGAGCAGCAATAGCGGACGTAACTGGCGCTCCATCGCCGGCGACCTGCCGGATGGAACCATCGCCTGGGCCATTCAGCAGGATCACGAAAATGAGGACCTGCTGTTCCTGGGCACCGAATTCGGGCTTTATTTCACCCTTAATGGCGGTGAAAACTGGCACAGGCTCTCCGGCGCGCCGACCATCGCGTTTCGCGACGTCAAAATACAGCGGCGCGACAACGATGTGATCGGCGCCACTTTTGGGCGCGGTATTTATATCCTCGACGATTATTCCGCCTTGCGCGTCATGGCGCGGGCGGAATTCGGCGAGAACACGACCCTGTTCCCCATTCGGGACGCCTGGTGGTACGTTCCCTCCGTTCCCATGCAAGCCGCCGGGATGCCTACCCTAGGCAGCGACAGCTTCAGGGCCCCCAATCCGGATTTCGGCGCGCTCATCACTTACTACCTCGATCAGCCCTATCGCAGCCTGAAGGAAGAGAGGCTCGAGGCCGAACAAAGCGCACGAGCCGACCGGCTGGATATCCCCTTCCCTGGCTGGGACCGCCTGCGGGCTGAATCCAGGGAGCCCGACCCACGCCTCATGATGCTGATCCGCGATGAAACCGGCGCTCCGGTTCGATGGCTCAAGGCCAACAACGAAAAAGGAACGCACCGATTATCCTGGGACCTGCGCTATCCGGCGCCCAACCCGATCAACCTGAACCCGCCAGCGTTCACGCCCCCCTGGGCGGGCACACCTCAAGGCCCACTGGTGGCCCCCGGCGTCTACTCGGCGCAACTCATCGCGATCACCCGCGAAGAGGCCACAGCCCTGGGTGAACCGCAGGACTTCAAGGTGAAGCCAGTCCGCGAGGCGTCTCCCGGCAGCGACTACCAGGCGATTGCCGACTTCCAGCTTCAGGTCTCGGAACTGATGCGTGACATCATGCGAACCGGCTCGGAGTTGAGTCAGGCACAGGAACGGCTGAAAAAAATGAAAGCGGCCGCCCTGGCCGCCCCGCGCGCCGAAACCACCCTGTTTCAGCGGCTGGACGCGCTGGAGGTTGAACTGTTGAAGCTGCAGGCGCAACTCTCAGGTGACCCCGTCAGGCGAGGACTCAACGAGTCAACGGCGCCGTCGATTACCGGCAGAGCCTACAACGCCGCGAATGCCTGGTATAACACGCAAGCCGCCACCCAAACCCAGCGCTCTGATTTCGAGCGGGCCCGGTCAGACTACGCCGGTCTGTCGGCGAACCTGGATAAGCTGTTGGAGACGGAATGGACGAGGCTGAAAGGTGACCTGGAACGTGCAGGCGCCCCAGGCTGGAGATGATATCCGGCGCTAAAGCAGGCCGAGTGGATTGTTCGGGTCAAGGCCGTCCATGAACGGCTGCTTGCGGTCCAGGTTGGTCAGGCGGTAAACCAGACCCAGCCAGTTATTGACGATGGCCTTCCCCGTATCCCGCCAGGTGTTGTCGACCAGCGAGAGCAATGCTTCCTCCGGAAAATCCGCCACGTGAGCCGCCGGATTCCTGCTCCCACGGACCGAACGCAGGAATTCCAGGGCAAGAATTTTCGCGTTGTGCGAAAAATAATGCTGGGGAAAGGGCGGCGGCTCAACCAGCGCGCCATCCAGATACCGGATGACTTCCCGCTTGTATTCTTTCAACAGGCTGAAGGCGTCGTATTCGGGATGCCCCTGGAAATAGACGATCCTGAACAGATCGGGGCTGACCGCCAGGTGTACGCCGGCCTGTTCACTGTCGGCCAGCACGACCAGGCCCGCATCCTCCAGGTCATCTCTGGCAACGTCGTTCCAGCGTGAGTGCGGCGCGTCAAACCGCGTGTTGATATCACGGACCAGCGGATGATTGGGCCACGTGACACGGTGGCTGTACACCCCCCAACGCTTGTCCTCCAGCGGCTGCCGCTCGATGCCGTGGTGATGCTTGACCAGCGCGTGCGTCGCCAGGCATGAGCAGAGTATGGAAGTCACGTTGTTTTCGGCCCATTCAACGACCTCGATCAACGGTTCCCAAAAAGGCTCCTGGTCCAGCGACGGGTTCACCACGTTTGCGCCGGTAATGATCAGCGCGTCCAGGCCCTGATCGCGGAGCATTTCGAAATCCGCATAGTGTCTATCGATATGCGCCCGGGCCTGCTCACCGCGATCCAGTTCGGGCAGCGAGAAAGGGTACACGTAGAATTGGGCGATCTTGTTGCAGTTTCCGATCAGATTGATGAACTGCATCTCCGTCGCGGTCAGCGCGGCGTCCGGCATCATGTTGAGCAGACCGATGTGCAGCTCCCGGATGTCCTGCTGCAGGGCCGCGTCCTGCCCCATGATCTCCAGCCCGAAGTGTTCCAGGCGGCGGAAGGTCGGTAAGGCGTTGTGGGCGACCAGTGGCATCGTTAAGTCTGTACCGGCAGAGTGAACCTGTTACAGGGCATAATAGCCTGAACACCACCGTCCGGCATATCGTGAGGAGATAACCGATGTCAAACAATCCACTCATCGGCACCGCCACGCGCTGTTTTGCCTGCGGCCCGGACAACCCCATCGGCCTCAAAATCGAATTCACCCTGGAAAACGGCGTCTGCAGCGGGCACTTCACGCCGGGGGAGTTTCATGTCGGTTTCAACGACACCGTGCATGGCGGCATTATTTTTTCCGCCCTGGACGATGTCATGGCCAATCATCTTTACCTGCAGGGCATCAAGGCCTATACGGCTCGCTGCGAAATTCGCTACCGGCGTGCCCTCCGCGTGGGCGAGGCCATCTCACTCAGCAGCCAGGTGGAATCGGAACGCCGGCGGCTGGTGACTTTGAAAGGCGAAGCCCGGCTGACCGAATCCGGCGAACTGATCGCCGAGACCAGCGCCGCGTTTATGCTGGAATAGACCCCGCTTCCATCCACGCGCCCCGCCCCTAACGAAAACGGGGGCCGCTGGGCCCCCGTCTCCTGCATCTTCCATCCCTTGGCAATCAGAACCGCTGACGGTACAGCAGGCCCGTGGTCCGGGGCGGGTTGGTGAAAAAGGCCAGCCTTGCCCGGCCGCCACGTTCCCGGTTGAATGCCAGGTCAGCGTTCTCATCCGTGACATTGTTCACGTACAGAACCACCTCCCAGCTATCGCGAACGTAGCCGGTGCGAAGGTTCAATGTCGTGTAGGCATCCAGCACCAGGTCGAGGCTGGTCACTTCCGAACCGGTGGCCCCACCGAAAGTGAAGCCATGGCCAAAGTTGCCGGCACCCGGCATCTGGTCGCTGGGCTGGGTGATTCGGTCACCGATGTACTGTAGTGAGCCCGTCACATATCCCTCGGCTGAACCCATCGGGAAGTGATAGGCGGCCGTGGCGGCGAACTGCGTCTCGGCAACAGACGCCAGTCGATTGCCCTTCTGCACGCCACCCAGCACGTTGCCATTGGCATCGATCACCGTGGAATCGAACTCAGCCTCCAGCAGGCTGCCGGCCAGGCTCAGGTCAAGCCCATTCAGCACTTCGGCTGCGAGTTCGAACTCCACACCGGTGGTGTGAGCGCTGGGTACGTTGAACGAGATGCGCGAGGAGCAACTGCCGGCGTCCAGCGTGACCTGCAGGTCATCGATTTCATTGTGGAAGACGGCCGCGTTGAAGCTGATACCGCTGTCTGAGCGCATTTTCAGGCCCAGTTCGTAGTTCCACATGGTCTCGTCATCATAGCTCTGGAAGCCGCCGAAGATTTTCTCATCGTCGCCCTCGCACAAGCTGCTGTTGAGTGGATCATTGACGCCGCCCAGCCGGAATCCCTGGGACACCTGCGCGTTGATGCTGGTGTTGTCCGAGAGGTCGTAAGCCAGTATGAAGCGCGGAATGAAGCCATCCGAGGACGTCTCATCTTTGACATTGGTAAATCCGGACGAGAACCATCCGCCCTGGTCAATGGTGCGAACTTCCTCATAATCATACCAGCGCCCCCCTGCCGTCAGGTGCAGCCGATCGGTGATATCAAAAGTCAGTTCACCAAAAAGCGCCGTTTGCTCCAGGCTGTAGGGAAGGTCCGCGTTGTAGGGTGAATCCGGACCATAGCCGTTGATGGTCGCGTCATAGAAGCCATCGCCGAAAATGAGGTCGCTCACGCGCGCGTACCCGGGTGTCGGCAGACGCTGAGCATAGGTGCGATCGGTATCCGACAGGAAGATACCCGCGACCCACTGCAATCGGCCATCCGTGTTGGAGGCAAACCTCAACTCCATGGTCGTCTGCTCAACCGTCGTCGTATCGAGCAGGTTTGAGGGCAGAAGGATATCGACGTCAGGCATACCCACATCGGAAGACACACTGCCGGTCAAGGCGCTCGCATCGCGACTGACCAGGATATCCCGGTCGGTGTAGCTGGCGATGAACGTCATATCGACGTTGTTGAAGCCCGCCTCAACAGTCAGGTCAGCGATCATTGTCTCGTCTTTGAAGCGTTCCTGTAGCCTAAGGTACTGCTGCCGCTCACCCATTTGGATGGCGGGCCAGGTCGTGGTGTAGGGATTCGCATAGAGGCTGTATACCTCCTGGCGATTGAACCCATCCATGTCGATTTCCTGGAACACCACGCGGGGGGTAATGGTCAATGTATCGCCGACCTCCCATCGCAGAGCCGCGCGGCCACCGGTGCGATTGCCGCTGTTGATGTCCTCCCAGACCGCGCCGTCGATACCCAGGGCATCGATGTAGCCGCCATAGTTGGTGTTATACGCCACTACGCGCAATGCGGCAGTGTCACCCAGGGGCAGGTTCACCATGCCCTTGATCTGAGAACCGGTGCCGCCGTCTGTGACCGTATCGGCGCCCACCTCGACCACGCCCTCGAAGGCCTCGGGGTCAGGCTGGTTGGTGATGTAGCGGATGGTGCCGCCGACTGAACCCGAACCAAAGAGCGTGCCCTGCGGGCCGCGCAGTGTTTCCACGCGATTGAGGTCGAACAAATCCAGATCGGGGGTGAACAGCGAAAGCGAGATCACGGACTCGTCGAGATACACCCCCACCTGCTCTTTGACGCCGGGCTGATCGCGAACGATCTGCCCCGCTGAAACACCGCGAAGTGCTACCTGGCTCTGGCCTGGTCCAAGGTTCTGAATATTGAGGCCCGCCACATTGCGCGCCAGCTCCTCGAGATTGGTCGAACCCGTCTCGCGGATATCCTCTTCGGTCATGGCGTTAATCGAAAACGGCACGTCCTGGATGGACTGCGTCCTCTTGGTCGCGGTGACCAGGATCTCCTCGACCTCACCGTCAAGCTCCATCGGCTCTTCCTGGGCGCCGGCCGTTGCCGAGACCCCCAAACAGGCCATTATGGCGGCCGCCAGGGCCAATCTTTCTACCTTTCTTTTCATCACTCTCTCCCGAGTTATTCGGCTATCCCTGGTGAGGGACACCAACTTTTGGCTAACACTCCAGTCCGGATCATCCGGAAACGATCCGAGCCTGTCAAACCATGCCAGGCGCGGTGCCGCGCCCAATGCCCCGTCACGGGCCAATAACGCCGCACCATCACGCTTCAGGCAACGCCCTCAACGGAACCATCTTCATTGAGTTTGACCTTGAGGGCCTGCGGATTCCGTGGCAGACCAGGCATGCGCAGGATGGCTCCGGTGAGCACCACCAAAAAACCCGCGCCTGCGCTCACCTGCACGTTGCGAACGGTAATCTCGAAATCCCTCGGACGCCCCAGCAGAGCCGGATCGTCGGACAGCGAAGCCGGGGTCTTGGCAATGCAAATGGGCAATCCGTCCAGGCCTGCGCTGCGGATGGCGGCGAGATCCTTTTCCGCTTCCTTGGCAAACACCACGCCGGAGGCGCCGTACTGATTTTTTGCCACCTTGCGCACCTTGTCATGGAAGCTGTCATCCGCCTCGTACAGGAACTTCAGCGGCTCGTTGTCTTCCACCGACGCCATGACCTGGCGCGCGAGGTCGGCCGAACCGGGTCCACCCTCGGCGAAATGGCGAGACTCGGCAAACCGCATGCCGTGCCGGTCCACGCGCTCGCGAACAAAAGCGATTTCCTCGTCGGTGTCCGCCGCGAAACGGTTAAGCGCCACTACCGGCTTTTTGCCGAATGCGGCAGCACTCTCGATGTGTTTGTCCAGGTTTTCCAGCCCGCGCCGCACCGCTTCGGTGTCCGGGGTTTCGAGCTCGTTCTTGTCCTTGCCGCCGTGCAGTTTGAGCGCCCGAAGCGTGGTGACCAACACCAGCGCGTCCGGATCGAGCCCGGCTGACCGGCACTTGATATCCATGAATTTCTCCGCGCCCAGGTCGAACCCGAAGCCGGCCTCCGTGATGGTCCAGTCCGCATGGTGCATGGCCATGCGGGTCGCCACCACGGTATTGCAACCGTGCGCGATGTTGGCGAATGGCCCGCCGTGAACGAAGACCGGCACGCCCTCCAGCGTCTGCACGAGGTTGGGATGCATGGCGTCTTTCAGCAAGGCCAACATGGCGCCGGTGACTTTCAGGGCGCCGGCACGGACCGGCTTGCCGTCGTAAGTGAAGCCAAGCAGGATGTTGTCGAGGCGGCGTTCGAGGTCCTTCATATCCTTTGCCAGGCAAAGTATGGCCATGATCTCAGAAGCCGCGGTGATATCGAATCCGCCCTCTCTGGGCACGCCCTGCACCTTACCGCCCAGTCCCAGCACGATATTGCGCAACGCGCGGTCGTTCATATCCATGACCCGTCGCCACAACACCTGCCGTGGATCGAGATTCAGTTCGTTGCCCTGGAAAATGACATTGTCCATGACCGCCGCGATCAGGTTATTGACCGCGGTGATGGCATGAAAATCTCCGGTAAAGTGGAGATTGATGCGATCAGCCGGGATCATCTGGGCATAGCCACCTCCGGTCGCGCCGCCCTTGACGCCAAAACAGGGCCCGAGTGATGGCTCTCGCAAGGCGACCGCCACCGATTCCCCGATGTGTTTGAAACCCTGCGAAAGGCCGATAGAGGTGGTGGTCTTGCCTTCGCCGGCCGCCGTCGGCGTGGTCGCCGACACCAGCACGAGCCGGGGTTTTCCAGGGCGCTCTCTCGGTTCAGCCAGGGCGTCGAGGCTGACCTTGGTGATCTCCGTGCCGAAAGGAATGAGGTGCCGGTCCTTGACGCCCAGTTCATGAGCCACATCAACAATGGGCGCCGGGTTGGCCTGTCTCGCAATTTCGTGATCTGAAAGCATGTTCAATGTCCTCTGGTACGGGCGGCCGCGTGGGGCGCCGGTTTCATGAGTGAGGAAAGACGCCTGGCTGCCTGATAATCAAGCCAGGAACGCGTATGGCAGGAAGTCGATTTCTTCACCCTTTTCGATATCCTGGCCGGGCGCCTGCACAACCAGGCCGTCACCCCACACAGCAGACATCAATACGCCGCTGCTTTGTCTCGGATGGCACTCTACACCATCGGGCGTGGATTTCGCACGCAAATAGGTCTGTCGAGGACTGCCCGCCAGGGCGAATTTCGCCACCTTTTTTACGGGAATCACCCGTCCATCGTCTCTCCCCTGGCAGGCGAACAGGTAGGGACGCGCCATGATCAGCGCGGTCACGAGGACAGAAGACGGGTTGCCGGGAAGGCCGATAAACGGCGTTTCCGACACGCGCCCGAAGGCAAAAGGCTTACCCGGCTTGATCGCCACCTTCCACAAATCGATGGCGCCCAGGTCGGCCACCACGTTTTTAATGTGGTCCTCCTCTCCCACTGAAACCCCGCCCGAGGAGACGATGACATCGGCAGCTGATGCCGCTGACTGCAGCAATTCGCCGATGGCCGCCGGTTCATCCGGCGCGATACCCATGTCCTGAACCTCAAAGCCCCAGTCCCCCAACAGCCCGGCCAGCATGTAGCGGTTGGAGTTGTATATCTGGCCGGCCGCGGCGATCTCTCCCGGTTCGATCAGTTCGCTGCCGTTGGAAATCACGGCGACGCGCAAGCGGCGATAGGCGGGTACTTCCGCCAGCCCCAGGGAGGCGAGCAGGCCGAGCCCCTGAGCGTCGAACCGCCGGCCGGCGCGCATGACACGATCTCCGGCGGTGATGTCCTGGCCACGGGGGCGAATATTGGCTCCGCGATCGGGGCAACGGCCAATCACGACATCCCGCGCGCTCGCCGTGCAATGCTCCTGCATCACAACGGTGTCCGCGCCCGGTGGAATATGCGCGCCGGTAAATATACGGGCGGCTGTGCCGGCCGGAAGCGGCTCAGGGTCGATGCCCGCAGGAATGCGAAGGCTCAGGGGCAGCGCGGCCGCCTCGCCCGGCCAGTCATCGTGCTGAAACGCATAGCCATCCATGGCGCTGTTGTCAGCGGGCGGAACATCGATCGCCGCAACGATATCCTCCGCGAGAATGCGCCCCAGGGCGCCGGTCAGGGGCACGGCCTCGGCCTGAACCAATGGCCTGGCCTGCTCCAGCAGGGCCGAGACAGCCTGGTCAACCCCGAGCATTATTCCGCGCCGGCGCCGGTTTGCCCCACAAAGTTGCAGGGACGATGACGCGAATCCAGCTGCTCCGCGAGGATGCCGGACCAACCGGTCTTGCAGGCATTGGGCGAACCGGGCAGGCAGAAAATCAGGGTGCGGTTCGCGAAGCCGGCGCAACACCGCGACTGCACGGTGGAAGACCCCACTTCGCTGTAAGACAACTGCCTGAACAGCTCACCAAAGCCTTCGATCACGCGGTCAAACAAGGGCAGCAGTGCTTCAGGCGTTGAATCCCGGTCGGTGAGGCCCGTGCCGCCCGTGGTGATGACCGCGTGGATATCCGGGTCTACAATCCAGTCGGAAACCGTGGCGCGCATGCGGTAAATGTCATCCTTGACGATGGCGCGCGCATGAATCTGGTGCCCCGCTTCCCGGGCCAGGGAAGCCAGGGTGTCTCCCGAGCGGTCATTGTCGGCAGTGCGCGTGTCGGACACGGTCAGCACGGCGATATTCAGGGGGATGAAGTCGGTTGGGTGTTGATGCATGTGATTCTCTCGAGCGTTTTCAGCAGGCGAATCCGCAGGTATCCCGGCGAAGCGCCATGACCGACCATTTCAACCGTCTTCACCCACGAGGTCAACCAGGCCGGCGGCCTCGGCCAGGTCCTGAGGCGTATTGACATTCACAAAAGGTGAAACGCGAGATGCGGGCCAATCCACGATCGCGCACTCCATCTGATCGAGCACCCGCATCAAACCGGCGCCATCCGCGTCCAGAACAGCCGGTTTGACGCGCGGCAGCGCGTCGAGGTGCCACAGCGAAAATACCGGCTGCACCACGCCCTCGTAGCGCGCAACGGCCACGGACTTTTGCTCATCGAGCGCCGCGCGCATCAATTGCGATGAAAGATCCGCTGGCAGGAGCGGCGCGTCGCATGGAACGAGCAGCAGCCAGGGTTCACCACCCCGGCATTCGAGTCGCAGCAATCCGGAGACCAGCCCGGTCAGGGGGCCGCGACGGCGCTCGACCACATCGACCACCTGTTCCAGCCCGAACGCAGCAAGATCGGGGTTGCTGCGGTGCACACTGAGCAGAATCGGGCTGGCTTGCCCCCGCAATCTCTCCAGCACATGTTGCAGCATGGGCCGCCCGTTCAGTTCCGCCAGCGCCTTGTCCGGAACGCCCAACCTGCTGGATTGCCCCCCGGCCAACACCAGGCCCGTGGGCCGGCACCCCTCGCTCCGGGTCATTCAGAGGCCAGTCGGCTGGCTGCCGCGACCACGACGGCATCCAGTTCCGCGCCCCCTTCCCGCACATAATCGAGCAGGGATTGCCGCATGGAGGGCGCCCAGAATCGTGTCAGGTGATCCAGGACCCGGTCCTCCGCGTCGGCATGAAAACTGAAATTGACCGCAATCTGGTTGGCCATCTGAATCAGATGCTCAAGCTCGGTATCAGACATCGTGAGTCGTCTCCCCGGAATCCATGATCCGCTCTGGAAAGGTATAGACATTGTGCCGCCCCGGCCGGGCGAAGCCAACCAGGGTCATGCCCGCCTGGCCCGCAAACGTTATCGCCAGGGCCGTGGGCGCGGATACGGCAACCAGCAGCTCCGAGCCCACCGCCGAGGCTTTGTACACCATCTCGTAACTGGCCCTGCTCGATACCACGACAAAACCCGTGGTTTTTTCAAACCCGGCGCGAGCGAGGCAGCCGATCAGCTTGTCCAGGGCGTTGTGCCGGCCCACATCCTCTCTCGCGTGCACCAGCCCCCGACGCAGGTCAAACCAGCCCGCGCAGTGCACCGCGCCGGTTCGGGACTGCAGAGGATGCCCTGCATCCAGTGCCTCGACGGCTTGCTGTATGGCGGATGGGGGCAATCGAAGCGCATTGGACACGGGCTCCGGGCGGCGCATGGCCTGTTCGATGGACTCCGCGCCGCACAAGCCGCAACCGGTTCGCCCCGCGAGATTGCGGCGCTGCCGGGAAAGAGTTTCCTGGGCTTGGCTGGAGACCGTCATGGCCACCTCCAGCCCCTGGTCCCGCTCAAGAACGCGCACTGCCAGCAGTTCGGAAGGATCCCGGACAATACCTTCGGACAGGCTGAAGCCCAGCGCAAAGTCCTCCAGGTCAGACGGCGTGGCCATCATGACCACGTGGGCATGGCGGTTGTAGGTCAAGGCGACCGGCACCTCCTCGGCGACGAAATCCACCCTGTCGTCTCGGGCGCCTGCATGCCAGCGGTCAACGGAAACTTTCCTGTGCATCGGTCAATTCTATGGGAAATTGGCCGGCCGGCGCGTAAAAAAGCGTGCCCAAGGCCGCCTCTGGCTGCGGATTCTGGCGCATGAGCGGTCCCGATGGCCCCTTTCACCAGGACAATGACCTTTGGGATGTGGGCGATGCCATCAAAATACGCTATCCTCTGCGGCCCCGTTTCTGAGCCGCTTGCAATGCGAAACTTTCTTCCCGCTTCCGGCATTGCGCTGTCCATGCTTGCCGCGCCCGCTGTCCACGCGGAAGCGCCGCCGGGCTACTATGCGAGCGTCAACCGCAACAACGCAGAGGACCTTCGACGGACTTTGCACGAGATCATCGACGACCACACCATTTTCCCCCTGGAAAGCGACGAAGTGGACATCTGGGATATTCTTCTGCTGGCCGATGAAAATATCGACAACCCGAATCACGTTGTCACCATTTTTCGCAATGCCAGCCTGCCAAAACAGGACGGACCAGACCTCAACCTCAGCTATGACTATGGCTGGCCAAAAGAATACGGCTTCCCGGTCATTACTGAGGGAAACATACCCAGAACCGACGGCCACAATATGTTCGTCGCCGATGACAGCTACGTGACCAAGCGCAATGGCTGGCTCGCCTCGGGCTGCACCTCGAGTTGCGAGGAGCTGCCGACGGTATCGACCAATGGGCGGGGCGGCGGCAGCGGCGAGTTTCCTGGCAATTCCAACTGGCTGCTCACCCAGGGCAACGACGGCCTGTGGCAGGTATGGAAGGGGCGCATGGGTGACATCGCGCGGGCGGTTTTCTACATGGACATCCGCTACGAGGGCGGCATTCATACCCCGTCAGGGCGCCCCGAGCCGCAGTTTGCTTTCCCGGGTGGTTTTCGGCCCGATGCGCTCATCGACAGAACGCGCAGCGGGGAAAATGAAGACGAAGCTTTTTACGGCAATAAATCCACCCTGCTTGGCTGGCATCGCGACGACGAGCCAGATGACATCGAGCAAAGACACCACGAGACAATCTACGCGTTCCAGGGCAACCGGAATCCCTTCATAGACCATCCCGAATGGGTAGCCTGTATCTGGCAGGATCTGTGTACCCCTTTTCAAATCAACGGGGCCGTCTCGGACGCCTGGTATGACCCGGAGATACCCGGACAGGGTTTTCTGGTGACGGTCCTGCCCTCGCTGGAATTGATGTTTGTCGCCATGTTCACTTACGACGTGCAGCGCCCACCCGAGAACGTGAGCGCGATCATCGGCGAACCGGGGCATCGCTGGTTCACCGCGCTGGGGTCCTATGAGGGCAGCACCGCAAACCTCGTTATAGAACAAACGACCGGCGGCGTTTTCGACACCGAGGCCCCGGTCGACCAACTTGAAGACGGATCGATGGTCGTGGAGTTCGGTGGCTGCGACAACGCCACACTGGAATACGACATTCCATCCATCGGCCGGCAAGGCACCATATCGCTGGAGCGCGTGGTCAAAGACAATGTCGCGTTGTGCGAGGCGCTGGAGGCCAACGGCGAAAACTGAACGCCAACGCCAACGCCAAGGTGGACGTTTCACCGTCCCCGGTTTCGCTCAGTCGCGTGTGCGGCTTTCCAGCAATTCTTCCTGCCTGTCCGTGAACGCCCGGTAATGTCGCTGCCATTCAGAAGGCTGGCTAACCCGGGTCACCTGGACCGCAGTAACCTTGTACTCGGGACAGTTCGTGGCCCAGTCCGAATTTTCGGTCGTAACCACGTTGGCGCCGGTCAGCGGAAAATGAAACGTGGTGTAAACCACGCCCGGCTGCACCCGCGGGGTCACCACCGCGTGCAGCACGGTGTCGCCGGCCCGGCTCTCGATACCCACCCAGTCGCCGTCTTTGATGCCGCGCTGCTCAGCGTCATGCGGATGAATTTCCAGCACGTCTTCCTCGGCCCAGCGTGAATTCGGCGTTCTGCGGGTCTGGGCGCCCACGTTGTACTGACTCAGGATGCGCCCCGTGGTCAGCAAAAGCGGGTACTTGCGCGTGCTGCGCTCCGTGGTGGGCACAAAGCCGGTGATCGCAAAATAACCCTTCCCGCGAACGAATTCGCGCGTGTGCATCGTAGGGGTGCCTTCCGGCGCCTCGTCATTACACGGCCACTGGATGGATCCCAGCCGGTCCAGCTTTTCGTAGGTTACACCCTTGAACGTCGGTGTCAGGCGCGCGATTTCAGCCATGATTTCGGACGGGTGTTGGTAGTCCATGGGAAAACCCAATGCGTTGGAAAGCGCCACCGTCGCCTCCCAGTCGGCCTTGCCCGCCAGTGGTTCGATGACCTTGCGCACCCGCGATATCCGTCGCTCCGCGTTGGTGAAGGTCCCGTCTTTTTCCAGGAATGAGGATCCCGGCAAAAACACGTGCGCGAAACGCGCCGTTTCATTCAGGAAAATATCCTGCACGATCAGGCACTCCATGGCCTTGAGCGCCGCCTCCACATGCTGTGTATTGGGGTCGGACTGCGCCACATCCTCTCCCTGCACGTACAGGGCCTTGAAGTGACCGGCCACCGCGCCGTCAAACATGTTCGGGATACGCAATCCGGGCTCGGACTGGAGCTCCACGCCCCACTCCGATTCAAACATCGACCGCACGGCCGGGTCTGAAACGTGCCGATAGCCCGGAAACTCATGCGGGAAAGACCCCATGTCACAGGAGCCCTGCACGTTGTTCTGCCCGCGCAGAGGGTTGACGCCGACACCCTCGCGTCCAAGATTGCCGGTCAGCATGGCCAGGTTGGCAATACCCATCACCATCGTGGAACCCTGGGTGTGCTCACTCACGCCCAGGCCATAGTAGATGGCGCCGTTGGGCGCGCCCGCGTACAGGCGAGCGGCCGCGCGCAAATCCTGTGGGTCAATGCCTGTGAAAGCCTCCATGGCTTCCGGGGAGTTCTCCTCGCGCAGAATGAATTCGCGCCAGGTTTCGAAGGCCGGCATCTCACACCGCTCGGCGATGAAATCGAGATCGTCCAGACCTTCACTGACGATCACATGCGCCATGGCGTTGATAAAGGCAACATTGGCGCCCGGTTTCAGCTGCAAATGATGATCGGCGCTGACATGCGGCCCGCTGACCAGCTCAATGGCGCGCGGATCGACCACGATCAGCTGGGCGCCCTCCCGCAGCCGTCGTTTGAGCCGGGAGGCAAATACGGGGTGCGCATCCGTGGGGTTTGCCCCCACAACCATGATGACGTCCGCATGGGCAACCGAGTTAAACGCCTGGGTGCCCGCCGATTCACCCAGGGTGGTCTTCAGCCCGTAGCCGGTGGGTGAATGGCACACCCGCGCGCAGGTGTCCACGTTGTTGTTACCGAACGCCGCCCGCACCAGCTTTTGCACCAGGTAGGTCTCTTCGTTGGTGCAACGCGATGACGTGATTCCGCCAACGCTGTCCGGGCCGTATTTCTGCTGAATATCCTTCAATCTCGCGGCGGTGTGGGCCAGCGCCTCATCCCAACTGACTTCCCGCCAGTGTTCATCAATGGAGTCCCGGATCATCGGTGAGGTGATGCGGTCCTCGTGGGTCGCGTAGCCCCAGGCAAAACGCCCCTTGACGCAGGCATGGCCTTCGTTGGCCTTGCCGTCTTTCCACGGTGTCATTCGCACCACTTCCCCCTGGCGGGTTTCTGCGCGGAAACCGCAGCCGACGCCGCAGTAGGCGCAGGTGGTGTGGGTGACCCCGTCCGGCACCCCTTTCTCCAGCACCGACCGGTCTTCCAACGCGGTGGTCGGGCAGGCCTCAACACAGGCGCCGCAGGACACGCAGTCGGAATCCATGAACTGTTCCGACTGGCCCGCGACGATCTTCGAGGAAAAACCCCTGCCATCCACACTCAGGGCGAAAGTGCCCTGAATGTCTTCGCAGGCGCGTACGCAGCGGTAGCAGACGATACAGGCCGCAGGGTCGAAGCGAAAATAAGGGTTGGAAAAATCAGGCGCGGCGTCGAGATGATTGCTGCCGTCGGTCCCGTACCGGCTCTCACCGATACCCATGTCCGCGGCCAGGTCGTGCAGCGAACATTCGGTCTCACAATGTTTGGGATGATCCGAAAGGTAAAGCTCCACCACATTTTTACGCAGACGCTGCAGCTTTTCGCTCTGCGTGCGCACCTCCATGCCTTCCTCGGCCAACGTGGTGCAGGATGCCGGCGTACCCCGGCGACCCTCAATCTCGACCAGGCAGACCCGGCAGGAGCCGAAGGCATCCAACTGGTCGGTCGCGCACAGCTTGGGCACCGAAATGCCCGCAAGTTCCGCGGCGCGCATCACGGAGGTGCCGGCGGGTACTTCCACCGAGCGCCCATCCACCAACAGACGAATGGCCTCGGAACCGATGCCCGGGGGCGGCGTGCCCAGGTCCGGCTGTGGCGCATAGGGGGTTAAGTGAATCAGGTCGGTCATGTCTTGACTCCGCTCAGCGCTCGTCGGCGATCCCGAAATCCTCGGGAAAATGTTCAATCGCGCTGCGCACCGGTATGGGGGTCAGACCGCCCATGGCGCACAGTGATCCGTCAATCATGGTCTCGCAGAGCTCATCCAGCAGTCCGAGATTCGATTGCCTGGCTTCATTATCTTTAATCTTATCAATCAGTTCCATTCCGCGCACGGAGCCCACCCGACAGGGCGTGCACTTTCCGCAGGATTCCACCGCGCAGAACTCCATGGCAAACCGGGCCTGATCGGCCATGTCAACGGTGTCGTCAAATACCACCACACCGCCATGGCCCAACATGCCGCCCGCCTCCGCCATGGCTTCATAATCCAGGGGCGTATCCCACAGCGACGCCGGCAGATAGGCGCCCAGCGGCCCTCCCACCATGATCGCGCGTGGCGGCCTTCCATTGGCCGTGCCACCACCGAAATCTTCCAGGACCTCCCGCAGCGAGGCACCAAATGGCAGTTCGACCAGCCCACCCCGCCGGACATTGCCGGCCAACTGTACTGTCAATGTTCCTCGTGAACGGCCGGTACCGAAATCCTCATAGTATTTCGCCCCGCGCGCCAGGATGGTGCTGACGGCGCCCAGTGTGAGCACGTTGTTGACAACGGTCGGCTGTCCGAAAAGGCCCTCGATGGCCGGCAGCGGCGGCTTGAATCGAACCAGCCCCCGCTTGCCTTCCAGGCTCTCCAGCATGGAGGTCTCCTCGCCGCAGATATACGCTCCAGCGCCCAGCCTGACTTCGATATCGAAGGATTGGCCGCTGCCACGGATATCACGGCCCAGAAAGCCCTCTTCACGCGCCGTGGCCAGGGTGGATTCCAGTACGCGCAGAGCGCGGGGGTACTCCGAGCGCAGGTAAATGTAGCCCTGCCCCGCGCCCACCGCGAGGCCGGCAATGGTCATGCCCTCGATCAGCTGAAAGGGGTCGGCCTCCATCAGCAGCCGGTCAGCAAACGTGCCTGAATCACCCTCATCGGCATTGCAGCAGATGAATTTTTCATCCGCGGGCGTGTCCAGTACCGTTTGCCACTTGATGCCCGTGGGAAACGCCGCGCCCCCCCGGCCCCGCAGGCCGGATTGTTTGATCTCATCGACGATGTCCTGCCCGCTCATCGTCAGCGCCCGCTCCAGGCCCCGATATCCGCCCTGTGCCCGGTAATCGTCCAGGGAAAGAGGATCAATCACCCCGGCGCGTTCGAAGGTCAGGCGCTCTTGGCGCGACAGCCAGGTCACTTCATCGACCGGACCCAGCGCGGTGCTGTGCCGGCAGCTGCCGGGAAATCCTGCGTCGAACATGCCCGCGACATCGTCCGGTGTCACCGAGCCAAAGGCCTGGCGGCCTTCATGGGTCTCCACTTCCACCAGGGGCTCCAGCCAGAACGCGCCCCTGGAGCCGTTGCGCACCAGCTCGATATCGATGCCGCGCACCCGGGCCTGGGCGGTAATCTCCACCGCCACCTCGTCCGCGCCCAGCGCGCAGGCCGTGGTGTCGGAAGGCACATAAACGGTCACTGCCATCTCAAACCTCCACCAGCCGGTCGAAGGTGTCCGGCGACACCCCTGCGTGAACGTCATCATCGATCCGCACGGACGGCGCGCAACTGCAATTGCCCAGGCAATAGACCGGCTCCAGGCGGTACTTGCCGTCTGCTGTCGTCTCGCCGTAGTCAATGCCCAGCCGCGCTTTCACATGGGCTTCCAGCGCCCTGGAACCCATGGCCTGGCAGGCCTCGGCCCGGCACAGATGAATCGTGGTTTCCCCACCCGGGCTGACATGAAAATCGTGATAAAAACCGATGACGCCATGGACTTCCGCACGCGAAAGCCCCATGCCATCGGCCAGTTCAGGAATCACCTCGGGAGGGACATACCCCAACGCCTCCTGAACGGCGTGCAGCAACGGCAGCAGACCGCCCGGCACATCGGCAAATTGCCGAACCAGATCCCTGATCAGAGCTTCTCTGTCCACCGCCATTGTCTCACCCGCTGAAGCACCCTTTAATGGAGCCCCTATAGTATTCCTGCGGCGGGGTACACGCAAAGCCCATGCCCGGGCACCGGGGCGCCACGCCTTTGCCCAGACCCGCCTGTGCGTGAACGACACACAGCGGATCACCCGCCGAAAAGCGCGCGTGGCAAGCCAGCACAGCTTGACGCTCAGCGTTGCAGGCCCGGTTGAATGTGCATCATGGCCCCGGGCAAGCGGCCCCATTAAAATGTACCGATGGAGCGTATGCGTGCCGACCGGGTTGTCATCGGCGCCGGTGTCATTGGCCTGGCGATCGCGCGCGCCCTGGCGATGTCAGGGCGCGAGGTGCTGGTGCTGGAGGCCCATTCGGCCATCGGCATGGAGGTGTCCAGCCGCAGCTCGGAGGTGATTCATGCCGGGCTTTATTACCCGCCCCAATCGGTAAAAGCCGAGACCTGCCTCGAGGGTAACCGGCTGCTGTATGACTATTGCACGCTCAAGGGCGTGCCCCATGGCCGCATTGGCAAACTCATCGTCGCCAGCGGATCGAACCAGGTCGCGTCGCTGGAGCACATCAGGCTCAACGCGGAGCGCTGCGGCCTGAGTGATTTGCAGTGGCTGGATCAGGGTCAGATGCTGCGGAAGGAACCCGCGGTCAGAGCCGAGGCCGCGCTCTGGTCACCATCCACGGGCATCGTTGACAGCCATGCACTGATGTCGGCGTTGCAGGCGGATCTCGAGGCGGCAGGCGGCATCATCGCATTCAATACCCCGGTGACATCCGGCCGGCCCGGCAAACATGGCCCGCTGCTGAATACGGGCGGCCAGGACAATTGCGTCATCGAAACCAACATGGTCATTAACGCCGCGGGGCTCCATGCCACGCGGCTGGCCTCGCGCATCGAGGGCATGAGCAGCGATTCGATCCCGGGCCTCAATCCGACTCGCGGGCATTACTTCTACTGCGCGGGCAAATCCCCGCTGAACCACCTGGTCTACCCCCTGCCTGAGCGCGGTGGGTTGGGTATCCACGGAACGCTGGACCTGTCCGGCCGGTTGCGGTTTGGTCCGGACAGTGAACCGGTCGACACCATCGACTATGCCTTCGATGAATCTCGCCGAGCGCGTTTCCTCGCCTCTATCCGGCGCTGGCTTCCAGGGTTGGGCCCGGATGACCTGCTCCCCGGCTACACGGGTATCCGGCCCCGACTGGCGAAGCCCGGCGAAGCGTTCAGGGATTTCCTGATCTCCGGCCCGGAACAACACGGCGTGCGGGGCCTGATCAACCTCTTCGGCATCGAATCGCCCGGGCTCACCGCCTGCCTGGCGCTTGCGGACCGCGTTACGGCCACAGCCAACAGCCTGTCCTGACGGGCAAGCTCAATTTTCCGGCAGGTAGCGAAATTCCAGAAACCACTCCCTTCCCCGGCCTGGGAAGTAGCGATAACGCCCAAACGCGAAATCGGCGCGATCCGCGTAGCGGCGGTCAGCCAGGTTGTTCAGGCGAAGGGTCAGCCGCGTCTGGTCACCCAACCACCAGCCCGCGCGCAGGTTGAGCAGTTGATGGCCGCTGTACCGGTGCAGATTTTGAGCGTCCATGAAGTAATCACCCTGGTGAATCCACTGCAATTCCAGGTCCAGGTCCTCGTTCGGCGTGAAGCGCAGCCGCATGCTGCCAAGCCAGCGCGGAGCGGTATCCACGTCGTTGCCGGCAATGAACTGCTCGCCGCGAACAGGTGTGAAGGTAAAATCATAGCGGTGCCTGGCCCAACTGCCGTCCAGCGTGGCCAGCCATCTCTCACCCAACGCCCAGGCCAGTGAGGCCTCGATGCCCTGATGCCGGGTTCTTGCGCCGCTGACGTTGAAGCCCTGGGCGTCACGAAACACGGAGTCGCGCTTGCGCATGACATAGGCGGCGATATCGGCCCGCCAGGAAGGCTGTTCGGTGCGCCAGCCCAACTCCAGGCTGTCGAGCTGTTCCGAGTCGAGATCGGACACCAGCTGCCCGTTCTGCAATCGATACAGTTCCGTCATCTGCGGGGCGCGAAAACCGCGCGTCAAACCGCCATAGATGATGGCATCGTCGTCGAGACGATATTGGACCTGCAGTTTGGGCGCTACGTTGTTGAAGTGATCACTGCGGTCTGCCGGGCGCGTATACAGGCAGCCCCCCATGCCGCACGGCGTTCCGTCATCACGCGTGTTGCCGTCAAGCATCAGGTTGTTGTAGTCGTAGCGGATATGTTCAAACCGCAGGCCGGCCGTGAGGGCCCAACGTGCGCCCAGGGACCAGTCGACCTGAAGATAGGGCGCCAGGGCATACTGGGCCACTTCGTAGTCATAGTGCTGGCCCTGCGGGCGCGTCTCTGCCAGCCGGGGCGGCCCCTCGGTAGGGTCAGACTGAAACTGGTCAAGGAAAGCCTCGGCCCATTCAATATCCAGCCCGGCCGTCCACGACCTGTCACCCCGCCCGAAAGATGCCGAAATGAGCGCTCCGGCGCTGACCTGCCCATTTTTTTCCAGTGGCGTCCCGGGCGCGAAATGATGCAGAAAAGACATGTCAGAGTGTCGCAGGAAAGGCCGTATATCCAGCGCTATTTCCCCCACCGCCCGGGTCCAAATGGCATACAGACGCTGGCTCGCCGCGTCCCGAAACGCGTCCGGAATGGGGTTCGTCTTGGAGAGCGCTTCGTCACGGTACGCTTCGAAGCCGAATATGAACCCGGCCGTGTCCTGATCCAGCGTGGTGGCCGTGAGTGCCAGCGTCAGGTCACCACCGGCCAACCGGCCCTGATGCTTCAGGTGCAGCTTGCCCTGCCGGTGCGCCGAGTCTTCTCGAAATCCGCCGTCATAGCCAAACATGGCGGCAGCATGCCAGCGGTCGTCTTCTCCACCGGGTAGAGAAACCCGTGCCCGCGCAAAGTCATTGGCGCCGTACTCCAGGCCCAGGTAAGGCAAGTCGCCCGGCAGCGGCATCAGCGTGTTGACAATGCCGTGCAGCGCGTTGGAACCGTACAGCGCGTTGCCCGGCCCACGCACCACTTCCACCGCACGGGCCATTTCCGTGAACAACTCAAACATCTGGTTCACGTTACAGAACCCGGAAGGGCGAATGGGAATCCCATCTTCCAGAAACAGAAAACCACCGCAGGAGCCGGCGCCTGAGAGCACCGGTGAACGAA